>NZ_DATMFZ010000040.1:0-2813 GCF_035556675.1 Geminicoccus sp. | reverse complement strand
GAGGGCGGATGAAGGTCTGCGCCGCCATCCACCATGATCCGCCAGCAGGCGGATGATCCATCGCCGCAGGCGTTCAGGTCAGGAGACCTGAACGGAGGCCCGAACTCAGACGGCAGGCTGCGCCACTTGGCGCCATTCTGGCAGCGCCAGATGATCGCCTCGATGGTCCGCCGCAGGTCGTGGTGCTGGGTCTTGCGGTGCGGACGGCACGCCTCGATCAAGGGCGCCAGCACCGCCCACTGTCTATCCGTCAGCACGACCGTCATCCCATCCATCCAACTGCTGCTCAATGCATAGCAGATGGGAACTGGCTTCAGGAGCTAACGGGTCCTACACCTGGGACCAGACATCCAAGCATTCGCAGAAGTCTTGGGAAGGACGGGTGTCAGTCAGCTGGTCAGGCCTGGGTAGCGCGGCCAGGACCGAAATTGGCGTTGTCGGTGAGAAGAGGTGCGGCGGCCGGTGTGCTCAGCTGGTCCCAGCTGGCGCGGACTTCGCGGACCAGGGCGATCACCTCGGCGCAGCCTGCCGGATCGTTGCTGACGTTCACCTGCTGGATCTTCATGCCGATCATTGCGTACCAGTGATCCAAGACGGCGGCGACGGAGCCGCCCCGGTCATGATCCAGGCTCGCGTGGAGGGCATCGCAGATCCGCGCGGCCTTCTGCGTCGCCTGCCAGCGATCCTCGATCCGGCCCTCGAGGCAGGCCAGCCGCGCCTCCTCCATCCGACGGACGATGCCGTCATAGAGCATCACGATCTGGCGAGCCGCCGGCAACGTCTCGGTCGCTTGGCCGTAGGCGGAGAGGGCCCGGGCATGCTGCAGGTAGGGCTTCAAGGGCGTAGCTCCCGCAAAGGTCGCGAGGTCATTGCTCGTCGGTCTGGCCAAGGGCCGCGCGGATCTGCTGCAGCATCGCCTTGGCCTGGCCAAGTGCGGTCTCGAGTGCCGTGAATCTGATGATTAGCTGATCACGGTAGCGGTCCGCCCGCTCGGTGATCCGATCAATGTCGGCCTGAGCCTTGGCGGTGCTGCCTTCGACCTGCTCGATCTCGCGAGCCAGCCGGCCATCTGTCTCGTCGAGCACCCGGCTCAGCTCGTCATAGGCGAGATCGGCCAGCCCCTGGCTGGCGGTCACCGCCACCGAAGCGCTGCCCGTGCCGCTCCACAGGAACTGCAGGCCAGCATAGTGGGTGCCGCCCCTGCCCTTGATCACCTTGCCGGCGACATCCACCACCACGCCGTCGATGCTGGCACTGTCGATCTGGCCGTCATTGTCGGCGTCGACGATGTCGATCGTGAAGCTGGTGTCCTGAAGGGCCCCGCTGCGCGAGAACAAGACCAGATCAGCGGAGTTGCTCTCGAAGCGGAACTCCAGGATATCACGCACCCGATCGAGATTGGTGAGCAGCGCATTGCCCAGCTTGTCCGCGTCGATCCTCATCCGGTTGGACGGATCCAGGGTGATGCCGATCTCGCGCAGGCTGCCGCCGCCTGCACCGGTTGCGGCACCGCCCAGGATGGACGCGACCTTGAGCTGCATGTCGCGCAGGAAGCTGTTGCCGAACAGCGGGCTGTCGGACGAGACGGTGCCATCGGCACCGACCACGTTATGCTGGTCGATGAAGTCGCGGAACGTGTTGTAGGCGCCGACCAGACGGGTGACCTGATCCTGCACGGCACCGAGGGAGCGCTCAATCTCGACCGTCACCGTCGTGCCGGGCTCGCTCTTGTAGAGGTTGAGGGTGACGCCCTGGAGCACGTCCTCGACCTTGTTCGACGCGCGCTCGATGGTCACGCCGTCGATGCTGAAGCGGGCCGGGCGCGCCGCCTGGATCGGATTCTGCACCGTAGCGCCGCCGTCCGCTGAAATGCCGAGCGTTGCCAGCACATCGTCGCCGGCACCGTTCGCCAACGTGATCGCTCGGCCAGTGGATTGCGCGGTCAGGATCAGCCGGGCCTCGCTGGATGAAACCTGCAGAACAGTGGCAGCGATTCCCGTCGTGGCGCTACGGCTGTTGATCGCGTTGCGCAGGTCCTGGATGGTCATGGTGCCGTCGACTGCGATCTCCGCGGTCGAGCCGCCACCCAACCCCAGCACCAGCGAACCGGCAAAACCACCGAACGCATCCTGGAGCTTCTGGTCGAGGCCCGTGACACTGGCGGTGGCGAGCTTCTGTGCGGCGGCCAGCTGCTCGACCCTGAGCTCGAAGCTACCAGGTTGCGCCCGGTTGCTGGCCGATACGCCGACGATGGCCGCAGGCGAGGCCGTGGTATCCGCCGACAGATAGGCTTCCTTCTGCTCGAAGAGATTATCGTTGATGCCGAGCGTGCCTGGCGGATTGCGCAGCCCGGCCACCGCCGAGCGGATCTCGCCCAGGATCGCGCGCAGATCTTCCAGTGCGGCCTGCTTGGCGTCGTTGGCAGCAATTCTCGTCTCCAGGCGGACCGCCGGGATCTTCTTCGCCTCAATCAGCGACGTGACCAGCCCCTCGATGTCGAGGTTCGAGTTCGTGCCGGACAGGCGTGTGGTGCCGCCGGTGGTGACGACACTGCCGAAGCTCAAGCTGCTCGCACTGGTAGCCATGGCGGTATTCCGGAAGGCGGGGTTGTGGGGCGCTGCCCGGGTCGTGGCGGATCATGCCCGGCGGAGATGAAGATTCGGTTGATGCCTGGTTTGATCCGCTTGCCCCCGGCACGGGCGAGTGCCGGGGGCATGGGTGGCTCAGCGCAGCAGCTGGAGCAGGGTCTGGGGCATCTGGTTGGCCTGGGCCAGCATCGACACGCTGGCCTGGGTCAGGACGTTGTTGGAGGT
>NZ_DATMFZ010000039.1:0-22700 GCF_035556675.1 Geminicoccus sp. | reverse complement strand
ACCGGAGGCCGGCGCGGCCGGTGCCGGCGGCTCACCGGTGCTGGCCGGTGCCGGCGGCGGCATCAGCCGGGCGACGTCGATCACGTCCGTGGCGAACTCGCCGCCGAGCTTGGGCCGGGCGGCGGCCCCGTCGAACCGCAGGGCCCCCGTGGCCTGCAACAGATCGCTGGTGAGCCTGATATCGTCGAAGGTCACGACCTGATCCGCCACGGCGAGCCGGCCTGCGAGCGCCACCTGCTCGGGCATCGGCGCAGTCGGCGGGACCGGCAGGCCCAGCCAGCGCACTGCCCGGCCCACCTCCGGCAGGTCGACCTGCACCGTGCCCGAGGGTGCGGCCGACAGCATGCCCGTGAAGGCGGCCGCGACCGGGCCGGTGATCTTGAGGCTGCCCTGGCTTTGCTGCTGTTCGATGAGCGTACCGGTGTCCTGCACCGTCAGGTCGACGCCGACCTTTTCGCCCCGGAAGCTGGCAGTGCCGGCAACGCTCGATGGCCCGCGCAGGTCCGGCGCCCGCAGGTCGATGTCGATGTCCTCGACCCGCTCGGCCAGGCCGCTGCGGGCATCGGCATAGTCGACCACCCCATCCTCGACCCGGACCTCGCCCAGGGCCAGGTCGGGCAGGCCGCCGCCCCCGTCACCCGAGCTGTCGCCGCTACCGCCCGCCTGCGGGGTGCCGGCTTCAGTCTGCCAGTTGCCGATGCCGTTCTCGTCGACGCGCAGGTGGATCACGGGTGCGGCGACGATGAAGCGCTGCACGTCGACCCGGCCCTGCAGCAGCGGCATGGCCGCCACCACCGCCTCGAGCTTGCCGACCTGGAGCAGCGGCGTGTCGCCCTCGCCCAGCCGGATCTGCTCGGCCACCAGGCGCGGCGTGGGGATCAGCGCCAGGGACACGTCGCCCTCGATCGCGAACGGGCGGCCGGTCGCGTCCTTGATGGCGTCCGAGACCTTCGCGACCAGCCAGTCGCGCGGCACCAGGAACGGAACCGCCAGCACCGCCACGACCAGCACGGCGAGGATGGCCAGGATGATGGTGACAATGCGCATCAACGCACTCCCTTCCCGCCCTTGCCGACCCAGGCGCCACCATGGCGGAGCAGCTTCACGGTAAGCGTCGGCAGGGCCAGCCCGGCCAGATTCGCCGGTGATGCCCACACACCCTCAGGGGGCGCGTCCGCGATCCTACCACGCAGGAGCCGCACCGACAGGTCCAGGTGGGTGAACAGGTGGCGCACCGTGCCGGGCAGCATCTGCCACTCCCCGCCTGCCGGTGCTGCCGCGCGGATCTCGGCGCTACCAGGCGGCTCCGGCAGCCAGTCGGTGGAGGGCAGTTCCATCATGCCTGCCAGCAGCCCCTGGTCCGGGCGGCGCCGGAACAGGATGGCACCGTCCGCCCGCTTCAGGAGAAAGCCCACCGCATGGCGCTCCTGGCGGGACTTCGCCTCGGCACGGCCCGGAAACCGCTCGGGCTCGCCCGTGGCATGAGCGGCACAGGCATCCCGCCAGGGACAGACCAGGCAGCCCGGTGCCCGCGGCAGGCATACCAGCGCTCCCAGCTCCATGAGGGCCTGGGCAACGTCGCCCGGGCGCTCGGTGTGGGCCAGCGTGTCGGCCGCTGCCTGCAGGCGCCGTGCGGCCCTGGCCGGCGGCAGCTCCAGGGCGATCAGCCGGCCGACCACCCGCGCGACATTGGCGTCCACCGGCACGACCGGCAGGTCGAAGGCGATCGCCGCCACGGCCCTCGCCGTGTAGGGCCCCAGCCCCGGCAGCGCCAGCAGGGCCTCCAACTCGTCCGGCACCCGCCCGCCATGGCGGGCCACCAGCGCTTCCGCGCAGGCCTTCAGCGCGCGCGCCCGGCGGTAGTAGCCCAGGCCCTGCCAGGCATGGAGCACCTCGTCCATCTCCGCTGCGGCCAGGGCCGCCGCCGTCGGGAACCGGCTGAGGAACTCGGCAAAGCGGCCCTTCACCGTCGCGACCGTGGTCTGCTGCAGCATGATCTCGCTGACCAGCACCGCCCAGGGATCGGCCCGCTCGCCCGGCAGGGCCCGCCAGGGCAGGCGGCGGCGTGTCCGGTCGTACCAGGCGAGCAGGTCGGCCACGGGAGCCAGGGGCGGGGAGGCCAGGGCTGGGGAGGATCGAACCAAGCGATACTGCTCTTGTGCATTTTTCGGTGGCCGTCGCTGTGGCATGCTCCTTTCCGGCGGGCCAGGACGATATGCTCGCCGGGACGAAATTGGGCGTCATGCCCCGAATGTCGAGCGGAGCGGCGGTGCGGGTGACCCGGGGCCAGAGGCTGGGGGAGTTCGTCGAGGCGGTGATCGCCCCGGCGGCGCGGCGGCGCGGCCTGGCGGCGACCACGCTCATCCGCGACTGGCCGCTGGTGGTGGGCGAGCGGCTGGCGCTACGCTGCCAGCCGGTGCGGGTGAGCTTCGCGCCGGGCCGGCAGAGCGGCGGCACGCTCGTGCTGCATGCAGCCGCCTCGGCGGCACTCGACCTCCAGTTCTCCGAGCGGCAGGTCGTGGAACGGGTCAACGCCCATTACGGCTATGCGGCTGTGGCGCGCCTGCGGATCGTGCAGGCACCCCCGCTCCGTCCGCCACCGCCGCGTCGGCGCCGTCCCGCTCGGCCCGATGACGCCGAACTCGCCCGGCTGAGCGAGGCTACCGCCGAGATCACCGACCCCGTCTTGGCGGCGGCACTGCTGCGGCTGGGCTGTGCCATCGCGGTTGCCGACCGGACGGGGGCCAGCGGCACCGGGACCAGGGAGGCGGGAAGATGAGCCGGGCCATGCTTGCGCTGCTGGCGGTGCTGGCCCTGGCCGCCTGTGCCAGCCAGCCTGCCCCCCGGATCGCCGCCACGGCCGCTCCTTTGGTCCCACAGGCGGATCTGGCGCGGGCGCGGGCCCTGGCCGACGAGGGCGAGCGCGACCGGGCGCTGGCCACCTATGCCGTGCTGGCCGTCTCGGGCGATCCGCTGGTGCTCTATGAATATGCCAGGGTGCTGGAGGACGGGCCGGAGGCGACGCCTGCCGACCGCCAGCGCGCCCTGGACCTTTATCGCCAGGCCTCCGCGCAGAACCTGATCGACGCGCAGCTGCGCCTGGCCAATCTGCTCTATCTCGGCGAGGGCGGGGTGCCGCGCAACCTGGTGGAGGCGGCGCGCTACTACGACCAGGCACACAAGCTGATCGAGCCGCGCGCCGATGAAGGGGATGCCCAGGCCCAGGAATGGATGGGCGACCTCTACCGCGAGGGCCGCGGCGTGCCGCAGAACGGCGACTTCGCGGTCTACTGGTACACCCAGTCGGCCCAGGCCGGCCGGGTCAGCAGCTACGTCAAGCTCGCCCGGATGTTCGAGCGGGGCGAGGCGGGCGTGACCGTCGATGTCGAGCAGGCGCTGCGCTATTATGAACTGGCCGGGCAGAACGACGACGCCCAGTCCCTGTTCAACATCGCCAAGCGCTACGCCGACGGCGACGGGGTGACCGTGGACAAGGTCCGCGCCGTGGAACTGTTCGAGCGAGCCGCCGACCTGGGCGACAGCCGCGCCTATGCCCGCCTGGGCGACCTCTATTCCGACACCTCCGCCTGGCCCACCGAGCCGGCCCAGGCGGCCGTCTGGTACGAGCGCGCGGCTGCCGTCGGCGACGAGAAGTCCATGTACAAGCTGGCCGACCTGTACGATCGGGGGCGGCTGGGCGACCGCGACGCGGTCGCCGCTTATCGCTGGTACCTGCTGGCGGCGCGCAACGGCCATCCCAAGGCGCCGGAGCGGCTCGACCGCCTGACCAATGTGCTGAGCCCCGCCCAGCGCGAGCAGGCGCAGGTCGCCGCCGATCAGTGGTCGCAACAGCTTCGGCCGGAAGCACCGCCCAGCACGTGAACCGCTCGTCTTGTGCTCGCGCAACGGTTATGGAATGGCCGGTGCCCGCGCGCAGGTCAGGCCCATCGCCCGCAAGCTAGGAGAAGTCATGTCGGATCGTCGCTCGCTGCTCCTTGCCGCCGTCGCCGCCTGCTGCCTCGCCGGGACGGGGCCGGCCCTGGCCGAGACGGCCCAGGAATTCGTCATCGGCTCGCCCGACGCACCGGTCACCATGATCGAGTACGCCTCGCTCACCTGCCCGCACTGCGCGTCCTTCCACAACGAGACCCTGCCCGAGCTGAAGAAGAAATACATCGACACCGGCAAGGTGCGGCTGATCTTCCGCGACTTCCCGCTGGACCAGATGGCGCTGCAGGCCTCGATCCTAGCACACTGCGCCGGGCAGGAGCGCGGCCCCTTGTTCCTGTCGGCCTTCTTCCAGAACCAGGACCGCTGGGCGGTGGCCGATGATCCTTCGGCGGCGTTGCGCCAGCTCGCCAAGCTGGGAGGCCTGAGCGACGAGCGGATCGACGCATGCCTCGCCGACCAGGAGCTGGGCGATTCGATCCTGAAGATGCGGCTGGACGGCGAGCAGCAGCACTCGATCCAGTCCACCCCGAGCTTCCTCATCAACGACCAGCTTCATGCCGGCAATCTCGGCGCCGAGGGTTTCTCCGAGATCCTGGACCCCCTGGTGAACTGACGAGGGGCAGGCGTTGCGCCTCACCCGGATCGTCATCCACGGCTTCAAGTCGTTCGCCGACCGCGTCGAGCTGACGCTGGAGCCGGGGCTGACCGGCATCGTCGGGCCGAATGGCTGCGGCAAGTCGAACATCGTCGACGCGCTTCGCTGGGTGAGCGGCGAGGCGTCGGCGCGCGGTGTGCGCGGCGACGACATGGACGACGTGATCTTCGCCGGGACCGGCAGCCGGCCCGCGCGCGAGCTCGCTGACGTCATGGTCGTGGTGGAGGGCGATCTCACCGACTATTCGCGCCACGCCACGGACGGTCAGGCCGAGGTGCGCCGCACCATCACCCGCGGCAACGGCTCGACCTTCCGCATCGCCGGCCGAGAGGTCCGGGCGCGCGACGTGCAGCGCCTGTTCCAGGACGCCGGTGCCGGTGCCCGCGGTACCGCGATCGTGGCGCAGGGCCAGGTCCAGGCGGTCACCGAGGCCAAGCCCGAGGACCGGCGGCGCTTTCTGGAGGAAGCGGCCGGCGTGGGCGGGCTGCAGAGCCGCAAGCGCGAGGCCGAGAGCAAGCTCCTGCAGACCGAGGGCAACCTCGCCCGGATCGCCGACCTGATCGGCGCGCTGCAGACCCGGATGGAGCAGCTCTCCCGCCAGGCGGCCCAGGCCGAGCGCTACCGGAAGGTGGCCAAGGAACTGCGCGAGGCCGAGGCGGCACTGGCCGCGGCAAGGCTGCTGGATGCCCGTCAGCGCTTTCAGGCGGCGGCGAATGCCGCCCGCGACGCGGACCGGCTGGCCGATCGGGCCGAGCAGGAGCGCCAGGCGGAGCTGGCGCGGCTCGCCGCGGCCGAGACCGAGGCCAATGGTGCCCGCGACGCCCTGGCCCGCCTGGTGCCGCGCCATGCGGCCCTGGTCGAGCGGGTGACGGCGCGCCGGGGCGAAGCGGATCGGGCGGCTGCCGAGGCCGCCGAGCTGGCAACGCGCCGTGATGCCGCCCTGGCCGAGCGCGCGCAGGCGGAGCGGCGCATCGAGGCGCTGGCCGAGGAACGGCGGGCCCTGGCTGCGGAGGCCCAGGCGGCAGCGGCGCAGTCCGCCCAGCGCACGGCCGAGCAGCCGGAGCTGGAAGCCGCCACGGCTGCGGCCAGCCATCACCGCACCAAGCTGGAAGCGGATGCGCTGGCCGCGCGCGAGCATCGCTTCGGGGCCGAGGCCAAGGTCGCCCGGCTGCACGAGACCCTGGACGGTCTCATCCGGGCCGACGCCGGGCTGCAAGCGGCGATCCTGGCCGAGCGCGCCCGGCTGGACCGGCTGGTGCCGCCCGAGACGGACCCCGAGTCCCGGAAGCTCGCCAGCCAGGCGGCGGAGCTGGCTGCCGAGCTGGCGGCGGCCGAGGCTGCCCAGCCCGCTGCCGCCGAGCGGCTGGCCGCCGCGGAAGCGGCCCTGGCCGGCCTGCGGGCCGAGCGGCAGGCGGTGGCGGCAGCGCTGCCGGCCCTGGAGCGCCGCCAGGGGGAGATCGAGGAGCAGCATCGCCGCCTCCAGCGCCGGCTGGCCGCCCTGGCCGAGCGCCGCTCCGTGCTCGACCGGCAGCGCCGGGAGCATGGCGACGGGGTGGCGAAGCTCGGTCCTCGGCCGGAGGCGGCGATGAGCGGCAGTGCCGAGGCGGTGACGGCCGCTCGGGCCGCCCTGGCCCTGGCCGAGCAGGAGCTGGCGGAGGCGCGCCATGCGCTCACGGCCGCCGAAGCCGAGCATGCGGCCAGGCTCGCGGCCGCCAGTGCTGCCGCCAGCAGCCTGGCACGGCTGGAGCAGGAGCGGCAGGAACTCGCCAAGGTCTTGCCGCCGGTCCGGGCTGACGAGGTGATCGCCGCGATCGCGGTTGCCGAGGAACAGGCCGCTGCGTTGGCGGCGGCGCTGGGCGAGGGGCTGACTGCCTCGCTGGACCCGCAGGCGCCGCGCCACTGGTTGGTCGGGTCCGCCGCACCGGTCGAGCCACCGGCGGAACTGGCCCACCTGCCACGGCTGGCCAATCTGGCGCGCGTACCCGAAGCCCTGGCCCGTGCCCTGGGCCCCGTCTGGCTGGCGCCTTCGGACGAGGCGGCCCGGCTGCAGCGCCATCTGCCGGATGGCGGGGCGCTGGTCAGCCCGGATGGCGGCTTGTGGCGCTGGGACGGCTACGTGCGCCTGCCGGGTGCCAGGGATGCGGCGGCGCTGCTGCTGGCCCAGCGCGACCGGCTGGAGCGGCTGACCCGGCAGCTGGATGCCGACCGGCCGGTGGCTGCGGCGCTCCGGGCGGAGCACCAGGCCGCGGAGGCGGCCCGGCAGGCCGCGCGCCAGGCGGTGGCAGGCTGTGAGCAGGCGCTGGGCCGGGCACGCCAGGAGCTGGATGCCGCCGAACGGGCCGCCCGGGCCGCCCTTGCCGCCGATCAGGCCTGGCAGCACCGCCAGGCCCAGCTCGACGAGCTGCTGGGACGGATCGAGGCTGCAGCCTCGGCCCTTCAGGGGGACGAGGCCGAGGTGGAGGCGGAGCGGGCAGCCGCGGTCGACCCGCGGGAAGGGAAGGCGGAGCTGGCTCGGCTGCGCCAGCGTTCGGCCGAACTGACCCAGGCGGTCGCCTTGGCCGAGCGGGAGCAGGCCCAGGCCCGCCAGGAAGGCGAGCGGCTGGCCGCGGCCATCGTCCGGCTGCGCGAGGAGAGCGCGGGCGTTGTCGGCCGGATGCGTCTGGCGGAGACGGCCTTCCAGGAGCAGCGGGCGGCACTCCTGGCCGAGCGCGCCACGGCGGAAGCGGCGCTGGCCCGTCACGGGCAGGAACAGGCGGACGCCGTGCGGCGCCGGTCGGCATGTGAGCAGGAGCTGGCTGCGGCCGAGGCGGAGCTGGGCCAGGCCCGGGCAGCGGCGAAGGATGCCGAGCAGGCGCTGGCCAGTGCCCGCGAGGCGGCGGTCCAGGCCGAACGGCGTCTGGCGGAGGCTGGCACCGAGCTGCGGCTCCTGGCGGAGCGTGCCGTCCATCGCCAGGAGCGGCTGGAGCGGCTGGAGGCGGAGGCGGCACGGCTGGACGCCGCCATCGCCGATGCCGGCGAGCTGGCCGCGGAGCTAGCCGGGCGCACGGCGCGGGCAACGGCGGAAGCCGGCCGTCTCGAAGGGGAAGCCCGGGCACTGGTCCAGGCGGAAGCGGAAGAGGCGGTGGCGGCGGACGCGGCTCGGGCCGCGGCGACCAGGGCCGAGGCAGCGCTGGCCGAACGGCGCGAGGCGCTGGCGGTGGCCGAGCAGGCCGAACGCCAGGCAGCACTCGCAGCGGCCGAGACTCGGACGGCGCGCCAGGCGGCACAGGCGGCCCTGACGGCGCTGAAGGAGGAGTTGGCCGAGCGTTTTCCCGACCAAGCCCTGTCCGAGCCGGGGCCCGGCGCCGGGTCCAGCTCGCTGTCGGAGCTCGAGGAGCGCGCCCGTCGGCTGCGTGCCAGCCGCGACCGGATGGGGGCCGTCAACCTGTTGGCCGCCGAGGAGGCCGAGGCAGCGCGCGCCGAGTTCGAGCGCCTGTCGGCCGAGCGGGCCGAGCTGGAGGAGGCGGCCGCACGGCTGCTCAAGGCGGTACGCTCGCTGGACAGCGAGGCGCGCCAGCGCCTGCTGGAGCAGTTTGCCGTGGTGGAACGCCATTTCGCCGAGCTGTTCACCCGCCTGTTCAACGGCGGCAACGCCAGGCTGACCCTGACGGATCCGACCGACCCGCTGAAGGGCGGGCTGGAGCTGGAGGCGAGCCCGCCCGGCAAGAAGCTCACCAGCCTGTCGCTGATGTCCGGCGGCGAGAAGGCGCTGACCGCGCTTTGCCTGATCTTCGCCTTCTTCCTGGCCCATCCCTCGCCGCTCTGCGTGCTGGACGAGGTCGACGCGCCGCTGGACGACGCCAATGTCGGCCGACTGGTGGACCTGGTCCAGGAAATCGCGGCGCGGACCGGCACCCGGTTCCTGGTGGTCACCCACCACGCCCTGACCATGGCCCGGATGGACCGGCTCTATGGCGTCACCATGATCGAGCGTGGTGTCAGCCGGCTGGTGTCGGTCGAACTCGGCCGCGCGCTGGAGATGCGGCGGACCGCCTGACCGGCCCGGACCCGGTTTTCTGCCAGCACCTCCACAGAATCGACCAAAAGAGCCAGCCTGTCGCGGTCACGCCTGCTTGACCTGTGTCGCCCGCCGAGTAGGTTGCCGCTCGCCTCGGGTCGGACCGAACGGGCGTCGTCCGTTCGCGTGCGTCCCTGTGGTATGGGATGGATGGCAGACGACGACCACGACCGCGCCTTTGCCGACCTGGACCAGCGCATACGTGCTGCGCGGGACCAGCGGGAAGCTGCGGGCAAGGGGAACGGGGCCGACCGCAACCAGCCCAAGCTCAACTTCGGCAACGGGCTCGCCGTCGGGATCGAGCTCGTCGTCGGCGTGGTGGCGGGGGTAGGATTAGGTCTGGCGCTGGACAGTTGGCTCGGCACGCGCCCGATCCTGACCATTCTGTTGTTCCTGCTCGGCACCGCGGCCGGCATGCTCAACGCCTGGCGCCATCTGGTGCGGATCGGCATGGTCGATCCGCACGGCGGCAAGGGGGACGGGCAGGGTCGCGGCCCGGGCTGACAAACCGGACGAGGGCGATCCAGTGGCCGACCCGCTTCATCAATTCGTCGTCAATCCGCTCGTGCCGATCAACGTGGCGGGCCTGGACCTGTCCTTCACGCAGTCGTCCTTGTGGATGTTGATCTCGGTGGGTGCTGCCTACGGCCTCGTCATGCTCGGCACCAAGCATGCCGCCCTGATTCCAGGCCGGCTCCAGTCGGTGGTCGAGCTCGCCTACGAATTCATTGCCGGACTGATCAAGGACAATGCCGGCCGGGAAGGGATGCGCTACTTCCCGGCGATCTTCACGCTGTTCATGTTCATCCTGTTCGGCAACATGCTGGGCCTCGTGCCCATGGCCTTCACCTTCACCAGCCACATCATCGTGACCTTCGCCATGGCGATCACGGTGTTCGTGCTGATCACGGCGCTGGGCTTCGCCATCCACGGCGCCCATTTCGCCCACTTCTTCGTGCCCGCCGGCGCGCCGAAGGCGATGATCCCGCTGCTCGTGCCGATCGAGATCATCTCCTACTGCGTGCGCCCCATCAGCCTGTCGGTCCGGTTGTTCGTCAACATGATGGCCGGCCACATGATGCTGAAGGTCTTCGCGGGCTTCGTCACGGCGCTCGGTATCTTCGGCTTCGCGCCGCTGGCCGTGACCGTGGCGCTGCTCGGTTTCGAGGTCGTGGTGGCCTTCCTGCAGGCCTACATCTTCACGGTCCTCACCTGCATCTACCTGCATGACGCGATCCACATGCACTGATTGGGCCGTAGGTTCGCCAGGCCCCCATGTGGACGTGAAGTGACGGTGGAAACTGGCGCAGATTCGCGCCGCTTCTTGGAGTGAACTCGATGGACGTCATGGCAGCTAAGATGATTGGCGCCGGCATCGCGACTTTCGCGCTGTTCGGGGTCGGTCTCGGCATCGGCAACATCTTCTCGACCCTGATCGCGACCGTGGGCCGCAACCCCTCGGTGCAGCAGCGGGTCTTCCCTTATGCGATCATCGGGTTCGCGCTGGTCGAGGCGGTGGCGCTGTTCGCGCTGCTGATCGCCTTCCTGATCCTGTTCACCTGATCTTCCGTGGCCGGGCGGCCGACCTCCCTCAGGGGTCGGCCGCCCGGGCATTCTCTGGATGTCTTCGGGAGAACGGGGCCGATGCAGCGTCTGTTGCGTTCAATGATCACGAGCCTGCCGGCCCTGGTGCTGGCGGCCCCGGTGTTCGCCCAGGCCGCGGATGAGGTCCACGAGACCTCGGCCGGCCTGCCGCAGCTGGACCCTTCGAGCTTTCCCAGCCAGATCTTCTGGCTGGCGGTGAGCTTCCTGCTCCTGTTCTGGCTGTTCAAGACCAAGGCCCTGCCGCGAGTCGGCGAGGTGCTGGAATCCCGCCAGGACCGGATCGCCGCCGACCTCGACCGCGCCACCAAGCTGCGGGAAGAGGCCGAGGCGGCGCTGGTGCGCTACCAGAAGGTGGTGGCCGACGCGCAGGGCAAGGCCAGCGGCCAGATCGCGGCCACCCGCGAGCGGCTGATCGCGGAGAACACCGCGCGGCAGGCCGAGCTGGACGCCGAACTGGCGGCCAAGGTCGAGGCTGCCGAGCAGCGGATCCAGGCGGCGCGCGACGCGGCACTGGCCGAACTGCACAACGTGGCCGTCGAAGTCGCTCAGGCCGCCACCCAGCGCCTGATCGGCCGCGAGGTCCCGCGCGCGGCCGCCGAGGCGGCGCTGGCCGCGGTGACGAAGGAGGCCGCGTGAGATGATCGAGTATTTCTGGCTGCTGATCTCGCTCATCATCCTGGTGCTGGTCCTTTGGAAGCCGGTCAAGGAGCAGCTGATCGGCGCGCTCGACCGGCGTGCCGACCAGATCCGGCGCGAGCTGGACGAGGCGCAGCGCCTGCGCGAGGAGGCGCAGGCCCTGCTCGCCAAGCACCAGCGCCAGCTCCATGACGGCGAGGGGCTGGCGGCCAGCATCCTCCAGCATGGCGCCGAGGAGAACGAGCGGGTCGAGAAGCAGCTCCGGGCCGATCTGGCCGCCTCGATCGAGCGGCGCACCCGTGCCGCCGAAGAGCGCATCGCCCAGGAGGAGGCGAGTGCCGTCGCCGAGATCCGCGGCAAGGCCGCCGACCTCGCGATCCGCACCACCCGCCGCCTGCTCGCCGAGCAGCTCGACCCGGCCAAGGAGCAGGATCTGATCAGCTCCGCCATCAAGGACGTGCGCCAGAAGCTCGCCTGAGCGATCGGCCGTCTCGTCCGGCAACGGGTCCCGCGGGTCTTTCCTACCCGCGGGACCCGTTCCATTTGATGGCGAGCGCAACGGGAGTGAGATGGCGGGCATGAGCGAGCGGGGTTGGTATCCACCGTCGGCGGACGACATCGTGCGACTGGGCCAGGAGATCCTGGCGGACCTGCCCGAGCCGTTCCGCACCCCGTTGCGCGACGTTCCGGTGGTCGTGCAGGAACTGGCCGAGGACGAGGTGGTCAAGGACCTCGGCCTGGAGAATCCCTACGACCTCACCGGCCTCTATGCCGGCATCCCGGTGGGACTGCACGAGGCCCGCGAAAGCGGTGCTCCGCCCGACATGATCTTCCTGTTCCGCCAGGCGATCCTGGCCGAATGGTGCGAGACCGACGTCGACTTCAACGACCTGGTCCGCAACGTCCTGATCCACGAGATCGCCCACCATTTCGGCTGGAGCGACGAGGACATCGAGCGGGTCGAGTTCGGTTGACCGCTCAGTTCGCGGCGGTGACCGCGGGTGCGCGGTAGAAGACGTGCGCGCCGATGGTCGCGGTCTTCACGAACGCGTCCGCCCATTCGGGATGAACCGTGTCCAGGTGGAAGTTCACGGCGCCGCCGGTCGGGTCCTCGATCTGCCGGTTCAGGGCGCGCCGGGCGATCTCCATCGCCTCGTCATAGACCTGGGGCTCCTCGACGTCGTCCGGACGGCCGTCGCACCACCAGGAGAACTGGCAGGTGGCGTTCTCCCGCCCCTGGGTCACCACCGCGCAGACCGTTGTCGGGAAGGAGGGGGCGGCCAGACGGTTCATCACCACCGAGGCCACCGCCGTCATCCCTGCCTCGCCCTCGCCCTTGGCCTCCCAGTAGATTGTCCGGGCGAGACAGGTCAGTGAGTCGTCCAGGGGCTTCTGCCCCTGCGGATCGACCGCCCTGGCCTCGGCCGGTGTGATCCGTTCCGCAGGCGCCACCGGCTGGTCCGCCGCCTTCTCCTCCAGCAACTCCGCCTTCTTCCCGGCAACCGCCGCCGGCGGTCCTTCCGCACGAGCCAGGCCGGCCATCCCCGTCAACAAAGTGGCAAGGACGATGAACATGCACTGCATTTATGTGCTCCACGCGAAAAATACATCGCGCGGGCTGACAACTGGCGGCGGCTGGTGCAGTTCCTTACGGCAGCTTCACGTGACCGAACTCAGGATGCCATGGAAGCGGCCCAGGAACTGCCGTAGGCGCGGCGTGCTCGGCCGCTCGAATATCTCGGCAGGCGATCCCGCCTGCGCCACGAGCCCCCCGTCCATGAACACCACATGGTCCGCGACCTGGCGCACGAACAGCATCTCGTGGCTGACCAGCAACATGGTCATGCCGCTCTTCGCCAGGTCCTGCATCACCGCCAACACCTCGGCCACCAGCTCCGGGTCGAGTGCCGAGGTCACTTCGTCGAACAGCAGGAGACGGGGCTCCATCGCCACCGCCCGCGCGATCGCGACCCGCTGCTGCTGCCCGCCCGAGAGCTGATAGGGATAATGGTCGCGCCGGTCGGCCAACCCCACCCGCGCCAGCCAGTGCCGGGCGATCTCCTGCGCCTCCGCCTTCGGCTTGCCACGCACCTTGGTCAGCCCCAGCATCACGTTCTGCTCGGCGCTCATGTGCGGGAACAGGTTGAAGCTCTGGAACACCATGCCGATCCGGGCTCGCTGCGCCGAGACCCGCGCCTCGCTCAGCCGGCGCCGCTCGTCGTTCTCGCCCTCGACCCGATAGCCGATCTGCTCGCCGTCCAGGAGGATCGTGCCGCCTTCATATTCCTCCAGGAGGTTGATGCAGCGCAGGAAGGTCGTCTTGCCGGAGCCGGACGCGCCGATCAGGGCGACGACCTGGCCCTGATGCACGTCCAGGTCGATGCCCTTCAGGATCTGGAGGTCGCCAAAGCTCTTCTTCACGCCACGCGCCTGCAGGAGCGGCGTCGGCTTGCTCGTCGACATGGTCAGCCTGGCCTTCAGTAGCGGAAATGGGCGTAGCGGCGCTCCAGCATGGCGCCGAGCTGCGAGATGGTGAAGTTGATCAGGAGATAGACCACCGCCGCGAGCAGGTAGAACTGCAGCACCAGGTAGTTCCGTGCGATCGCCTGCTGGTTCGAGAGCAGGAACTCGACCACGCCGATGATGGAGAGCAGGGTCGTGTTCTTCACGATCTCGGCGCAAGTGTTCATCCAGGGTGGCAGGACCCGGCGGGTCGCCAGCGGGATGATCACATAGGCCAGGCGCTGGTGGAACTGCAGCCCGATCGCCTTGGCCGCCTCGGTCTGCCCCTGCGGAAGCGACTGGATCCCGCCGCGGATGGTCTCGGCGATGTGCGCCGTGGAGAAGGCCGCGAGGGCGATCACCCCGGCCCAGAAGGGCGGCACGTTGATCTTGAACATTGCCAGCCCGTAATAGGCGAACAGGATCAGCACCAGCACCGGGATGCCGCGCAGCACGTCGACATAGAGGCGGATCAGCCAGCGTAGCGGCCGCCAGCCATAGGTCAGGCCGATGCCTAGGATCATGCCGAGCAGCGTGGCGATCACGATGGTCAGTGCGGCCGAGGAGACGGTGATGCCCAGGCCGGAGAGCAGCGACCAGCGCGCGACCCAGATCTCGTAGAGGAAGGTTCCGCGTTCCAATGCCACGGCCCCTTCAGCGGATCGACGCGTAGCGGCGCTCGAGCGCGCGCAGCGCCAGCGCGATCGCGTAGGATGCCAGGAGGTAGAGGGCGCTGGCGGTGAGCCAGGCCTCCATCACCCGGAAGGTGTTGGCGTTGACCTGCCGGGCGGTGAAGGTCAGCTCCGGGACCGCGATGGCGGCGGCCAGCGAGGTATCCTTGAACAGCGAGATGAGGTTGTTGCTGATCGCTGGCAGGGTGATGCGGAACATCACCGGCAGGACCACCCAGCGCTGACGCTGCCATGGGCGCATGCCGATCGCCTTGGCTGCCTCCACATACTGCCTGGGGATCGAGGCCAGGCCCGCGCGGAACACCTCGGCCATGTAGGCGCCGGCATAGAGGGAGAGGGTCAGGACGAAGGACTCGATCTTGTCCAGGAACCGGATGCCGAATTCCGGCAGGACGAAGTAGCACATGAAGACCAGCAGCAGGAGCGGCGTGTTGCGGATGATCTCCACATAGGCCCAGGCCAGCCATTGCAGCCATTTGGGCCCCGATGTCCGGGCATAGGCCACCGCCAGGCCGATCACGCAGCCGGCCAGCAGGGACAGGACCGCCATGCCCAGCCCGAGCAGGAGCGCGTCCAGGAACTTGTCCCAGTTCCGCCAGATGACCGACCAGTTGAAGTTATAGTTGAGCAACCTGCCGACTCCGCAGCCGCGCCACCGGAGGCCGGGCAGTCGGCCCGACCTCCGTCAGCCATTCTCTACGTCGTGATGGTCAGGCGAACTCGCTCGGGAAGCCGACCTTCGGGGTCTCCAGGGTGATGCCAAACCACTTCTGGTAGGACGCGGCGAAGGAGTCGAAATCTACGCCCAGCATCGCCTCGCGATAGACGGTGTTGACCCAGTTCAGCCAGGTGGGATCGCCCTGCTTCACCGCCGAGGCGTAGGAGTTGGGCAGCCATCCCCGGCCGGAGTCGACATAGCGCCCAGGTGCCTGCTGCATCAGCCAGCGGATCGCGGACTGGTCGCCGAAATAGCCGTCGACCCGGCGGGCGTTGAGCGCCTGCAGGGCTGCATCGGGGCTCTCGAACTGGTCGACGCGCGCCTCCGGCAGTTCCTTGTGCGCCCAGTCCTCGATGAATACGTTCTGCAGCGCGGAGAGGGTGAGGTTGCTGCCGGCGGCCTTCAGGTCGTCGAAGGTCTTGTAGTCGCCGTCGGCCATCATCATGACGCCGACGCCCTCGCGATAGTAGGGGACCGTGAAGTCGGCCTGCTGGGCCCGGCCCGGGGTTACCGTCATGAACTGACAGACTATGTCGACCTTCTCGGTCACCAGGCTCGGAATGCGGGCATCGGGGCCCTGCAGGACGAACTCGACCTTTTCGGGGTCGTCGAACAGACCCTTGGCGAGCAGCCGGGCCATGTCGATGTCCATGCCGACCAGCGTGCCGGTCTCGTCCTCGAAATGCCAGGGCGGGTTGGTGCTCCCGGTGCCGACGATCAGGTGACCTCGCTCCAGCACGGTCTGCAGCCGGCTGGGCGTGGCCTCCTGCGCCATGGCCGCCCGCGGGGCGAGCAGCCCGAGCCCAGCGCCCGCGACGCTGCCCAGGGCTCCGGCCGCGGACAGGCCGAGCACCCCGCGGCGGAGCATGCTGGCGTCGGCGTTATTGTCCCTGTCGTTCGACATGCCTGTTTCATTCCTTTTGCGGGTTCCCTGACCTTTTCGGTCTATCGGGCCGCTTAGGAAGGAGCAAGAAGCGCACCAGAGCCGGCGTTAGGCCGCCGCGGCCGCCATGCCCTGCCCGGCTTGGGCACGGATCGCCGCCGCCAGCCGCCGGCCCGAGCCTGCCGCCATGGTCCAGCCGGTATGGCCGTGCCCGGTATTGAGGAACAGGCCCGGCAGCGCCGTCTTGCCGATCAGCGGCCGGCCATCCGGCATGACCGGCCGCAGCCCTGCCCAGCTCACCGCTTCGGGACTGTCGGCCACGGCGCGGAAGCCCGGGAACAGCACGCAGATCTTGTCGACCAGGGCGCGGATGCGGACCGGATCCGGGGTCGTGTCGTAGCCGGTGATCTCCGCGGTGCCGACCGCGCGTAGCCGGTCGCCCACCGGGGTCAGCGCATAGTGCCCGGCATCGTCGAGGATGGCGTTGCGCACGGCGTCGGGCCACAGCCGCCTGGGCGCGGTGATGGAGACGCCCTTGACCGGATAGATCGGCAGCCGGATCCCCAGCTGCCGCACCATGAACGGGCTGAAGCTGCCGAGCGCCACGACCACGGCATCGGCGGCGATCCGTCCGCTGGCGGTGATTACGCCCGTGACCCTGCCACCGGCCACCTCGATCCGTTCGACGGTCGTCCCGAAATGGCAGCGCACGCCCCTGGCCGCGCACCAGGCCGCCAGCCCCTGCGCGAACTTTGGGCAGTCACCGATCTCGTCCTGCGGAAAGAACAGGCCGCCGGCGAGCTTGTCGTGGTTCGCCAGCAGCGCCGGCTCGCGGGCCACGCAGGCCGCGACGTCCAGCCGCTCGGTCACCAGGCCATGGGGGGCCAGTGCCTCGTGCACCGCGGTGGCCGCGGCCAGGGAGGCCGGGTCGCCGAAGGTCTTCATGACGCAGTGGCCGGCATGGTCGTACTGGATGCCGGTGGCCGCGCGGATCTCCGCCATCGACCGGGCGCTCAGGAGCGCCAGCTCGAGGTTGGCCCGCGCATTCTCGCGGTGCCTGGGCTCGGCGCAGTTGCGCAGGAATTCCAGGCCCCAGCGCCACATCCGCGGCAGCGCCCCCAGGCGCAGGAGGAAGGGCGCGTCCTCCTTGCCGATCCAGCGCAGCACCTGGAGCGGCACGCCCGGCGCCGACCAGGGTTCCACCGAACTCACATGGATCACCGCGCCGTTGCCCCAGGAGGTCTCGAGCCCGGCGGCCTCGCGCCGTTCCACCAGCTCGACCTGGTGGCCATCCTGCATCAGCCAGTAGGCCGAGGCGACGCCTACGACCCCGCCACCCAGCACGACGACGCGCATGCTTCACTCCCGCTGCCCGCCGTCTGCCGGCGGACCTGCCACTGTCCGATCGATCAGGGTACCAGCAGGCCGTCGCCGTCCTGGTCGGCCGCCTGGAAGTCCTGCCGGGCGCTGTCCAGATATTCCTGCATGGTGATGCGCCCGTCCCCGTCCGCATCGACCTGCGCCGGCAGCGAGAGCAGTGCCGCCTCGTCCGCATCGAGCACGCCGTCGGCGTTCTTGTCGGCATGGGCGAAGGCCGCGCCCATGGCGATGCCATGCTCCGCCTGGTCCACCCCACCGCTGCCGTCGATGTCCATGACGCTGAGCGCTTCGGACGCGGGCGCCTGGGTCTGGGCCTGAGCCGGCTGAGCGATAGACAGGCCGGCCCAGACGATCGACCAGCCGAGGGCCAGAGATAGATAGTTCATGCGCGAGCCTCTGCTGCAGGTCGGATGCTCTGGCCGGACGGCACCCCCCGGTCCCGCCCGGGCGATGGCCGGCAGGCCGCGAGGGTGCCGTCGCTGCCGAAGCTAGCCCGGCACCGGTGGCCTGACCAGTCGAGGCTGCGCTGCCGGCCGGCTTGGTGCGGCAGAAGCCCGAACACCGCCAGGTCGCACCGGCGCCGGCAAAGATAGTTACTGTCGGAGCTCCCAGGAGCGCCTATCCTGCCCTGTCACTCGACTCGATGCGAAAAATCACACATCTAGCGCCGGCCAACCGGCGAGATCTTTTAGGGAGGCTGCTATGGATCTGTCGCGCAAGTGTGTGGCCGAGTTTATCGGGACGTTGTGGCTGGTGCTTGGCGGCTGCGGCAGCGCGGTGCTGGCCGCAGCCTTTCCGGAACTCGGCATCGGCTTTGTCGGGGTCGCCCTGGCCTTCGGCCTGACCGTGCTGACCATGGCTTATGCGATCGGGCATATCTCGGGCTGCCACCTGAACCCCGCCGTCTCGGTCGGCCTGTGGCTGGGCGGCCGCTTCGAGGCCAAGGAACTGCTCCCCTATATCGTGGCGCAGGTGCTTGGCGGCTTGGCGGGTGCGGTCATCCTCTACCTCATCGCGAGCGGGAAGCCGGATTTCGTGGCTGGCGGCTTTGCGGCCAACGGTTATGGCGAGCATTCGCCCGGCGGCTACACCATGCTCGCGGCGTTCGTCTGCGAGCTGGTGATGACCTTCATGTTCCTGTTCATCATCCTGGGCGGCACCGACCAGCGGGCACCGATCGGGTTTGCGCCCATCGCGATCGGCCTGGCACTGACCCTGATCCACCTGATCAGCATCCCGGTCACCAACACCTCGGTGAACCCGGCGCGCAGCCTGGCCGTGGCACCGTTCGCGGGCGGCTGGGCGCTGGGCCAGCTCTGGCTGTTCTGGGTGGCCCCGATCCTGGGTGCGGCCCTGGCCGGGCTCGCCTACAAGGCCCTGGCCGGCACCGCCGAAACCACCGGCGTCGTCCAGCCCGCCGAATGAGCCGGCACGGCGGGCGCGCAGGCCCTGAGGGCTACGTACCCGCCGTCAGCGCATCCCGACCCGCCCGATGCCCGGCAGCTTGATGGCCAGGTCGAGCGGGTCGACGCCGATCACCAAGCCTAGCAGGTTGACCTCGATGCCTTCGTCGAGGGCCACAGTCAGCCCGAGCACGCCGAACAGCGACAGCTGCACGCCGGTGCGGCTCATGGCAGGTGCCAAGGGGAACCAGTGGGCCAGCCAGTCCTTGCCGACCGCATGGGCGGGCAACTCGGTGGCCAGCTCCGGGACCCGCCGGACCACATAGGCAACAAAAGTGTTGGAGTTCGGCCCCGGCCAGATCACGTAGCGCTCGGGGTAGGGATACTCGGCCACTGCCCGCTCGATCTTGGGGATCGCCGTCTCCGCCGCAGCGCCCTCGATCAGGCGCACGACCATGGGTGGATTGCCGGCCCACGGCGCATCCGGCGGGCGCATGTTCTGGCGCACGGCGCGCATCCCGCGCTGCACGCCCCAGCCCACGACCTCGTAGCGGTCGTAGCGGGCTGCACCCTTGGGCTTCATCGCGATCCAGGTATGGACGGCGAACGCGCCGCGCCAGCCCCAGGCCCGCGCGGCCATGACCGCCACCACCGCTCCGTCATGCGCGGCCGGTGCCGGGAGGATGTTGGTCGGCGCATGGTTGGCCGACCGCCAGTCCAGCACGTCCGGGCGCGTGTAGGCCACGAACAGCGGGCCGCCCAGTAGCAGCAGCAGGAGTGCGAGTATCTCCACCGTTCGTTGCATGCCCCACACCGGTCCGAGAAACTCGAACATGGCGATGGACCCGCCCCCCGTAAAGGAGGAAGATGTTACATGAACGTGACGCGGCGAGGCGCAGATTGTTACAGAGACGGCCGGCTCAGATCATGCCCAGCGCGGCCTTGTACAGGTCGAGCAGCTCGTCCTGCTCCTGACGGTCGTTGGGCCGGATCTTGCGCAGCGAGATCAGCTTGCGCAGGATCTTCACATCGAAACCCTCGCCTTTGGCTTCGGAATAGACTTCTTTGATCTGTTCCTGGAGCTCTTTCTTTTCGACTTCCAGTCGTTCGATCTTGTCCACGAACAGACGCAGCTGCTCACCAGCGATCCCGGCGACGTCGGGCATCGGCGACCATTCCTCTCGTTCATGTCAGGGCAGACCGGGCAGGTGCCACCTCACGAAAAAGGGGCCCGAGCGAGCCCCTTTTTCGCGCCTCACCGGCCTGCGGCGGTGCTTGGCCCACCGCACGGCTTCCCTGCCTACTCGCTCCTCGCAGTCGCCGGACAAAGTGACCGCGTCGGGCATGGTGCCGCACGGCATCGGGCGATCTGACGTCCAAGTGCATAGCCGTTCGGCCGAGCCAGATGCAAGCGGCGGATCGTCCCCTTCCGGTTGCGGCCGACCGGGCGAGGATCTCGCATCGTGCGGACGGGGCAGCTATGGAAGGCGGCGCCACCCGTTGGCGAAAGGAAGGGACCGATCGATGCTGAGGGCCGCCGTGATCGGTGCTGGCCATTTCGGGCGCTGGCACGTCCAGAAATGGGCGAGCATGCCCGGTGCCGAGCTCGTGGCGGTGGTGGACCGCAAGGTCGTGAACGACCCCGGCATCACCCGGTTCTCCACCGACTGGCGGGACGTGCTGGGCCAGGTCGACGCGGTGAGCGTCGCCACCTCGACCAGTGCCCATGCAGAGATCGCCAGCGCCTTCCTGGCAGCCGGCGCCCATGTGTTCGTCGAGAAGCCGATCACTGCGGACGTGGCCTCGGCACGGGCGCTGGTCGAGCAGGCCGAGGCGGCCGGCCGCGTGCTCCAGGTCGGCCATGTAGAGCGGTTCAACCCGGCCTGGATTCATGGCCGCCAGCTGCTCCAGGCCCCCCGGCGCGTCGAGATGCTGCGCCAGGCACCGTTCCAGCCGCGCTCGCTCGACGTGTCGGTGATCCTGGACCTGATGATCCACGACCTCGATCTGCTGCTGGACGTGGTCAGGAGCCCGCTGGAGAGCCTGGAGGTGTTCGGGCGGCCGGTTTTGTCCGAGCGGCTGGACCGGGTCGAAGCGCGGCTGCGCTTTGCCTGCGGCACGGTCGCCGACGTGACCACCAGCCGGATCGCCCAGGCGACCTCGCGGCGCGCCACCTTCCTCGACGCAGGCGCCCGGTCGGTCGAGATCGACTTCCAGAACCGTACGGTGGCCCAGGCCACGCCGGCAGGCGACCGGATGGCGGCCAGCATGGAGAGCTTCGAGGCGGTGGACACCGTGCGAGCCGAGCTGGAAGCCTTCGCCCAGGCCATCCGTGGCGAGCGGCCATGCGCAGTGCCGGGGCGGGCGGGTCTCGCGGCCCTGGACCTGGCGCTCAGGATCGAGGCGGCGGCGCGTCCCTGGTGACGCCGCAGGGGCGGCCTGGGCGCTGGCCCTCCAGCACCTTCAGGATGTCCTGGAACACCAGCTCGCGCTGCAGGTCGCGCAGCAGCAGGTGCCAGCCCTCGGGATAGCGGATCTCCCGGCAGGTCTCCGCCGGCATCCGTGCCACGAACGCCTTCTGCACCTCCGGCACGATCACCTGGTCGATCTCGCCGTTCAGGATCGTCACCGGCAGGCGGACGTGCGGCCCGGCCTCGTCGGCCTCGTCCATCAGCCGCACGATTCCGTTGATCGCATCGATCCGGGAACCTGCCAGGTAGAGCGGATCCAGGGCGAGCTCGCGCAGCAGCGGGATGTTGTCGGACGCCAATATGTTCAGCCCGCGTCCGGTCAGGATCAGGTCCGGGGCCAGCGCCATGGCCGAGGCCAGGACCAGCCGGTAGAACGGGCCCATGAGCTCGCCGCCCCACACCGCCGGCGCGCTCAGAATCAGGCCCACCACCGGCAGGTCCCCTCCGGCGCGCGCGGCCGCGACCAGGGTCACGGCACCGCCCATGCTCTCGCCCAGCACCCAGATCGGCAGCCCCGGCGCCCTGGCGTGCTCGACCCGGATGCGGAAGAGCAGCTCGCGCACCAGCTGTTCGGTGCCGGCGAAGAAGCCCCGGTCCGGTCGGGCACCATAGCCGGCCTGGTCATAGGCGACCAGGCGATAGCCGTGCCCGGCCAGCCACTCTCCCACCTGGGTGAACGCAGCCTTGCGGTCGTTGAAGCCGTGCAGCGCGATCACGGTGGCCAGCGGCGGACCGGCCGGCTCGAACCGGATCTCCGGCAGGGGGCCGGTCACCGGGGCAGGCGGCGGGGCACCACCATTGCAGGCGGCGAGCCCGGCTGCCAGCAGGGCCAGGAGAAAGCGTGGCCAGCGTCTCAGTCCACCGCAACTCCCACGAGGGACCGGGGCGGCGCGCTTGGATCCGCCGGCCGGCGTGGGAGCGGGCCGAGCGGTGACGCGGTGATGTTCTCGAACAGCTGCTCGACCCGGTGGCCTGTGTCGCGGAAGTGGCGCAGCGTCACCGCACGGTTGCGCTTGCTCATCCGTTGGCCGGTCCGGTCGACGATCAGGTTGTGGTGGTAGTAGCGCGGCGTCTTCAGGCCCAGCACCGCCTGGAGCAGGCGGTGGATGTGGGTTGCGTGGAACAGATCCTCGCCGCGGGTGACCAGGGTGATGCCCTGAAGCGCATCGTCGATCGTGACCGCCAGATGATAGCTGGTGCGCACGTCCTTGCGCCCGAGCACGATGTCACCCAGCGACAACGGATCGGCGGTGACCTCGCCGGCCCGGCAGTCGAACCAGGACAAGGGCCCGGTGCGCTCCAGTGCCGCGCCCACGTCCAGGCGCCAGGCGAACGGCTCGCCGCGCTCCATCCGGATCTGCCGCTCGGCCGGGGCGAGATGGCGGCAGGTGCCGGGATAGATCGGCTCGCCCGACGGGCCATGCGGTGCCCGGCCCGCCTCCTCGACCTCGACCTTCACCTGCTTGCGCGTGCAAAAGCAGGGATAGACCAGCCTCTCCTCCCAGAGCCACTCGATCGCCTGCTCGTAGACGCCCAGATGCTCGGACTGGCGGCGCACCGGCTGCTCGTAGCGCAGCCCCAGCCAGGCAAGATCCTCGAAGATCGATTCGGTGAACTCGGTCCGGCAGCGGCCGAGGTCGATGTCCTCGATCCGCAGGAGGAACTTGCCGCCACAGAAGCGCGCCGCGTCATGGGCGAACTGGGCCGAGTAGGCATGGCCGAGATGCAGGTAGCCGGTGGGCGAGGG
>NZ_DATMFZ010000038.1:0-20465 GCF_035556675.1 Geminicoccus sp. | reverse complement strand
GGTCGGGATCATGTCCAGGATCGCCAGCGCCGCGGGCGATAGCGCGATCTCCCGAGCCCCCGACGTCGAGCTCGTCTTGTGCTTCTCCAGCACCAGCACGCCGCGCCGCCGGTCCAGGTCGGTGCGCTTCGCGGTCCGAAGCTCGTTCGGCCGGGCCCCGGTCGCCATCAGAAGCAGGATCAGCCCGAGGGTCGGCGGCCACAGTTGCCCCGCCTGCCATTCGCTGCGGACAGCCGCCACGACCTGCGCCATCTCTTCCGCCGAGGCGATCCGCCGGACCCGCTTGCCGGTATGGATGGTCACCCCGGCCGTCGGATCCTCGCCCTTCGGGATGAGGTCATGCTCGCGGCAGTACCGGAACGCCTCGCGCAGCGCCGACACCACATGCCCGCCGGCGCGGAGCTTGGTCGTATGGCGCTCCGTGATCTGAGCTAGGAGCGAGCGGACCTGAGCCGGCCGGATCTCGACCGCCGGGTCGTCAGCATGCTTCCACGGCCGGATGTAGACGTTGAGCGCCGACTTCGGCGCCTTCTGCCCAGGCCGGCCGGCCAGCGCCTCGACGTACTTCTCGACCGCTTCGACCACCGTGAGCGGCTTCACCGCCGGCTTGCGTGCCTCGCGCAGCGCCTCGACCGGGTCGACCCCGTCGACCAGCTTCGCCAGATGGCCGAGGGCGAGCTCGCGCGCCTTCTCCGGCACGAGGCCCGGATGCGTGCCGAGCCGCATCTCCCGGTATCGGCCAGCGCGGCCGCCTGGCAGACGGTAGGCCAGGATATAGGCCTTCCGGCCGGTCGGCCGGACCTCGACGCACAAAGCCGGAACCTCAAGGTCGTAGATCCGGAAGGGCTTCGCCTGCGGCTCCAGCTTGGCGACCTGCGTCCGCAGGAGTTTTGTCCTAGCCGTCAAGCGCGCCTCTTAGCACCGGGTTAGCACCAGGATGAGATAACATGCTATTTGCCGCTATGCCATGCTATGCTAAACAATTGAAATTGCACGATACTGCTATGCAATGCTATACGCTGCTATTGCAAAGCAGTAGCTTCCCAAGCTACGTGTCGAGGGTTCGATTCCCTTCACCCGCTCCAGCCTTCCCCGCTTCCCTCACATGCCTGTCCCGACGAGCCGGCCGCACGGCCTGCTGGCCGATATTGCTTCGTTCGGTCCTTGATGTTCATGTTTTGTTCCAGTACTCTCGGCCCATGACGAACAGTTCCGACATGGATGGCGCGGACCTGAGAGTGGTGGGCCGTGATCATCTGGTTCACGTGATCGCGCGAGCCCTGCACGGCTTCGTACGCACGCCGGTCCACTCGGCCTCCATGGCGGGCTATGATGCCGCGGAGCGGGTCGCCGACCAGCTCGAAGCGTTCGGCTGGCAGGTGTTCCGACCGCATGTGGAGCCGCACCCACCGCGCCGGGATCCGCCCGGCGGCCGCTGAGGCCAGGAGCGGAACTCGGCCCAGCGCCGCCTGTTTCGATTCTTTGGGATCGTGCAGGAGAATGGCGATGAACCGCGGCCTTCCGTCGATGACCGCCTTGCTGGGCCTCCTGGCCATCGCGGGCTACCAGAACCGCGACAAGCTCGCGGAGATGTTCAGTGGCGGCTCCGGCGCACAACCGGCCGGGGGCGGTCAGAATCCGGCCGATGCGGCACAGCCGGGCGGGCTCGGCGGGATATTGGGCGGGCTCGGCAGCCTGTTCGGCGGCGGTTCCGGCAGCAGCCCCGGCAACGGTGACCAGCTGGTGAGCGGCGGGCTGAAGGAGCTGATCGACCGCTTCAAGGAAACCGGCCACGGTGAGGATGCCGATTCCTGGGTGGCGAGCGGGCCGAACCGGCCGGTCAGCTCCGAGCATCTCGAGCACGCGATCGGCCCGGACGTGCTGGCGACGCTCAGCCAGCAGACCGGCCTGTCCCGCGAGGAATTGCTGGCGCGCCTGACGCGCGAGCTGCCGGATGCCGTGGACCGCTACACGCCGGATGGCCGCCTGCCGACCTGAGCCGGCAGGTCAGCCCTCGGCGGGCATGGCCGCCTCGACCAGGCCGGCCGCTTCCTCGTCGGCCAAAGCATCCGGTTGGGCCGGATCGAGGCCGAAGCGGACCGCCACGTCCGGGGCATAGCGCAGGAGGTCCGGGCGCAGGCGCAGCAGCGCCAGGTCCTTGGCCTTGGCCTCCAGCATCACATCGAACTCCAGCCCCGCCACCGCGCGCATGAAGGTCGCGAACTCGAACGGGTTGCAGAAATCAGCGTGACCCGTCCAGACCGGCGGGACCGGGACGAGCTCGGTCCTGCGGGTGCCCGGCACCTTGCGCTTGAGCTGGCGCAGCTCGGTGCGCGGCGAGGAGAAATGGATCTTTGGGCGCACCCCGTCCGGCCAGGTCGCGAGGATCGCCGCCACGGTCGGCCGCAGCTCCAGCCCTTCCGGGTTCAGACACCAGAAGTGCTGGTAGTCGAAGATCAGGCGCACCCCGGTCTGCTCGTGGATGCGCAGTACGTCGGCAGCGCTGAAGCGCAGGTCGTCATGCTCCAGCACCAGGCGCCGCCGCACCGGTTCGGGCAGGCTGGGCCAGGTCCTGGCCCAACGATCGGCGCTGGCGACGCGGTCGCCATAGGTCCCGCCCACATGGACCACCAGCACCGCTTCTGGCCCGAGTTCCATCAGGTCCAGCATCTCCGCCTGGGAAGTCAGGTCCCACACGCTCTTTCTGACCAAGTCCGGGTCGGGGCTGTTCAGCACGATGAACTGGGAAGGATGGAAGGACAGGCGAATGTCGAGCCGCTTGGCCTTGGCGCCGATTGCCCGGAGCTCGGCGGCACTCTCCTGGACCATGCCATGGAACTGCGGCAGGTCCGGATGGGTGGCGTAGGGCGCCAGGTCGGAGGACATCCGGTACATCCGGATCCGGTGGCGATTCAGATGATCCAGGATCCGGTCGACATACTCCAGCGACACTTTCAGGTGCGGCCCGCTGGCATGGCGGCGCGCGTCGTTACTCTTCAGATCCGGTCTGGCCATGACCTTGACCGGGAAGCCCAGCCGGGCCGGCGGGCTGCTCGCAGGTCCGCTCAATCTGCGCTCTCCGGCTGCCCGGTTCGCCTGCCGGTGCCGATCATCATGCTGGTCCTTCCATCCCTGGCACCGGGCCGGCGCCGTTCCGCCCTGGGCAACGGTCGCGCCCTGAGTCTGCTGATCACTTGCTACGCAGGAGCGGCCGCTCCGGATCGCGCCGGGATGAACTGGCGCGCCGAAGCTGTCCGGCACAGATGTGCTTGGGTCCCGATTCATTTTTTCTTTAGGCAGGGGCGGGGCCGCACAATTGACCAGCCGCCTGTGGAAAAGTAAATTGTACCACAGATCTAATAAGTAAAATCGTCCGGGTGCAGAACTGCGCGGCTGCACTGCGGTCGCCAGATCCGGCTCGGGCGATAGGACATGCCGAGCCGATCTCGGGCAGGAAAGTGAGCAGTTCGATGAAGCGCCGTAGTCTGGTCGGGTCCGTGCTGGCCGCCCCCGTGCTGGCATCCGCTGCCCTGACCGGCCTGGCCCGGCCGGCCAGGGCCGAGGTCGGCACACTCCTGAACGCGTCCTACGACATCAGCCGCGAGCTGTTCGCCGCGATCAACCCGGCATTCGCCGCGGCCTGGAAGCAGCGCACCAGTCAGGACATCGTGGTCGAGCAGTCGCATGGCGGCTCGTCGCGCCAGGCCCGCGCGGTGCTGGAAGGGCTGCAGGCCGACGTGGTCACCTTCAACCAGGAGATCGACGTCCAGATCCTGCACGACCGGGGCAACCTGATCCCGGCCGGCTGGAAGAGCCGCTTCCCGAACGACAGCTCCGCCTACTACTCCCTGCCAGCCTTCCTGGTGCGCCCGGGCAACCCGAAGGGTATCAAGGACTGGGACGACCTGGTGCAGGAGGGGGTTCAGGTCCTGTTTCCGAACCCGCGCACCTCGGGCAATGCCCGCTACACCTATCTGGCTGCCTACGCCCACGCCCTGGAGAAGTCCGGTGGTGACCAGGCCCAGGCCGAGGCATTCGTCCAGAAGCTGATCGCCAACGTGCCGGTGTTCGACACGGGCGGGCGCGGCGCCACCACCACCTTCGTCGAGCGCGAGATCGGCGACGCGCTGCTCACCTTCGAGGCCGAGGTCAACGGCATCCGCCGCGAGTATGGCGATGCCGGCTACGAGGTGGTGATCCCGTCCACCAGCATCGAGGCGAACTTCCCGGCGACCGTGGTCGACGCCGTGGTCGACCGGCGCGGCTCGCGCGAGGCCGCCACCGCCTATGTCGAGTTCCTCTACACGCCCGAGGGCCAGACCATCCTGGCCGAGCACTTCAACCGGGTGCGCGATCCGGCGGTGGCCGAGCGCTTTGCCGACCGCTTCCCTGAAGTCCGGCTGTTCACCGTCGATGAGGTCTTCGGTGGCTGGCCCGAGGTCAACCGGGTACACTTTGCCGAAGGCGGCGTGCTCGACCGGGTGATGCGCGGGCGCTGAAGCCCTGTTGTCGGCCGGGGATCCTGTTTGAGAAAGCGTGCCTTGCCGGGCCTCGGGCTGTCGCTCGGCTTCACCCTGACCTATCTGGCCGTGATCGTGGTCCTGCCCCTGGCAGCGCTGGTGCTCAAGGCGCTGCAGCTGGGGCCGGCGGAGCTGTGGACGCTGGTGACCGGCGAGCGCGCCCTGGCCAGCTACCGGGTCACCCTGACCATGGCGGCGGCCGCGACCCTGTTCTGCGGCCTCTACGGCCTGCTGCTCGCCTGGATCCTGGTCCGCTACGAGTTCCCCGGCCGCCGCCTGGTCGACGCGCTGGTCGACCTGCCCTTCGCCCTGCCGACCGCGGTGGCCGGGCTGGCGCTCACCACCCTGTTCGCGAAGAACGGCTGGTTCGGCAGCGTGCTGGAGCCGCTGGGGCTGAAGGTCGCCTACGCGCCGGCCGGCATCGCGGTGGCGATGGCGTTCACCAGCGTGCCATTCGTGGTGCGCACGGTGCAGCCGGTGCTGGAGGAGCTGGACGCCGAGGCCGAGGAGGCCGCGCGGATGCTGGGTGCGGGCGACCTCGCCATCTTCGGGCGGGTGATCCTGCCCATGGTGCTGCCGGCCTGGATTGCCGGCTGCGCCCTGGCGTTCGCCCGCTCGCTGGGCGAGTTCGGCGCCATCGTATTCATCGCCGGCAACCTGCCGTTCGAGACCGAGGTGACCTCGCTCCTGACCTTCATCCGCCTGGAGGAGTTCGACTATGCCGGTGCCGCGAGCCTGGCCTGCGTGATGCTGCTGGCTGCCTTCGTCATGCTCACCGCGACCAGCTGGCTGCAGTCCCGCTGGCTGCGCTTCACCGGCAATCCCTGACATGGCCCCTGGCGCGGCGAAGCGCACCGGCCACCGGGCCGGCGACATCGCCTGGGTCCGCCGCCTGCTGATCGGGCTGGGCCTGGTCCTGACCCTCCTGTTCCTGGCGGCGCCGGTGGTGGTCGTGCTCGTCCAGGCGCTGCGCGCCGGGATCGCCGCCTATCTCGGCAACCTCCTGACCCCCGACACGCTGCACGCGATCTGGCTGACCGTGCTCACCGCCATCATCGTGGTGCCGGTCAATCTCGTGTTCGGCATCGCCGCCGCCTGGGCGGTCACCCGCTTCGACTTCCCCGGCCGCCGGCTGCTGGTGACCCTGATCGAGCTGCCCTTCTCGGTCTCGCCGATCGTGGCCGGCGTGATCTATTTGTTCCTGTACGGCGCGCAGGGCCTGCTCGGCCCCTGGTTGATGGCCCACGACCTTCGGATCATGTTCTCGATCCCGGCGATCATCCTGGTGACCCTGTTCGTCACCAGCCCGTTCGTGGCGCGCGAGCTGATCGCCCTGATGCAGGTCCAGACCGGGGAGGACGAGGAGGCGGCCCGCTCGCTGGGCGCCAGCGGCTGGCAGATGTTCTGGCGGGTGACCCTGCCGAACATCCGCTGGGCGCTGCTCTACGGCGCGATCCTGTGCTCGGCGCGCAGCATCGGCGAGTTCGGCGCCGTCTCGGTCGTGTCCGGCAACGTGCGCGGCCAGACCAACACCCTGCCGCTCCAGGTCGAGCTGCTGTTCAACGACTACAACGCCCTGGGCGCCTTCGCCGCCGCGTCCGTGCTGACCCTGATCGGCCTGGTGACGCTGCTGCTCAAGGCCCTGCTGGAACAGTTCGCCCCCGACCGGCGCGGCCGGAGCGCCTGAGGCTCGGCTGTACCGCTGCCGCCGCCATGTTAGGGAAGTGAACGTCCTGCTGGCCGGGACGGTCCAAGAGCAGGGAGGAGCCGGACCTTGGCGGAACTCTACATCACCTGGCTGAACGGTCCGGACATTGCGGCGCTGGAGCTGACCGACGAGGAGATCCTGGGGGCAGTCGAGGGCGGGCTGCGCGCCCAGGGCCGGGGCGAGACGGTGATCGAGCCGCGCATGCACCTGGTGCCCGACCCGGCCTTCCACGGCCATTTCAACGTGCTGCGCGGCTATGTGGCGCCGCTGGGCCTGGCCGGGGTCAAGGTGGTGGGCGACTATGTCGAGAACTACCGCCAGGGCCTGCCGTCCGAGTTCGGCATCCTCAACCTGTTCGACCCGCGCACCGGCCGGCCCTTGGCGATCCTGGACGCCACGGGCCTGACCGAGATGCGTACCGGTGCCGTGACCGCGCTGGGCGGCAAGTATCTGGCGCCGCCGGCCCCGAAAGTGCTGGGCCATGTCGGCGCGCGCGGCACGTCCTACTGGAACGTCCGCCTGCTCGACCGGCTGTTCGATTTTTCCGAGATCCGGGTGCATTCGCGCCGCCCGGAGAGCCGGGACGGTTTCGCCGACCGCCTGTCCCGGGACCTGGGCAAGCCGGTCCGCGCGGTCGCCGACTGGCGAAGCTGCATGGAAGGCGCCGACATTGTGGTCGAGGCCTCGCGCCTGCCGGCGCCTGAGCCGCTGCTGAAGACCGAGTGGATCAAGCCCGGCGCGCTGGTGATCCCCTACGGCACCATGAGCGCCGTCGAACTCTCGCTCACCGACATCATGGCCAAGATCGTGGTGGACGACTGGGGCCAGGCCCGGGCCGGCAAGCTCGGCGCCCTGCGCGCCCATGTCGACAGCGGCCGGCTGTCCGAAGCGAACCTCCATGCCGAGCTGGGCCAGATCGTGGCCGGGGAGAAGCCCGGCCGGGAGCGGCCGGACGAGACCATCCTGTTCTGGCATCGCGGCCTCTCGCTCAGCGACATCGCACTGGGCCAGCTGATGCTCGACAAGGCCGAGCGGCTGGGTCTCGGCCAGCGGCTGCGCTACGCGTGACCACCGTCTGCTTCGGGGCCGGCCCGGTCGGGATCCAGGACATCGTCCGTCTCGCCCGGGGCCAGGCACGTACGGTGCTGGCGCCGACGCTGCTGCCGCATCTGGCCCGGACACGGCAGGTGCTCGACCATGCGGCGGCCACGGGCACCCGGATCTACGGGCTGAACACCGGGCTGGGCGCCAAGGTCGGCAGCGACCTGGCCGAGCATCCGGACGGTCTGGACGCGAGCGCCTTCCAGGCGATGCTGGTGCGGGGCAGGGCGGTCGGCGTGGGCGAGCCGCTGCCGGCCGAAACGGTACGCGCGGCGATCGCCGCACGCTGCGCGATGCTGGCAGTGGGCGGCTCCGGGCTGTCGCCTGGCCTGTTCAGCGCGCTATGCGCACTGCTGGACCGGGGCGTCCATCCGCAGGTGCCGCGCCATGGCTCGATCGGCGAGAGCGATCTCGGCCTGTTCGCGCATGTCGCCCTGGTCCTGATCGGCGAGGGCCAGGCCGAGCACCGGGGCGTGGTCCTACCGGGTGGGGAAGCGCTGCGCCGGGCGAGCCTGGAGCCGGCACGACTCGCTCCGAAGGACGGCCTGTCCCTGATCAATGCCTCGCCCTTCGCCGTGGGCGCCGGTGCCCTGCTCGTCGATGCTGCGACCCGGCTGCTCGACTGGCAGGAGCAGGTGGTAGCCTTGAGCTTCGTGGCGGCATCGGCCAACCGGCTTGTGCTGGAGCCCGCCGTTCAGGCCGCCCGTCCTGCCACGGGCCAGGCTGCGGCAGCGGCAAGGCTGGCTGGACTCCTGGCCGGCAGCGACTGGCCGGCCGCGGGCCTGCAGGATCCCCTGTCGTTCCGCTGTGCAGCCCCGGTGCTGGGTGCAGGTGCCGAGGCGCTCTCGCGGGCGCGCCAGGAGGTGGAACTGGAACTCGGCAGTGCCGCCGACAATCCGCTGGTCCTGGCGGAAGCGGGCCTGGTGCTGTCGACCGGCAATTTCGCCGCCCCCGCCTTGGTGCTGGCCTTCGAGAATCTGGGCCTGGCGATGGCCCAGGTGGCCCAGGCCTGCCTCGGCCGCTTCCTCCAGCTGACCGGCGGGCGACGGGCAGGCCTGCCGCTGGGCCTGTCCCCGATCGGCGGCATGGCGGCCGGGCTCGTGCCTTTGCAGAAGACGGCAATGGCGCTGATGGGCGAGATCCGGCGCCACGCAGCACCGGTCATGCTCGACTGGTGGCCGGTTGCCGCCGGTGTGGAGGATCATGCCACGCAGGCGCCCCTGGTGGTGGAGAAAGCCGGAGGGATCCTCACGGCATGGCGCCATCTGGTCGCGATCGAACTGCTGGCGGCCGCCCAGGCGCTCGACCTCCAGGACGGCCCGGCACTCGGCGATCCATTGGCCCGCCTGCAGCAGGAGGTGCGCGCACGGGTGGCGTTCCTCTCCGCCGATCGTCCGCCCGGTCCCGACGCCCAGGCGCTGCATGACTGGATTGCGGCGGAGCCACCGCCATGAGCAGTACGATGAGCAAGGTTGGCCTGATGCGGGCGATGCTGCTCGCCCTCGTCATGCTGGCAGGCTGTGTCCCTGCACCCAGGCCGGGGCAGGATGAGCCGGAACAGGCGATCCGCACGGCCCTGCTGGATTGGACCGGCGACTTCAACGCCGGGCGCCAGGAGCGGATCTGCGACCTGTTCGCGACCGAGCTGCGCTACGACTACGGCGCCTTCCCGGAACGCGGCCACCGGGCGATCTGCGACCTGCTGCACCGGTCGCTCGACGACCCGGAGCGGCGCTACCGCTACGACCTGGAGATCAAGGAGATCCTGGTCTCCGGTGATCTCGCGGTGGTGCGCCTCGCCTGGACCCTCGAGGTGAGCGAGCGCTCGACCGGCGAAACCCTCGCGCGCTCCACCGAGCCGGGCATGGACGTCTTCCGCCGCCAGCCGGATGGCGGCTGGAAGATCATCCGTTACCTCGCCTACGAGATCGACGGCTGAGCCTCAGCGCGCCAGCCAGCCGCCATCGACCGGCAGGATCGCACCATGGACATAGTCGGCCGCGGGCGAGGCCAGGAACACCGCCGCACCGCCGATATCGTCCGGCTGGCCCCAGCGGCCGGCCGGAATGCGCGCCAGGATCTGCTCGCTGCGGTCCGGATCGTTGCGCAGCGCCTCGGTGTTGTTGGTCACGAAATAGCCGGGCGCGATCGCATTCACGTTGATGCCTTTGGCCGCCCACTCGCAGGCGAGCAGCCGGGTGATGCCGGCAAGTCCGCTCTTGCTCGCCGTGTAGGAAGGGATCCGGATCCCGCCCTGGAAGGACAGGAGCGAGGCGATCATGATGATCTTGCCGCCCCTGCCGTCGGCCAGCATGGTCCGGGCGGCCGCTTGGCTCAGGAAGAACGCGCTCTTCAGGTTGACGTCCATCACCGCGTCCCAGTCGGCCTCGGTGAAGTCGATCGCGTCCTGGCGGCGGATGATCCCGGCGTTGTTCACCAGGATGTCGATCCGGCCGAAATTGGTGACTGCGGCCTCGACGATGTCCGGGATGGGCTCCAGGGTCGCGAGGTCGGCCGTGACGCCGAGGAAGGTGCCGCCGCCCGCCTCCACGGTCGCCCGGGTCTCGTCCATCGGGCTGCGGCCCACGCCGACCACCCTGGCACCGGCCCTGGCCAGCGCCAGGGCAATGCCCTGGCCGAGGCCGGTATTGGCACCGGTGACGACCGCGGTCCTGCCGGACAGGTCGAACGGGCTCACCGCAGGTCCGCCATCTGGACATGGTCCATGTCGGTATAGTCCTGGTTCTCGCCGGCCATCGCCCAGACGAAGGCATAGGCCTCGGTGCCGACCCCGGTATGAATCGACCAGCCGGGCGAGATCAGCGCCTGGCCGTCGGCCACCACCAGGTGGCGGGTCTGGTCCGGTTCGCCCATGAAGTGGAACACCCGGGCGTCCGCCGGCAGGTCATAGTAGCAATAGGCCTCCATGCGCCGGTCGTGGACATGGCAGGGCATGGTGTTCCAGAGCGAGCCCGGCTCCAGCACGGTGGTACCCATCACCAGCTGGCAGGTGCGGACCACGTCCGGGTGGATCAGCTGGTAGATCGTGCGCCGGTTGGCCTTGGCCGCCTCGCCCAGCTGCATGGTGCGCGCCGACGACAGCGGCAGGCGGACCGTCTCGAACCGGGCATGGGCCGGCGCGCTCACCAGGTAGAACTTCGCCGGGGAGGCGGGATCGGCCGAGCGGAAGGTGACCTCGGCCGTGCCCATCGCCACGTAGACGGCCTCGCGCTTGGCCAGCTCATGCTCGGTCCCGTCGGTCACGACCGTGCCCGGCCCGCCCAGGTTGATCACCCCCAGTTCCCGCCGGGTCAGGAAATGCTCGGTCCGGAAGCTCGGCTCCGGCGCCAGGCACAGCACCTGGCTCGTCGGCATCGCCCCGCCGACCACGACGCGGTCGACATGGCTCAGCGTCAGCAGCACCTGGTCGGGCGCGAACAGCCGCTCGATCAGGAAATGACGGCGCAGTGCGTCCGTATCCATGCCGCGCACGGCCTCGGGATGGACGGCTTGACGGGTCTCGGTGATCACGGCCCTGCCTCTTCAGAAATCTCGGTGAACCAGTCGGGGTGCAGCGCGCGGATCGCCGCCAGGTCGACCACCAGGGCGCCGACATGGGCCCGCATGCACATGGCGGCACCCTCCGGATCATGACGGGCGATGGCGTCCAGGATCGCGCGGTGCTGTTCGATGACCTTGGGCAGCCGGCCGAGCTGGGGCAGGGTGGCCCGGCGGTAGCGGTCGAGCTGAAGCTTGGCGCGGCGGACCAGGCGCCAGATGCCGGGATAGCCCGAGGCCACGGCGATCGTCGCGTGGAACGCCTCGTCGGCGATGTGGAACTCCTCGATTGCCCCCCGCTCCGCCGCACGGACCTGCCGGTCGATCGCCGCCTCCATCCCGGCAAGATCCACGCCTGGGCTGCGCTCGGCCGCCAGGCGCGCGGTCGCCTCTTCCAGGGCCTGGCGCACCAGCACCGCCTCGGGAAGGTGGTTGGCGGGAATGCGGGCCACGAAGGTGCCCACCTGCGGCACCATGGCGATCAGCCCCTCGCTGGCCAGCTGCAGCAGCGCCTCGCGCACGGGCGTGCGGCTGACCCCGAACAGGGCCGCGATCTCGCGCTCGTTGACGGGCTCGCCCGGTAGCCGCACCAGCCGGACGATCTGGTCGCGCAGATGGGCATGGATGGCCACGGCGGCACTGGGACGCCGGCTCCCAGCGGTACGCGCCTGCCTGCCCGCCCGTGCCTGCGCACGAGTCCGTGTATGACTGGGCGCCGGCTGCGTGTCCGGCTCGCCCGTCTCCGGCATGTTCAGCCCCAACGGCAACCCCTTCGGCTGTGATATATTACTGTCTCGCTTGGCGACAAGGCTCGCGGGTCATCCCACCTAGCCGAGCTTGCGGCATCGGCCCTGGCGAGGGAACTGTCATGAGGATCGTCGCGCGCCCCTCGGCTGCGGTACCCTGGCACCACGATCGGCCGCGCTTTGTCCGGCGCGGCACAGGGGCGGCTCGCAGTTCCCGTGGAAACCCCGTAAGGGGGCGCCTGTAAGGAACGCCGCCTGGGGCGTGGCTGGGAGAGGTTGAGATGTCCGAGGTAGAGCGCGTGTTCCCCGACACGGCGCCCATCTTCGTTGTTGGAGCACCTAGGTCCGGCACGACGCTGTTCCAGCGCATCCTCGACGCCCATCCGCGGATCGGCGTGGCCGACGAGATCATCTTCTTCGACATCATCCGGGGACTCGAGGCGGAGGTCCCGGACCTGAAGGCGCCGGGTGCGATCGACCGGATGTTCGAGCGCCTGCCGAGCATGGATCACTTCCACAACTGGAACGGCCTGGACGAGACCCTGGCGGCGGTGCGCCAGGAGATGCTGGAACATCCCGACCCCAGCTACCCGCTGTTCTTCCTCAAGCTGATGCAGGTCTATGCCCGGCTGCGCGGCAAGGTCCGGATCGGCGACAAGACGCCCTGGAACGTGCGCCATCTGGACGAGATCCTGGCCATGTTCCCGGACGCGCGCATCATCCACCTGGTGCGCGACCCGCGCGCGAACGTGGCCTCCCGGGTGGAGCTGCCGCGCACCTCCAAGGACGTGGTCACCGCCGCGGTGAAGTGGCGGATCGACGTGGAGGCCGCGCACCGCTTCGCCACCGGGGGCAAGGCCCATGCCGGCAACTATCTGGAGCTGCGCTACGAGGACCTGGTGCGCGATCCCGAGCCCTGGGTGCGCAAGGTCTGCACGGTGGTGGGCGAGGAATTCGACCCGGCCATGCTGGAGTTCCACCGCTCGCGCGACGTGATGTTCAAGGACCAGCCCTACAAGGAGGGCGTGTTCCGCCCGGTCAACACCGCCTCGATCGACGCCTACAAGAAGCGGCTGAAGCCGGCGCAGATCCGCCTGATCGAGCTGATCGCGGCGGGGCCGATGCGGCGGCTGGGCTATGAGAAGCTGCCGGCCGCCGAGGGCGGCTATGCACCGATCCCCGCCCAGCTCCTGCGCGAGTTCGTGGCGTGGCGCAGCTTCAAGGCCGAGGAGCGTCGCCGGATCGCCGCCGAGAGCGGGATCCGCTTCCGCAGCGGCAATGCCAGCCTGTTCGGCCAGATCAAGCGCCAGATGCTGGGCCGCGGCCCTCGGGCCTGACTGCCCGATGGGGCGGCCTCGTGGCCTGACGGCGCTCAGGAGGCTGCCGGCTGGCGCTTCTTGCGCTTGAGCATCGCCTCCAGATAGGCGGGCGGTGCCAGGCGGACGATCACCGTAAGCCCCAGGAACACGAGGCCGCCGGCCACCAGCGCCAGCGGCCAGAACAGGCCCAGGCGCGCCAGGCCCAGCATGGCGGCGATGCTGAGTGCCGTCACCAGCACCGCCTTGACCAGCGCGCTCAGGATGGGCGGCCACACGCCGCTCCACGCGACCGCGGCCATCAGGCCCAGGCAGAGCGCGGTTTCGGTCAGTGCGGTGCCGAACGCGGCGCCCAGGTAGGAGAAGCGCGGGATCAGCGTGAAATAGCTGACCAGCGCCACGCCCAGCCCGATGCAGTCGGTCAGGAAGGCCTGGCGCTGCAGGTCCATCGCGGTCAGCATGTGCCGGTAGACCTGCGCCACGGCATTGGCGGCGATCGCCACGGCGACGATGGTGAGCGCCGGTGCCGCCACCGCGAACTCGGGCCCGGCCACCACGGTCAGCACCTCGGCCGGGAATGCCGCGAACGCCGCGATCACGCCGCCGCCGAAGATCAGCATGGCGGTGATCGCGTGGCCGCCGGTGGCCCGTGCCGCCGCCTCGTCCTTCTCGGCCAGGGCGGTCACCAGCATCGGCATCAGCATGCCGTTGAACAGCACCGCCAGGGTGATCAGGATCTCGAACATCTTGCTGGGCACGCCATAGAGGCCGACCGCGGCGTCCGTGGCGAGCAGCGAGAGGAGCAGGATGTCGCCGCGCAGGATGGTGCTGAGGATCACCCGGGAGCCGGCGATCGGCAGGCCGGTAGCCATGAGCTCGCGCCAGATCGGCAGGTCCACCGTCGGGCGGAAGCGCTGCAGCCGCTGGGCCAGCGGCCAGGCGACCAGCAGCTGCACGAAGCCGCCGCCCAGCATGGCGCCCACCATCGGCACCACCCCGGCATCGGCCTGCACCGCCAGCCATACCAGCCCCAGCATGACCAGGCCGCCGACCGTCTCCGAGATCGCCTGCTGGCCCTGGCGCAGGTGGCGCTGGAACACGGACTGCAGCATCATCGCGGCCTGGAACACGACGTAATAGGGCGCTGCCACCAGGATGCCCTGCACGATCGTGGAGTCGTAGGGCATCACCAGGCTGACCAGCGCGCCTGCGGCCATCACCGCAGCCGAGAGCAGCATGCGCAGGAGCATGGCCGCCCCCATCAGCCGGCCATGGTCGCGGCCGGGCCGCCCCAGCTCGCGCAGTACCACGATCTGCAGGCCGAGATCCGACGCGATGCTGACGAAGGAGACGAAGGTCAGGATCGTGCGGTACGCGCCATAGCCGTCCGGGCCCAGCGCCCGGGTGATCAGCGCGATGCTGACCAGGCCGATCACCACCGCGATCACCTTGCCGACCACGATCGAGGCCATGTTGAAGGTCAGGGCGCGGACCGTGCTGCGATGATCCGGGAGGGTCTTGGGCGTGTCGTGCGCCACGTCCGTGCCGGACAGTGCGGGATCAGCCACCGGCCAGCGACCTCAGGCCGGTGAGCCAGCGGCGCAGCGAACGGGATTCGCGCTTGCCGTCGACCAGGAAGCCCTGGCCGAACGGGGTGAGGGTGTGCAGGCCGTGCGGGCAGGGGCCGGCCGGATCGGGCCGGAGCACCGGGCCCGGCCGCTCGAGATACAGGTCGGGTGTCAGCGTCAGCACCTCGTTGAGCACGATCGCACCACCATAGGTCGCCCGGCAGTCCTGGGCGGGGCGCCATAGCCTGCCCCCCGCGCGAAACAATGGTCCTGCCGGCCGCGCCGAGCCCAGGTCCACCTTGATCGGGTTCATCGGGTGGGGGGTCCAGGGTCCCAGCAGATCCGGTGCTCGGTAGAGCACGAGATTGGTCTCGTCCTGGGCCGCACCGTCGCCGGCGAACAGCCAGAAGCCCTGGCTGTCGCGAAACAGGGTCGGGTCGGCTGCGGCTAGCCCGTCGATCAATACCGGCCCCGGTACGAACCGCTCGGGGAACGGATCGCCCCGATAGAGCCGCACCAGGCCCGCTGCCTTCGCCTCCGGCAGCAGCCAGGTCTGGCCGTCATGCTCGACGAGCTGCGGGTAGGACAGATGGAACGGCTCGCGCAGCACGGTCCGTTCGCTGCCGTCCCGGTCGATCGCCACGAGATAGCCCAGGCGCTCCTTGAAGTCGTAGGCCTCGGCCAGGACCAGCTCCGGCCGGCCGGACGCCCCCGCCTGACCGAATGGATCGGCATGATAGCCTTGCTGCCGCGCCGGCAGCCAGGTGATCCGCCGGGCGTCCGGCCCGGCCACCAGCTGTTCGGGCGTCTGGTCCAGCACGCCCACCCGCCACTGCTCTTCCCAGGCCTCGCGGAGGATCCTGCCGGCCAGATTGCGCAGCCGCGCCGCCCTGGTCAGCCGGGCGACCGGCTCCAGCGCTGTTCCCGGTACCTCGGCCGGCTCCTCGGATGCAGGCGGGGTGAGGCCGGCTTCCAGCAGCAGCAGCATCCGGATCGGCATGGTGGCGGCTGCGGCGAACAGCCGGTCCTGGGTCTTGGGCAGGCTGTGGCTGACCGTCTTGATCCGGCAGTGCTCGAGCACGCGCTCGCCCACCATCAGCGCTACGCCGGCATCGCGCCGGCCGGCCTGCAGCGCCGCGACCCCGGCCAGCGCCACCTCGTGCATCCCATCCCAGCAGAAGCGCCAGGTGCCGAACCGGCTGGGCGGCCCCGCGTCCTGCGCGTTCGGCCGCAGGTCGAGCACCGCTGCCAGCGCTCCCGCTTCATGGGCGGCATTCGCCGCCAGGACCACCAGTTCCACCGGCTGCACAGCGCAGGCCCGTGCCAGGGCCTGCTGCAGGGACACCACATCCTGGGCGGGGATCAGGCCGATCCGCAGCTTGTGAGCCGCGGCGGCGTTTACGCTGCAGGAAGCCACGGCTACCTCGTCGCCTGGGCTGGGATCGGCCGGCCCTACCGAACGCTGGATGGACGGCGCCATGGGCGGATGGCTGTCGAGATTGGGCAGAGTGCTGCATCCGAAGTTGCCGTCTGCCGACGGGGGCGGTGGCCCGGTCGCCTGGGCGGCCGGCATGGCGGGTCGATGACCCTCCGCGTCGCGTTCGTCAGCCAACCGCGAGATAGCCTGAAGGGCGCCGGCCCGCAATCAGGGTCGGTGGCGATCGTGCTGGACAGGCTGGTGGAGGCGCTGGGCACGGCGGTCGAGCCGCTGGCGATCGCACCGCGATTGCCGGGACAGGCGGGCAGCGAGACCAGTTCCGGCGGGCTGGCGATCCACCGCGTCGCCACCGATCACCGCCAGGTGGAGAAGGCGCTCGAGCTGCTGGATCCGCGCGTCCTGCCGCGCCTGATGCGCCCGGCCTACTACCGGACCTACTTCCGCGGTGCGGCAGCGCGGCTTGCGACCCTGAACCCGGCCATCGTCCACGTGATGACGTCGACCCAGGCGGGGCCGCTGCTGCGCCAGGCCCTGCCGGGCGTGCCCCTGGTGCTCCATCTGCACGACGACATGCTGACCAGGCTGCCGCCCGCCGACAGCGCGGCGCGGCTGGCGCCGTTCGCCGCGATCGTCACCTGCTCGGACTGGCTGGCCCAGGCGCTGCGCGCCCATGTGCCAGAGGCAGCCGGGCGGATCTGGCCGATCGGCAACGGCATCGATCCGCCGGCGCTGGCGTCGGCCGAGCGCGGGCCCCGCCCGATCCGCCGGCTGCTGATGGTCGGCCGGATCTCGCCGGAGAAGGGACCGCACGTCCTCCTCGAATCGTTCGCCCAGCTGGCGCCGGCCTATCCCGAACTCACCCTCGATCTGGTGGGGCCGGTAGGCCTGCTGCCCTTGTGCCACGCCCGGCTGATGGCAAAGGGAGAGCCGGCGATGGCGGAGGCGGTACGCCGGTTCTACGGTACCGGCCTCCAGGCATTGGCTGCACAATTCATTAGTCCTGGCAAGACGTTGCAGGCACGTCTTCTCGCATTGGTTCCGCCGGAGCTCCAGCCGAGGATCCGCTTCGTCGGGCCGCTGCCCCACGACCGTCTGGCCGCGGCCTATGAAGCGGCCGACCTGCTGGTGCAGCCGTCCGTATGCCGTGAGGGGTTCGGCCTGCCGGTGGCGGAAGCCATGGGGCAGGGCCTGCCGGTGGTGGCAGCCGGTCATGGCGGGCTGCTGGATCTGGTGCAGCCCGGCCGCACCGGCCGGCTGGTGGCGCCGGGCGATGCTCAGGCGCTGGCCGGCGCCATCCGCGACCTCATCGACGATCCGGCCGGAGCGCGAGCCTTCGGTCTGGCCGGCCGGGAACTGGCGCTCCAGCACTTCACCTGGCGGCATGCCGCTCGACGCCTCCTGGACGTCTACCGACGGATCACGACACCCTGACACGTCGCCGCAGGCGGGCACTACCGCAATCGTGAGCCACACCAGGCCATTGCCGAAATCCGCTCACGCAGCGGTTGCATGGATGGCCGCTGCCACACACTCCGGTGCGCGCCAGGCCTCGTCATTCCCGTTGAACGGGGATGGCGGAAGCGGGATGATCCGGGCTCCGGCCCGGGCCGGTTTCCCGGGCAGCAGCCAGCGCAATTTTTCGGCGGAGATGGAGCATCTTGCGTGCACTGTGCTCACTTGGTTCGGCAACTATTGATCGTCCGGACCGAGCGAGTTCCGAGCAACCGGCCGACGGCTCCGAAACGTGCGGTCGGCGAATGCATTTCACGACAGGTGTTGTAGAATGACGATCCCAAGCACCGGCCAGCCCCTGGTGAGCATCGGCGTTCCCGTGTTCAACGGCGAGAACTATGTGGAGCAGGCGCTGAGCTCGGTACTCGCCCAGACCATGGGCGACTTCGAGATCGTGGTCTCCGACAACGCGTCCACCGACCGGACCAGCATGATCTGTCAGGATCTGGCGGCCACGGACGGGCGCATTCGCTACTATCGCAACGAGCGCAATCTCGGTGCCGGCGCCAACTACAACCTGGCATTCGCCAAGAGCCGCGGCACCTACTTCAAATGGCTGGCCCACGACGACCGGATCAAGCCCGGCTACCTCGCCGCGACGGTGGCGGCGCTCGACCAGGCACCCGACGCGGTGCTGTGCAACGCGGTGGTCGACTACATCAACGGCCAGGGCGAGCACATCGCGTTCTATGACAGCGGGCTCGGTGGCGCGGACCATCCGCGCCCCTCGCACCGCTTCGCCACCATGATCCTGATGTCGCATTCCTGCGTCGACTTCTTCGGCCTGTGCCGCCGCTCGGCGCTGGTCGATTCGATGCTGCACGGGCCCTTCCATGGCGCGGACCGGGCATTCCTGGCGCAGATGGCGCTGCGCGGCCGGCTCTTGCAGGTGAAGGAGCCGCTGGTCGAGATGCGCGAGCACGACCAGCGCTACACCCGCGCCAAGCAGGATGCCAGGGGCCGGGCCGCCTGGCACGACGCGGCCAAGGCCAAGGCCCGCAGCCTGCCGACCTGGCGCCTGTACCGCGAATATGTCGATCTGGTCGCGAAAGAGCGCCTGGCCCCCGCGGAGCGCACCGCCTGCCGCCTGGCCCTGCTGCGCTGGTGGATCGTCAACTGGAACTCGATCCGCGCCAGCGTGGACATCGGCGCGCTCGCCTGGCCGCGCCTGCCCCACCACGCCGAGATGGTGAAGATCCGCCTGTTCGGCAAGGCGCCCGGCCACTTCTGAACCGGGCCACGCGGCGCCTACGGAAGTGGGCTCTGCCGACAGTCGGCCAGGGACGGTCATGGACCTGCGGCCAGTCGATGCTCTGGCCGGTCGCTGCCGAAACCGCCTCGGTCAGGCGCGACACCTTGCACGGATCCTCGGCCAGGGCCTTGGGTCAGCCAGCGCTGGCGCGCTGTTCGACCGCCACCCCTGTCGGCTTTGCGGACATTCCTCGCAAGCCGGCAACCGCCCCTGCCGTGGGTCAATGGCAGGGGCGGTGGTGGTGAGCCTGCCCATCCTCGTGCCTGTCCCGGAGATGAGGCCCCGCCACAGCACTTGCCCCTCCGGCAGGGCCTGCTGGCCCTGACCACGATGTGCTGGATCGACCGCGCTGCGGCGACCGGTGGCTGGACAGTAGATGGGGCACTGGCACAGGCCCGGAGAATGGCGCCAAGTGGCGCAGCCTGCCGCCTGAGTTCGGGCCTCCGTTCAGGTCTCCTGACCTGAACGCCTGCGGCGATGGATGATCCGCCTGCTGGCGGATCATGGTGGATGGCGGCACAGACCTTCATCCGCTGGGGAAGGCTTGGAGTTTGGGAGCGGCTGCTGACGATGGCGCAGGAGCGGGGCGTGCAACTCGGCATGACCTTCTTGGACGGCAGCAACATCCGTGCTCATCAGAAAGCGGCAGGTGCCGCTCAAAAGGGGGCGACGGAACCCGACATCCTGCGGGTGAGGCTCTTGGCCGATCTCGTGGCGGCTATGGCACCAAAGTCTGCGTGATCGCTAACGGCAGCGGTCGTGCCGTCGCTTTCAGTCTCGCCCCAGGACAGGCGCACGAACTGCCGCAGGCGATCGGCCTGCTTGCTCGGCTGCCAAGCGTGCCACGCTGGGTGGTGGCCGCTAGGAGTGTCAGGAATTCCGTGTATCGGTGGGCGGTTGCCCATGATCAGGCCATGGCTCTGGTGAAGCGCTCGCCGAACAGGATGGCGAACTGGGCCTTGGCCATGCACCACTGACGGGGTGGCATCTTCCACTCCCGCTCGGTCCGGTTCAAGACCAGGAACAGGAGCTTCATGGCTGCTTCGTCGGTCGGGAAGTGGCCCCTGGCGCGGACGGCGCGGCGCAGCTTGGCGTTCAAGGCTTCTATAGCATTTGTAACCGGTATGAGAGAGCCGGTGCCGACGTCCGGCGGGATCTGCGGATCTTCGCGTATGGTGCGACCATCCGGGACAGAAGGCACCGGGAGCACGAAGTGCGGGCAGGCCGATGTACACGATGAGCTGCGAGCTCGCGTTAGTAGCTGGCCGCCTTTTGCGCCTTGCCCGGTTGCGCCGTGAGCGCGGATCCGTAGGTGTCGTGTCGCCCCACGCTCCCGTTCTTCCAGCGACAGGAGGACGTGATGCGACGCGTGATCGGCATGGACATCCACCGCACCTTTGCGCAGGTCGCGGTGTGGGAGGAAGGTCGGCTGCATCAGGCCGGCCGGGTGGAGATGACCCGAACCGCGTTGGAAGGCTTTGGCAAGACCCTGGAGCCGACCGACGAGGTGGTGGTCGAGGCGACCGGCAACGCCATGGCGGTGGTGCGCGTGCTGTCGCCGTCTGTGGCGCGGGTGATCATCGCCAATCCGCTGCAGGTGAAGGCGATCGCCCCTGCGCAGGTGAAGACCGACAAGATCGATGCCGGCGTGCTGGCGAGCCTGCATGCCGCCGGCTACCTGCCAGAAGTCTGGACACCGGATGCGGCCACCGAGCGCCTGCACCGTCTGGTTACTCGGCGCGACCA
>NZ_DATMFZ010000037.1:0-23999 GCF_035556675.1 Geminicoccus sp. | reverse complement strand
AGGCCAACGCCAACGAGATCCTGGTCAGCCTGATGCTGGTCTATGTCGGCGGCTTCCTCCTCCAGTACGTGGTGCGCGGGCCGATGCGCGACCCGATGAGCTTCGGCTTCCCGCAATCGCCGATGTTCCCCGACCCCGCCCGCCTGCCGATCCTCCTGGACACCACCCGCCTCCACCTGGGGTTTGCCCTGGCCATCCTGGCAGCACTGGTCGCCTGGCTGTTCGTGGCACGCTCCTATCAGGGCTTCGTGTTCCGCCTCTCGGGGGAGGCACCCGCCGCTGCCGCCTATGCCGGGTTCAGCCGGGCCAAGGTGATCTGGGGCAGCTTTTTGATCAGCGGCGGCCTCGCGGGTCTCGCCGGGGCCGCCGAGGTGCTGGGCCCGATCGGCCAGCTCCAGCCGGCCGTGTCGCCCGGCTACGGCTTCGCCGCGATCATCGTGGCCTTCCTGGGCCGCCTCCACCCGATCGGGATCGTCGCCGCGGCCCTGCTCATGGGCCTGTTCTACCTGGGCGGCGAGATCGCCCAGATGGAGCTGCAGCTCCCCATCGCGATCACCGGCGTGTTCCAGGGGCTGCTCCTGTTCTTTCTCTTGGGTGCCGACACGTTCGTGCGCTGGCGCCTGGTGCTCCGGGGGACGCGCTGATGGGCGACGAGCTTTCCACCGCGATCGCCGTGATCGCCGCCACGCTGCGCGCCGGCACGCCATTGGTCTTCGCCGCGATCGGCGAACTGGTGGCCGAGCGGGCGGGCGTGCTCAACCTCGGCATCGAGGGCATGATGCTGATCGGCGCGGTGGTCGGCTTCATGGTCGCGGCCTCGACCGGCCTGACCCCGCTGGGCTTCGTCGCCGCAGCCCTGGCCGGCATGGGTGCCGCCGCGATCTACGGCGCCCTGGCGCTGAACCTGATGACCAACCAGGTCGCGACCGGCCTGGCCCTGGCGATCTTCGGTGCTGGCCTGGCGGCCTTCCTGGGCCAGTCCTGGGTCGGCATCCCCCTGCCGGGCATGGCCCTGCCCTTCCCGGAGACGCTGCGCTCCATCCCGGTGGCGGGGCCCATCCTGTTCGGCCATGACTGGCTGGTCTACCTGTCGCTCCTGACGGTGGCCGGCGTCGCCTTCTTCCTGCACCGCACCCGCGCGGGCCTGATCCTGCGCGCCGTCGGCGAGAACCAGGAAAGCGCCCATGCCTTGGGCTACCCGGTCCTGCGCATCCGCTGGCTGGCCACCCTGTTCGGTGGCGCCATGGCCGGGATCGGCGGCGGCTACCTGTCGCTGATCTACACGCCGCAATGGGCAGAGAACATGACCGCCGGCCGCGGCTGGATCGCCCTGGCGCTGGTGGTGTTCGCCACCTGGCGGCCCTGGCGGGTGCTGCTCGGCGCCTATGTCTTCGGCGGCGTCACCATCCTGGGCCTGCAGATCCAGGCGGCCGGCATCGCGATCAACAGCAACCTCGTGGCGATGACCCCCTATCTCGCCACGATCATCGTGCTCGTCTTGATCTCGCGCGACGCCACCCGTATCCGCCTGCACACGCCCGCCTCCTTGGCGCGGCCTTTCCATCCAGAAGCATGAGCAGGGACAGGCGGATGACCATGATCGAGGCGAACGGCGCGAAGATCCCGGCACTGGGGTTCGGCACCTACCAGCTCACCGGCAGCCTCGGCACCGACATGGTCGCCACCGCGCTGAACCTCGGCTACCGGCACATCGACACCGCGCGCATGTACGGCAACGAGCCCGAGGTCGGCCGCGGCATCGCGACCTCGGGCGTGCCGCGCGACCAGATCTTCCTCACCACCAAGATCTGGCCCGACGAGTTCGCGCATGACGACTTCCTGCGCAGCGCCGAGCAGTCGGTGAAGAACCTGGGCACGGTGCCGGACCTCCTGCTCCTGCACTGGCCCTCCAAGACCATCCCGCTGGACGAGACCATCGCCGCCCTGGTCGAGGCGCAGCGCAAGGGCCTGACCCGCTTCATCGGCGTCAGCAACTTCACCATCCCGCTCCTGCGCCTGGCCACCGAGCATTCCTCGGTCCCGCTGGTGAACAACCAGATCGAGTACCATCCCTACCTGTCCCAGGACGCCCTGCTGCCCTTCCACAAGAAGCTCGGGATCGCCACCACCGCGCACTGCCCGACCGCGCGTGGCAAGGTCATGGACGATCCGGTGATCAAGAAGATCGCCGACGCCCACGGCATGAACCCGATCCAGGTGACGCTGCGCTGGCTGATCCAGCAGGAGGGCGTGGCCGCCATTCCGCGCACCAGCTCGGAGAAGAACGCGAAGAGCAACCTGAAGGTCCTGGAGTTCGAGCTCACGCCCGACGAGATGGCGCAGATCTCGGCGCTGCGCGCCACCAACTACCGGATCTGCGACTTCGAGTTCTCGCCGGTCTGGGACGCGGCGGCCTGAGCAGCGGCCGAGACACGGTCTTCGCCATGTCGTCATGGCTGGCCATGACGAAGAAGAAGGGGCGGCGGCTGGGCAGGCTGCCGGTGATCTTCGGTCACGAGGCGAGCAGTCCGTGACCGGCTCCGGCCCGCGCCGCCCGACGCTCCGGGATCGGCCAGCTCTGCACGGATCAGCTATCCCCGGATAGCTCGCGGTTTTCTTCCCTCGTCATGGCCGGGCTCGACCCGGCCATCCAGTCGTCCCGGTCGTCCCTGGATGGCCGGCTCAGGGCCGGCCATGACGAAGAGGAAAGTGCGGCAGGTGGGCAGGCTGCCTGTGATTTTCGGTCACGAGGCCGGCGGTCCATGACAGGCGCTGGCCGGCACCACCCGGCGCTCCGGATCGGACAGCTCTAGCCGATGGCCGGGCTAAGCCGGCATGAAGCCGAGCGCAGGTGCAGCCACCACGCCGCCGCACAGCACAGCGCACTCCCCGCCATCACCACCACCATCGGCCGCACCGTGCCGTCGAAGGCAGCGCTCACCAGGAGCGTCGCCAGCGCACCCAGGAGGCCCTGGAGGAACCCGCCCAGCGCCGAGGCGGTGCCCGCCATCGCCCCCATCGGCTCCAGCGCCAGCATGGTCGCGTTCGGCATGATCATGCCCAGCGCCCCCAGGCTCAGGAAGATCATGAGCGCCGCGAGCGGCAGGGCCGCCTGCCCGCTCAGCATGACCAGGCTCATCAGCACCGCCATCACCACGAACCAGCCGACCGCCAGCGTGATCAGGCGCGGCGCACCGATCCGGCGGATGATCGTGGCGTTGAGCTGGGCCAGGCCGATGATGGTCGCGGCGTTGCCGGCGAAGATCAGGCTGTAGGTGAGCGGCGTGACCCCATAGAGCGTGATGAACACGAAGGACGAGCCGGCGACATAGGCCAGCAGCCCCGCCTGGGCGAAGCCGGCGGTGGCTACGGCACTCATGAAGGTGCGGTCGCGGCACAGGCGGGCATAGCTGCGCAGGATGGTGAGCCCGTTCTGCCGCGTGCGGCGCTCCGGCAGGTGGGTTTCCGGCATGGAGGTCCAGATCAGCACGCCCACGCCGATCGCGACCAGGGCCAGCGCCCAGAAGATCATCCGCCAGGACGCCACCTGGATCAGCAGGCCGCCCGCCAGCGGCGCCAGGATCGGCGAGACGCTGAGTGCGAGGATCGCGGTGGACAGGAGGCGCGCCGCCTCCACGCCGGTATGCATGTCGCGGATGATCGCGATCGCCAGCACCATGCCGGCCGAGGCACCCAGCCCTTGGAGCAGCCGCCAGAGCAGCAGCGAATCGACGTCGCCGGCCAGCGCGCAGCCGATCGAGCCCAGCACGAACAGGCATAAGCCCACATAGACCGGCGGCTTGCGCCCGATCGCGTCGGAGATCGGCCCATAGATCACCTGGCCCGCCGCCATGGTGATCACGAAGCAGAGCACGGTGAGCTGCACCACGCCATGGTCGGTGGCGAACTCGGCGGCGATCGACCCGAAGGCCGGCAGGTAGGCGTCGATCGCGAACGGCCCTACCGCGATCAGGAGGCCGAGGATCACCGCGTGACGAAGCATGGTCGCGTTCATGGTCGAGCCGTCTTGGAGCAATCTGGGCGCGCCCGGTCCGGCCTGCCGGTCGAAGGGCAAGCTCGAAGGGTCGCGCGGGGAAAAGGCCGGGCCGCCCGCCGCATCGGCGGAACGCGGGCGAGCCGGCGCTTTTCCCGCATTGCGGCAAGTTCGGCAAGCGTGCGGATGGTGGAAGCTGCTATACTGTGGCGTCCCTGCCGCGTCGTCTTCGGGCCCGCGATGCGCCGATGCCGACAGTGATTTTACCAAACGAACCCGAGCCGAGGCTTTATCGTTGAAGTTCAATGGGTTGCGTCTTCCTGTCCCTTGACGCGGCACCACCGTCGCGCGAAAAGGCGGGCGTTGGATCGTTCGTCCAGGGAAAGCGACCGCCGGCATGACCCGTTCCGATCTCATCCGCCGCATCGCCGAGGCGAACCCGCATCTCTATCTGCGCGACGTCGAGAAGATCGTCGCCACCGTGTTCGAGGAGCTGACCAAGGCGCTGGAGCGTGGCGACCGGGTCGAGCTGCGCGGCTTCGGCGCCTTCTCCATCCGCGGCCGCTCGGCGCGGACCGGACGCAACCCGCGCACCGGCGAGGAGGTGGATGTCCCGGACAAGCGGGTGCCCTATTTCAAGACCGGCAAGGAGCTCAGAGAGCGGCTGAACGTCGGCACGGAGTAAGGCGGGAGCGCCTGTCGCAGCCGGGCCTCCTCTGATATGAGCGGCCCCAAGCTTCGTGAGGCGCCCATGGTAAAGTTTCTCCGCACGATCCTGGCCCTGGTCGGGCTCCTGGTGATCGTCCTGTTCGCGATCGGCAACCGCCAGCCCGTCGAGATCTCGCTCTGGCCGACCCCGTTCATGGTCGATCTGCCGCTCTACGGCGTGTTCCTGGTGGCGATGATCATCGGCGTGATCCTGGGCGGCATCGCGTCCTGGCTGGGCGGCCACGACAAGCGGGCCGAGGCGTCGCGCACCCGGCGCAAGCTGGCCATCCTGCAGGAGCAGGAACTGCGCCGCCGCCGCGAGGAGGAGGCCTCGGCCGCAGCACTCGCCGCCAAGAACGTGACGCCGACCCGCGCACTGGCCACGGCGCGCTGAACCGATGGACCAGGTGCCCTTCTTCGGCCCGGCCGCGATCGAGGCCGCCCTGCCCTGGCCGCGCATGGTCGAGGCGCTGCGCACAGGCTTCCGGGCCGGTGCCGAGGCGCCGGTCCGTCACCACCACCCGGTCCCGCGCCCGGGCATGGACCGGCCGGCCGACCTCCTGATCATGCCGGCCTGGCGGCCGGGCAGCGCCACCGGCATCAAGATCGTCCATGTGGCGCCCGGTCACGAGGCGCGCGGCATCCCCTCGATCCAGGGCCTCTACCTCCTGTTCGACGGGCCGACCGGCACGCCCCGGGCGATCCTGGACGGCGCCGCCCTGACCCTGCGCCGCACCGCCGGCGCCTCGGCCCTGGCGGCCTCCTATCTCGCCCGCGACGACATCCGCACCCACCTGGTCGTGGGTGCCGGCGCGCTGTGCCCGAACTTCGTCCACGCGCACCGGGCCGTGCGGCCTTCCCTGGAGCGGGCGCTGATCTGGAACCGCAATCCCGGCAAGGCCGAGGCGGTGGCAGCCAGCCTCGCCAGTCAGGGCATCGCGGCCGAGGCGGTCACCGACCTTTCGGCCGCGGTCGGCCAGGCCGACCTGATCTCGGTCGCCACCAACTCGACCGCGCCCCTGGTGCGCGGCGCCGACGTCCGCCCCGGCACCCATGTCGACCTGGTGGGCGCCTATACCCATGCGATGCGCGAGAGCGACGACGCGCTGGTGGCTGCCGCCTCCGTGTTCGTCGACACCCGCGAGGGTGCGCTGGCCGAGGCGGGCGACCTGCTCCAGGCGATCGATGCCGGCGCCTTCTCGGCCGATGCGATCCGGGGCGAGCTGCGCGAACTGGTGACCGGCGCCGTGCCGGGCCGGCGCAACGCCGACGAGATCACCCTGTTCAAGTCGGTGGGTGCCGCGCTGGAGGACCTGGTGGCAGCCGAGACGGTCGTCGCCGCATCGGACCAGGGCGATTGAATCCGGCGCTGCTTCCCACACATGAAGGGGCATCCTGCCCATCGCGTTGACGCACCTGCCCGGCTCTGCCAAGCAGCGCAGCGGTCCTGCCATCGACCGGAACCGACCTTGTCCAGCTCCCCGATCTTCTGCGCCATCGACCGCCCCGACCCGGCCGGTGCCCTGACGCTGGCCCGGTCGCTGAACGGCGTGGTCGGCGGCGTGAAGCTCGGCCTGGAATTCTTCTGTGCCAGCGGGCCTGCCGGCGTGCGCACCGTCCAGGAGGCCGGGCTGCCGATCTTCCTGGACCTGAAGCTGCACGACATCCCGAACACGGTGGCAGGGGCGGTCCGCTCCGCCCTGGCCCTCGAACCTGCCATGCTGACCTTGCATGCCTCGGGTGGTGCGGCAATGCTCCGGGCGGCGGTCGAGGCCAAGCGGCAGGCCGGTTCCTCCACCTGGCTCCTGGCGGTGACGGTGCTGACCAGCCTGGACGATGCCGACCTGGCAGAAGCGGGCGTGGCCGGCGGCACCGGTGCGCAGGTCGAGCGGCTGGCACGGCTCGCGGTCGAGGCCGGCATCGACGGGCTGGTCTGCTCGCCGCACGAGATCGCCCGCCTGCGCCGGATCCTGCCGGCTGGCGTGAAGCTGGTGGTCCCGGGCATCCGGCCGGCCGGACCTGCCGGCGACGACCAGAAGCGGGTGATGACGCCGCAGGAGGCCCTGGCGGCCGGTGCCGACCTGCTGGTGGTGGGCCGGCCGATCACCGGCGCCGCCGATCCGGCCGCCGCCGCGCGTGCCCTGCTCGGGAACGGGCCCGGCCGATGACGCTGGTCAAAATCTGCGGGCTGAAGGAGCCGGCGCGCATCGTCCAGGCCTGCGAGGCCGGAGCCGACTTCGTGGGCTTCGTGTTCTTCCCGCCGTCCCGGCGCAACGTCATGCCTCATGAGGCCGGCGAGCTCGCCCGGCACGTTACCGGCCAGACCCGGACGGTCGGCCTGTTCGTCAATCCGGACGACCATCTGCTCGAGACCGTGCTGATGTCGGTGGCCCTCGACGTGATCCAGCTCCACGGCGAGGAAAAGCCCGAGCGGGTCGCCGAGATCGGGCTGCGCTTCGGCGTGGAGACCCTGAAGGCCCTGCCCGTGGCGGTGGCCGAGGACCTGGCGGTGCTGCCGGCCTACCGGGACGCCGCCGACATGCTGCTGTTCGACGCCAAGCCCCTGCCCGGTGCTGCCCAGCCCGGCGGCAACGGCCTGGCGTTCGACTGGCGGCTGCTCCAGGGCCTGGACGTCCGGAAACCCTGGCTGCTCGCGGGCGGCCTGAGCCCCGACAATGTCGAGGCAGCGCTGGCGATGACCGGCGCACCCGGCGTCGATGTCAGCTCCGGGGTGGAGATTTCGCCGGGCGTGAAGGATCCGGCACGGCTCGCCGACTTCATCGCCAAGGCCAAGGGATTTGGAAGGAACGACCGATGAGCCAGCGCAACTCCCTGCGCACCATGCCGGACGAGAACGGTCATTACGGCATCTTCGGCGGACGGTTCGTCGCCGAGACCCTGATGCCGCTGATCCTGGACCTGGAGCGCGCCTACGAGGAGGTGAAGAAGGACGAGGGCTTCTGGAAGGAGCTCGACGGCTGGTTCAAGGACTATGTCGGCCGTCCCTCGCCGCTCTACTTCGCCGAGCGCCTGACCGAGCATTTCGGCGGGGCCAAGATCTACTTCAAGCGTGAGGAGCTGAACCACACCGGCTCCCACAAGATCAACAACACGGTGGCCCAGGTCCTGCTCGCCAAGCGCATGGGCAAGACCCGGATCATCGCCGAGACCGGGGCCGGCCAGCACGGCGTTGCGACCGCCACGGTGGCCTCGCGGCTGGGCCTGCCCTGCATCGTCTACATGGGTGCGAAGGACATCGAGCGGCAGCAGCCCAACGTGTTCCGCATGCGCCTCCTGGGTGCCGAGGTGCGCCCCGTCACCTCCGGCTCGCATACGCTCAAGGACGCGATGAACGAGGCGCTGCGCGACTGGGTCACCAACGTCCACGACACGTTCTACGTGATCGGCTCGGTGGCGGGCCCCCATCCCTATCCGGCGATGGTGCGCGACTTCCAGTCGGTGATCGGCCGCGAGGCGAAGCAGCAGATCCTGGAGAAGGAAGGCCGCCTGCCGGACGTGCTGATCGCAGCCGTGGGCGGCGGCTCCAATGCCATGGGCCTGTTCCACCCCTTCCTGGACGACGAGGTCCGGCTGATCGCGGTGGAGGCCGCGGGCGACGGGATCGAGACCGGCCGCCATGCCGCGGCGATGGCCGCCGGCACGCCCGGCGTGCTGCACGGCTCGCGCTCCTATCTGCTCCAGGACGAGGACGGCCAGGTGATCGAGCCGCACTCGATCTCGGCCGGCCTCGACTATCCCGGCGTGGGTCCTGAGCATTCCTGGCTGAAGGACCAGGGCCGCCTGGAGATCGCCCCCATTACGGATGCCGAGACGCTGGAAGCCTTCCAGCTCTGCGGCAAGCTGGAGGGCATCCTGCCGGCGCTGGAATGCGCCCATGCCCTGGCGCATGTCGCCAAGATCGCGCCCGGCATGGACCGGGACCAGATCATCCTCCTCAACCTGTCCGGTCGGGGCGACAAGGACATTTTCGCGGTCGCGGAGCATCTTGGAGTGAAGCTGTGAGCGAGCGGATCCAGAAGCGCTTCGCTGCGCTCGCCGCCGAGGGTCGGGCGGGCTTCGTCACCTATCTCTGCGCGGGCGATCCCGATCCGGAGACCTCGCTGGCGCTGATCCGGGGCCTGCCCGGCGCCGGGGTCGACCTCATCGAGATCGGCATGCCGTTCTCCGACCCGATGGCCGATGGCCCGGCGATCCAGGCGGGCAATCTGCGCGCCATCTCCGGCGGCATGACGCTCAACGGCGTGCTGGAGCTGGTGCGCCGGTTCCGCTCGGAGGACCAGACGACCCCGGTGGTGCTGATGGGCTACTACAACCCGGTCCACCGGATGGGTAAGGAGCGGTTCATCGCGGCTGCCGTCGAGGCTGGAGTGGACGGGCTGATCATGGTCGACCTGCCGCCCGAGGAGGACGAGGAGTTCTGCCTGCCGGCCAAGGCGGCCGGCCTGGACTTCATCCGCCTGGCCACGCCCACGACCGACGACCGTCGCCTGCCGGTGGTGCTCGAGAACGCGTCGGGCTTCATCTACTACGTGTCGATCACCGGGATCACCGGCTCGGCGGCCCCGGTCGCCGACCTGGTCGGCCAGGCCGTGCGCCGGATCAAGTCGGCCACCACCCTGCCGGTCGCAGTGGGCTTCGGCATCCGCACGCCCGAGCAGGCGGCGGCGATCGCCCGCAACGCCGATGCCGCGGTGGTGGGCTCCGCCCTGGTCGATCTGGTAGCCGCCAATCTGGATGAGAACGGCAAGGCCAGGCCCGGTCTGGTCGAGGCCGTGCACGGGCTCGTGCGCGAGCTTGCTGCCGGCGTGCGCGGAGCCCGTGCATGAGCAACTGGCTCACCGACTATGTCCGGCCGAAGATCCGCGCCCTGGTCAGCCGCGAGACCACCTTGCCGGACGATCTGTGGCGGCAGTGCACGTCCTGCGAGCGGATGATCTTCCACCGCGACTTCGAGCAGGCGCAGCGGGTCTGCCCGCATTGCGGCCACCATATGCGGGTCGACCCGAAGTTCCGCTTCGAGACCCTGTTCGATGCCGGCAGCTGGCAGCAGATCGAGCTGCCCAAGGTGCCGGCCGACCCGCTCAAGTTCCGCGACCAGAAGAAATACGCCGACCGGCTGAAGGACGCGCAGGCCAAGACCGGCCGGCAGGATGCGCTGGAAGCCGCGCACGGCAAGATCGACGGCATGCCCGTGGTGATCGCGGTCATGAACTTCGCCTTCATGGGCGGCTCGATGGGCACCGCGGTGGGCGAAGCCTTCCTGGCGGCGGCGAAGCTGGCCGTCCTGCAGGAAGCCGCGCTCATCGTGTTCACCAGCTCCGGCGGGGCGCGGATGCAGGAGGGTGCCCTGTCCCTCATGCAGATGGCGCGCACCACCGTCGCGGTGGAGATGGTGAAGGACAAGGGCCTGCCCTACATCGTGGTGCTGACCGACCCCACCACGGGCGGGGTCACCGCCAGCTTCGCGATGCTGGGCGACATCCAGCTGGCCGAGCCCGGTGCCATGATCGGCTTTGCCGGTGCCCGGGTGATCGAGCAGACCATCCGCGAGAAGCTGCCCGAGGGCTTCCAGCGCGCCGAGTATCTGCGCGATCACGGCATCGTCGACATGGTCGTGCACCGCTTCGACCTCCGCGCGACGCTGGTGCGAATCCTGGACCTGCTCCTGCGCAAGCGGCGCGACCTGCCGGAGGCGCCGGCAGCGGCGGAGCCGGCGGTCGAGGCCGCCGCCGAGGCGCCCACTCTGGAACTGGTCCGGACGAGTGAGCCACAGCCGGGCGAGTGACGCCGTCCTGGCCAGGCTGCTCGACCTTCATCCCAAGAAGATCGACCTGTCCCTGGCCCGGATGGAGCGGATCCTGGCGGAGCTGGGCCATCCGGAGCGCCTCCTGCCGCCGGTCGTCCACTTGGCCGGCACCAACGGCAAGGGCTCGACCGGCGCCTATGTCGCAGCAGCCCTCGCCGCTTCCGGCCGGCGCGTCCACCGCTACGTCTCCCCCCATCTGGTCCGGTTCAGCGAGCGGATCCTGCTCTGCGGGGTGCCGATCGACGAGGTGCGGCTGACCGATCTCCTGGAGGAGGTCGAGCGGGTCAATGCCGGCCGGCCGATCACCTTCTTCGAGATCACCACCGCGATGGCGTTCCTGGCGTTCGCCCGCACCCCGGCCGATCTCCTGGTGCTGGAGGTCGGCATGGGCGGCCGGCTGGACGCCACCAACGTGATCGCCCGGCCCGCCGTATCGGTGATCACCCCGGTCTCGCTCGACCACGAGACCTATCTGGGCGAGACGGTCGGGCAGATCGCCACCGAGAAGGCCGGGATCCTGAAGCCGGGCGTGCCCTGCGTGCTGGCACCCCAGAGTCCGGAGGGCCTGGCCGCGATCGAGCGGGTGGCGGCAGCGACCGGCACGCCGCTGGCGGTGCATGGCCGGGACTGGGGCTACGAGCTGCATGATGGCCACCTGTGGGTCCAGGACGGGCACGCTCGTGTCGAGCTGCCGCGCCCAGCCCTGGAAGGGCCGCACCAGTACGTGAATGCGGCGGTGGCCACGGTTGCCCTGCGCCGCCTGCCCGAACCGCTCCGCCCGGCGAGCTCCCATATCGCCCAGGGCCTGACCTCGGTGCGTTGGCCCGGCCGCTGGCAGCGCCTGACCTTTGGGCCGATGGCGGAACTGCTGCCGGGAGGCTGGGAGCTGCGCCTGGACGGCGGGCACAACCCGGCGGCCGCCAGCGCCCTCGCGACCACACTGGATGCGCAGCGGCCCGCCCGGCCGGTGCATCTGGTGGTCGGCATGCTGAACACCAAGGATGCGGATGCCTTTCTGGCGCCGCTGCTGCCGCGTGCCGCGTCCTGCACGATGGTGCCGATCCCGGACGAGCCCCTGGCGCGTCCCCCGGAGGAGCTGGTTCAGGCGGCGAACCGGCTGGGCCATCCTGCCGCCACGGCACCAGGCCACGTCGCCGCGGTCGCAGAGATCGTCAGGTCAGCCCCCGACGGTGCGGCGCTGGTCCTGGTCTGCGGCTCGCTGCACCTGGCTGGTAGCGTGCTGGCCGAGCATGGCTAGCGGGCGACGAACACCTCGACCCGCCGGTTGGCACTGCGCCCGTCGGCCAGCTCGTTGCTGGCGACCGGCTCGTCCGGGCCCATGCCGTCCACCTCGATGCGCGCCGGATCGATCTCGAACTGCTCGATGAGCGCGTCGCGCAGCGCGCGGGCCCGCTCCACCGACAAGGTCAGGTTGCGGTAGCGGTCGCCCTGCGAATCGGTGTGGCCGACCACGCGCACCCTGGCACCCGGGGACAGCTGGATCAGGGTCGCCACCCGTTCCAGCGCGCGCGCCGACCTTGCATCGATCTGCCGGCCGCCCAGCTCGAACTCGATGCCGGTCGGCACGGTCCGGATCCAGCCGTCCTCGGTCGTCTCGAGCTTCAGCCCGCTGAGGCGGCTCAGTACCGGCAGGGACAGGAGCGGCGGTGCCGCCGGCTCCTCGTCGAGCCCGGGCACGTCCCCGCCATAGCCGAGCTCGTCGGCCAGCGCACTGGCCACCACCGGCCAGACCGCGGCCGCCTCGCCCTCTGCCGGCAACTCCCCCTGGCCGGAGCGGGCCAGCTCCAGCCTCGCCACGAGCTGCCGCAGCGCGTCGAGCTCGGCCAGGGCCTCCACCAGCTGCTGGCCCAGCTCGGTCGCCTCGGCCACCGAGGTGCTGGCGACCTCCCGCATTTCCGCGATCTCCCGGGCCAGATCCGCCGCATGGCGGCCGACCTCCTGGGAAACGCTGTCCATGGCCGCGGCACGGGTCCGCGCCTGCGCCAGGTCCTCGCGCAGGCGCTCGACCTCCTGTGCCCGGGCCACCCGCTCCGCGGCCAGCGCCTGCTCGGCCTTGGCAAGCCTGCTCTCGGCATGACCTGCCTGGTCCTGGAGGCGCTGCTCGGCTGCGGCCCGGTCCGCCCAGGCCTGCCGCACCTCCTCGCTCATCGCCTCCAGCTGGCGGCCGGCATCGGCCAGCTTCGCCTCGACCACCGCGATCTGGGCGGCCGCCTCGACCCGGATCTTGTCCCGTTCGGCGGTGAGCTGATCGAGCTGCTGCCGCAGCTCGGCCTGCGCGCGCAGGGCCAGCTCCTTCTCCTTGCCCTTGCCGCCCTGCAGCTCCGTCAGCTGGCGGTCCCGCTCGGCCAGGATGAGGTTCAGCCGCCCGAAATCCTGCTGGGTGGCCTCCAGCCGGGCCTCCAGCTCGGCGACGCGGGCAAGAGCGCTGGCCGCGTCCTCGGCGGCCGCGCGCCGTGCCTCGACGGCCGAGGCCTCGGCCAGCCGCACCTCGTCGCCGGCGGTGGCCAGCACCCGGTCGCGCTCGGTCAGCGCGTCGCGCAGCGCCCTTTCCCGGCGCTCCAGCGCCATGGCCAGCCGCTCGCTGGCATGCTCGGCATTGCGCAGCCGCCGGGCCAGCCCGTCTTGGCGCGCCGTGGCATCGCGGTTGGCGGTATCGGCATCTGCCAGCTGCTGACGCAGCCTCGCCACCTCCTGGCGCAGCAGGGCCGCCTCCTGGTCGAGCAGCCGCACCCGCTCCTGCGCCAGGGCCAGCCGCTCTTCCTGGCGCGCACCGTTCGCCGTCGCCGGCTGGGCACCCTCTACCTTGGTGCGGACGGCGTCGATGATCGCTTCCAGCTCCCGGGCACTCGGGTCGGGCATCGCTGCGGGAATCCCCGGCGCCGGATCCGCCGCCGGCGGACCGGCGGCTGCCACGGCCGGAATCAGCAGCACCGCCGCGCCGATCAGGACCGGCCCGGCCGGCTTCAGCAATCTGCGCATGTGCTTGATGTTCCGCTTCCCGACGGCGCTCTCGACCACGATCCGGCCCGCGGGCCGGCAGGGCCAGGATGGCCCCGTCCCCCTGTTCCGTCCATAGCTCGCGGCCGCCCCGGGCGGTTCAGACCCGGTCCTGCAGCAGTGCCAGCAGCCCGGCCAGCCCGGCCGCACCCGTCAGGAACAGCGGCACCCCGCCCTTGGGCGGGATGCCGCCCGTGCGGGCGCGCATCAGCACATGCAGCCAGGTCAGCACGGCCAGCCAGCCCAGCCAGTGCATGACATGGCCGAAGAACCGGGCATTGGCCAGGCCGCCCGCACTGCCCAGCATGGCCAGCCCGGTGGCCATCACTCCCGCCAGCGCCGCGGTGACGAGGCCCAGGCGCCAGGGTACCGCGCTCCCGCGCCGGAACTGGCCCGCCAGGAGGATCAGGCAGGCCAGGCCCAGCAGGGCATGCAGCAGGAGGCTGCCAGCGCCGCTCAATGCGACATCAGCACCGGGACCTCGACATTGGCCAGGATGTAGCTGGTAGCACCGCCGAAGATCATCTGCCGCAGCCGCGACTGGGTGTAGGCACCCTTGACGATCAGGTCCGCCCCCATGCGCTGCGCCTCGTCGAGCGTCACCTTGCCGACCGGCCGATCATCGCCGGCATGGTTCACCACCTCCACATGAAGGCCGCGCCGCTCCAGCATCCGGGCCAGCGATTCTCCGGACGGGCCCGGCACCGTGCCCTTCTCCACCGTATGCACGATCACCGACTTCGCCCGGTCCAGGAACGGCATGGCGAGGGCGATGGTGCGCGAGGTCTCGGTGCTGCCGTTCCAGGAGATCAGGATCCGGTCGAAGCCGATCCTGGTGGCGCTGGGTGGTGCGATCATCAGGAGGCGCCCGGCTTCGAACAACGCCCCTTCCAAGGCAGCGGTCGATGGAGTCAGGCTGTCCGCGACCGGCCGGCCGACCACGATCAGGTCGAAGATCCGGCCATAGCTGCCGAGCACATTGGCAGCAGCCCCGGCACCCAGATGCCAGTCCGCCGCCGGGCCGACCGTGCCGGGCTCCAGGAAGCGCGGCATGCCCGCCGAGCGCACCGCATTCTCGAAGGCGTCGCGCAGCTTCTCGGCCCGCTCGCGCGCATCCTGCTCAAAGCCGGCCACCAGGTCCGGCGCCGCGGCGATGAAGCCGTCGGCGCCGGCTGCGATCACGTCGGGCTGAACCGGGCGAACATGCAGCCCCTCCAGATAGGAGCCGAACTCCTTCGCCACACCGATGCTGCAGGCCAGCGTCGCGTCGAGCGCAGCGCTCACCTCCAAGTTCACCAGGATGGTCTTCATGCGGAGGGCTTCCTTGTCACGGTTGCTTTGTCACGGTTGTCTGCGCTGCCATCTTAAGGCAGTTCAGCCGGACCCGCATCCGGCTCCGTGAGTGTGAAACCCTCTGGCGGTTCGGCACAAGAGCAACCTCCCCGGAGAGCTAAAGGCTTGTCCAAGCCATCCTTGCCCGCCCTGGACCCGGCCGGGCTGAAGGTCGCGATCGTCCACGACTGGCTGCACAGCCTCTACGGCTCGGAGCGGGTGGTCGAGCAGATCCTGGCCTGCTTCCCTCAGGCCGAGCTGTTCACCCTGGTGGACGTGATGCCCAAGGGTGCACGCGGTCTCCTGGAGGAGGTCACGGTCCACACCTCGTTCATCCAGAACCTGCCGTTCGCGCGCCGCCACTTCCGCCACTATCTGCCGCTGATGCCGCTCGCGATCGAGCAGTTCGACCTCAGCCGCTTCGACCTCGTGCTGTCCTCCAGCCATGCCTTCGCCAAGGGCGTGCTCACCACCCCTCACCAGCTGCACCTGGCCTATGTCCACGCACCGATGCGCTATGCCTGGGAGTACCAGCATCAGTACTTGGCCGAGGCCGGCCTGGACCGGGGCCTGCGCTCCTGGCTGCTCCGCTGGCAGCTGCACCGGCTGCGCAACTGGGATTTCCGCACCGGTGCCGGGCCGGACCGGCTGATCGCCAATTCCGAGTTCATCCGCCAGCGGATCCGCAGGATCTACCGCCGCGACGCCGCCGTGATCCATCCGCCGGTCCGGCTCCAGGATTTCGCGCCGGCACCGCGCAAGGGCGATCACTTCATCGCGATCTCCCGCTTCGCCCCCTACAAGCGCACCGAGCTCATCTGTGCCGCCTTCGCGGCGATGCCCGACCTGAAGCTGAAGGTGATCGGCGAGGGTGCCGGCCGGGCCCGGGTGCGGCCGGCACCCAATGTCGAGCTCTTGGGGACCTTGCCGCGCGCCGAGGTCGCGCGCCTGCTGGCCGAGGCCCGGGCACTCGTGTTCGCGGCGGAGGAGGATTTCGGCATCACGCTGGTGGAGGCGCAGGCGGCCGGCACGCCCGTGATCGCCTATGGCCGCGGCGGCGCGCTGGATTCGATCCGGCCGGCACCGCTTCCCGACGCTACCGGCCTGTTCTTCACCGAACAGAGCGAGGGAGCGATCTGCCAGGCGGTGCGCCGGTTCCTCCAGGAGGAGAGCCGGTTCACGCAGGATGCCCTGCTACGCAACGCCGCCCGCTTCTCCGAAGAAAGCTTCCGCGAGCGCTATCTCGCCCTGGTGGCGGCAGCGCTCGACCGGCATCAGCGGCGCGGCAGCGGCTCCAGCAGTGCCCGGTAGAGCTCGACTCGTCGCCTCGCGGCAAAGCCGGCCTGGCCGCCCTCGTCCGATGCCGGCAGGTCGAACCCCGTTCCTGCCGGTCCGTCATGCCAGACTTGCCCGTCCGGGCCGGCGGCCACGATCCCCTCGCCGCTGACCAGCACGCAGGGCACCCCGTTCTCCAGAGCCCGAACCAGGGCCAGGGCGCGCAGGACCGGGCGCGGGAAGCCGACCACGCCCGAGAGGAGCGAGGCGCCCTCCAGCGCCAGGCAGCGGGTCATCTCCGGGTGGAGCAGGTCGTCGTCCAGCGCCAGTCCGATGCGCTGGCCCTGCAGCGGGGCGATCGTCATCCAGTTGCCGCGCGCCAGCTGCCGGGCCTGGTCGCCTGCACTCAGATGGGTCTTGCGGTAGCTGCACAGGCCACGCCCGGTACCATCGACCAGCAGCAGGCTGGTGAACGTCCGCTCGTCCTCCCGCTCGGTATAGGGTGCCAGGATGGCACTGCCGGTCCGTTCAGCCAGTTCCATCAGCCGCCTGGCGAGACCGCCGTCCGAGAGTTCCGGCGCGAGGTCGGCGCGGTCGGCAGCCCAGCCAAGCGGAAACATCGCCAGATCCGCACCTGATGTTACGATGAAATCCTTGATGTCCGACCAACGTTCACTTGGTGAAAGAGCCGCGATACGCATCAGAAATCCTTTGAAACAATCATAGCTCACGCTCCTGTGAATGATTCGTTACCGACAACAACAGCTGCGTGAGCCTGTTTGTTTGTGGGTGCAAACTGCGGGTGATCTCCTACATGGACTTGCACCAGCCCCGAATCATTATCGGATGTGCAGGAGATCGTTGGAGTATCGATGATGCAGTCTACCGTCACTCGCCGTTTCTCCCTGGTCCGCAACCTGGCGCTGTGCACGGTTGCGGCGGCCGCCCTCGCGACCGGCTCGGTACCGGCCCTGCCCGGCTTCACCCCCACGCTGGCCCATGCGGAGGACTATGACCGCGGCTATGCCGATCTGGTCGCCAGGGTCATGCCCTCGGTCGTCTCCGTCCAGGTGGAAGGCACCACGAAGGGCGCCACTCCGGCGTCCGGTCAGATGGACGAGCAGCAGCGCCGCTTCTTCGAGCACTTCTTCGGCCAGCCCGTTCCGCAGCCCGAGCAGCGGCCGGAAGGCAAGGTGGAGGGCCTGGGCTCGGGCTTCGTGATCGATCCTTCCGGCTACATCGTCACCAACGCCCATGTGGTGGGCGAGGCCGACAAGATCGAGGTCGTGCTTCAGGACGGCCACCGGCTGCCGGCCGAGCTGATCGGCATCGACCCCAAGACCGACCTCGCCGTGATCAAGGTGGAGAGCAAGCAGCCGCTCACCGCGCTGAAGTGGTCGGACAGCGACAAGGTCCGGGTCGGCGACAAGGTGGTCGCGGTCGGCAACCCGTTCGGCCTGGGCAGCACCGTGACTGCCGGGATCGTGTCGGCCACCGGCCGCGAGATCGGCAGCGGGCCCTATGACGACTTCATCCAGGTCGATGCGCCGATCAACCGCGGCAATTCCGGCGGCCCGACCTTCGATCTCGACGGCAACGTGATCGGCGTGAACAGCATGATCTTCTCGCCGTCCGGTGGCAGCGTCGGCATCGGCTTCGCCATCTCCTCCAACCTCGCCAGGTCGGTAACGGCGGAGCTGATCGAGAACGGTTCGGTCGAGCGTGGCTGGATCGGCGTCGGCATCCAGCAGATGGACGAGGACCTCAAGAGCTCGTTCGGCCTGAACGATCGCAGCGGCGCCCTGGTGAGCCAGATCACGCCGGACGGCCCTGCGGCGAAGGCCGGGCTGCAGGAGGGCGATGTGATCCTGAGCTTCGACGGGCACCCGATCGAGCGGCTCACCCAGCTGACCCGTGCGGTCGCGGACACCGACCCCGGCCATGCCGCGGACGTGAAGATCTGGCGTGACGGCAAGGAGCAGACCGTGTCGCTCGAGGTCGGCAAGATGCCGTCCGACCAGCAGGTCGCCCAGGCCGAGACCGCAGCCCCTGCGGAGCAGCCGCGCCTGGGCCTGGCCCTGGCACCGCTCACCGACGAGGTCCGCCAGGAACTGGGCGTGCCCGGCACGGTCGAGGGCGCGCTGGTCCAGGACGTGGTGGGCGGCAGCCCGGCCCAGGAGAAAGGCATCCAGCAGGGCGACGTCATCGTGGCCGTGGGCAGCGAGCAGGTCGACGGGCCGCAGAAGGTGATCGACGCGGTGCGCAGCGCCGCTGACGGCGGCGCCAGCTCGATCCGTCTCCTGGTCGCGCGCGGTGACGCGCAGCGCTGGGTGGCTGTGCCCTTCGCTGCCTCCTGATCCGGCAGATTCCGGGAGGTTCCCCTTCCCGGGAACGGCGCAGTGCGCGATGATCTCGCGCACTGCGTCTTGTTCCGCTAGTTTCGTCCAAAGCGGCAGGTGAAACCTGCTAAGGTAGGGCGAAACGCTGCGATGCGCATTCTGGTAATCGAAGACGACAAGGACGCCGCCCAGTACATGGCCAAGGGGCTCGTGGAGAGCGGCCACGGGGCGGACGTCGCCCATACCGGGAAGGACGGCCTCCTGATGGCGGCGGCCAACGGCTACGATGTCCTGATCGTGGACCGGATGCTGCCGGGCCTGGATGGGCTCTCCCTCGTCAAGACGCTGCGGGCGACCGGCAACCATACGCCGGTCCTGTTCCTGTCGGCGCTGGGCGAGGTCACCGACCGGGTGAAGGGCCTCCGCGCCGGCGGCGACGACTATCTGGTCAAGCCGTACGCCTTCTCTGAGCTGCTGGCCCGGGTCGAGACCCTGGCCAGGCGCGGCTCGACCGCCAGCGATACGCCGGAAACGGTGCTGCGCTACGGCGACCTGATGATGGACCTGCTGGGCCGCCGGGTGGAGCGGGCCGGCAAGGAGATCGACCTGCAGCCGCGCGAGTTCCGGCTGCTCGAGACGCTGATGCGTCATGCCGGCCAGGTGATGACCCGGACCATGCTCCTGGAGAAGGTCTGGGACTATCGCTTCGACCCGCAGACCAACGTCATCGACGTGCATATCAGCCGCCTGCGGCACAAGATCGACCGTGGCTTCTCCTATCCGATGATCCACACGGTCCGCGGCGCAGGATATTCTCTCCGTGTTGCCGACAAAGCTTCTTAAAGCTTCCACCTTCCGGCTGACGCTGGCCTATCTGGCGCTGTTCTGCATCTCCGCCGGCGTCCTGTTCGGCTTCGTCTACGTCGCCTCGTCCACCAACATGGAGCGGCAGACCGAGGAGACGATCACCGCGGAGATCAATGGCATCCTCGACCAGTACCGCCTGCGCGGGCTGGGCGGCCTGCGCAACACGATCGCCGCGCGCGCGGCGGCGAAGCCCGATCGCGCCTCGATCTATCTGCTGGTCGACCGGACCGACCGGATCATGGCCGGCAATATCGACCGCTGGCCGGAGGGGCAGGACAAGGACGAGAGCTATTTCCATTTCCTGATCGAGACCGGCGAGGACGGCGACGGCGAGCCGACCTTCCACCGGGCGATCGCGCGCGGCTTCCTCCTGCAGAACAATGCGCGCCTCCTGGTCGGCCGCGACATCGAGGAGCGCCTGGCCAGCCAGGCGGCCCTGCTCAACACGCTGCTGATCGGCGGTGGGATCATGATCGTCCTGGGCGTGGCCGGCGGGCTGGTCATGAGCCGCTGGATGCTGGGCCGGCTCGATGACGTGAACCGCGCCACCACCCGGATCATGATGGGCGACCTCACCCAGCGCTTCGTCGCGAAGGGCAGCGGCGACGAGTTCGACGAGCTGGCGCGCAACCTGAACCGGATGCTGGACCGGATCGAGCGGCTGCTGGCCGGGATGCGGCAGGTCACCGACAACGTGGCGCACGATCTGCGCACCCCGCTCAACCGGCTGCGCTCGCGCATCGAGGTGGCGCTCATGGACGAGCAGTCCGACGAATCGCGCGAGCTGCTGGAAGCCACCGTCCGCGACGCCGATTCGCTGATCCAGACCTTCAACGCGATCCTGTCGATCGCGCGGGCGGAAAGCGGCGAGCAGCAGGCCGAGTTCGAGCCGTTCAGCCTGCGCGAGATGGCCCAGGACGTCACCGAGCTCTATGAACCGCTGGGCGAGGAGCGCAGCATCACCGTCCACCTCCGGGCCCAGGCCGACGCGGTGGTGGTCGGCAACCGCCATCTGGTGGCCCAGGCCCTGGCCAACCTGGTCGACAACGCGATCAAGTACGGGGCGGAGGGCGGCCATGTGCTGGTGGAGGTGCGCACCCGGCCCGTGCCGATGCTGGTGGTGACCGATGACGGGCCGGGCATCCCGGCGGAGATGCGCGAGCGGGCGCTCGAGCGGTTCGTCCGCCTGGATCCGGAGCGCTCCACGCCCGGCAACGGGCTGGGCCTGTCGCTGGTGGCAGCGGTCGCCCGCCTGCACGAGGCGAGGCTCCAGCTGGAGGACGCCAAGCCCGGGCTCCGGGTGAGCATCGCCTTTCCGAGCCTGCCCGAGCGCGGCGCCCAGCTGACCCGTCAGGAAGTGCGCTCGCTGGCGTGATGCCAACGGACGGAGGTTCCGGCCGGGTCGGCCAGGGACAGGCGGTGAGGCAGCGGCAGGAGCGTGACGGCCCGGCTGATGACGGGCCACAGGGTGAAGTCCGCCGGCAGCCGGATCATCGTACATCACGAGGACGGGCATGGCGGCGGCTCTTCCACCACCCATCCGGTCATGTACCGCCCGACACCGCTCTACCCGGGCCGGTTCTTCAGCGTTCCGGTTGCGCAGGTCCCGTGGCCAGGGCGAACAGCGCCTTGACCACGCCCAGCTGGGCACGCTCGGCCAGCGCCAGCAGGCAGGTCTCGGCCTCCAGGCCCGGACCTGCCAAGGCGCGCCGGACCAGGCGCGGGTCGCTCCCGGCCTCCTGCTCGAATACCGCGCCCAGGCCGAAGCCATGAGCCACCGCCTCGCGCAGCGCCTCGCGCGAGCCCAGGCGCAGGGTCAGGTGCGGCCGCACGCCCTTGATGGCGCAGGCCGCGGCGAACAGCCGGAAGGTGGCGCTGCCCTCCTCGCGCGCGACCATGGTCACCCCGTCCAGCGCTGCAAGATCGACCTGTGCGCTGCCTGCCAGCGCATGGCCCCTCGGCAGGAGGAGAACCACCCGGTCGGTGCCCAGGCACAGCCTCGCCAGATCGGGCGCCGGCTCCAGCAGGGTCGCGACCGCGGCATCGGCCGTGCCGTCGCGCAATGCTGCCAGGGTCGTCGCCGTGTTGCCCGTCACCAGGCTGGCCGCGATCCCGGGATGGGCATCCTGCAGCCGGCGCAACAGCGGCATGGCGGCGAACGGGCTGTCGACGGCCAGGGTCAGCTGCCCCTGCTCCAGATCGCGTGCCCGACGCAGGAGATGTTCCAGGTCGCGCAGCAGGCCCAGCACCCGGCGCACATGCGGCGCTAGTTCCTGGCCGAGCTGGGTAGGCGCTGCGCCATCCGGGCCACGGCGGAACAACGCCACGCCATACATCCGCTCCAGCCCCAGGATCTGCGCGCTCACCGCCGGCTGGCTCAGGTTCAGCCGCTGGGCCGCACGGGCAAAGCCGCCGGTGGAGAGGACCGCATCGAAAGCCCGCAGTGCCGCCAGGTTCATAAATCTACCTTATGATGGCATCATCTGGATCGATTTGACTTATCGTATGCCGCCGCGCATCGACAGGCCATCGCCCTTCGGAGGACCGCGATGCCGCCTTGCGCCGACGAGCCCCTGCTGCTGACGCCGGGACCGCTCACCACCTCGCGGCGGGTGAAGGAGCGGATGCTGCGCGACTGGGGCTCGCGGGACGAGGCCTTCATCCGGCTGAACCGCGAGGTGCTGGACCGCCTGACGGCACTGGCCGGGGGCAGCGGCATGGTCACCGTGCCGATGCAGGGCAGCGGCTCCTTCGCGGTGGAGGCGATGCTGGGCAGCTTCGTGCCGCCATCCGGCCGGCTGCTGGTCTGCGTGAATGGCGCCTATGGCCAGCGCATGGCCGAGATGGCGCGCCGCCACGGCCGGCAGGTGGCAGTGCTGGAGCAGCCCGAGGACCAGCCGACCGACGTGGCGGCACTCGACCGGATGCTCGAGGCCGATCCCTCGATCGGTCATGTCGCGGTCGTGCAGTGCGAGACCACGTCAGGCATCCTGAACCCCCTGCCGGAGGTGGCCGCCACCGTGGCCAGCCACCGCCGCAGCCTCCTGATCGATGCGATGAGCGCGTTCGGCGCGCTGCCGCTGGATGCCGGTGCCATCCCGTTCGACGCGGTCGCGGCCTCGGCCAACAAATGCCTGGAAGGCGTGCCCGGCATGGGCTTCGTGATCGCCCGTGAGGACAGGCTCGCCGCCTGCACCGGCCATGCACCCGCCCTGTGCCTGGACCTGCCGGCCCAGCATCTCGCCATGGAGCGGACCGGCCAGTGGCGGTTCACGCCACCGACCCACGTCATCGCCGCCCTGCATCAGGCACTGCTCGACCACGCGGCCGAGGGCGGCCAGCCCGCCCGGCTGCGCCGCTACCGCGAGAACTGCCGGATCCTGGTCGAGGGCATGCGCAGGCTGGGCTTCCAGACACTGCTGCCCGACGCGCTGCAGGCACCGATCATCGTGACCTTCCGGCTGCCGGCCGATCCCGCCTTCGCGTTCGACCGCTTCTACGACGCGCTGCGCCGTCGCGGCTTCGCGATCTATCCCGGCAAGCTGACCGTGGCGCCCTCCTTCCGGATCGGCTGCATCGGCGCGCTGGGCCCGGCCGAGATGCAGGCAGCCATCGAGGCGGTGGCGGCGGTCCTGGACGAGCTGGGGCTGCGTCTGTCGTCCGCGGGATGAGCGGCGCGGACCGCTCTGCCCGGCCTGGAGCTTTCGAACCGGGTCAGGCACCCCCGACAAGGAGGATCGAGCCCGCCACGGCCCGCCATCGCGGGTTGGGCGGCGACACCATTGGCATGGCGAGGGGCTTGGCCACTGGCCATGACCCCCGCTTTCCGTATCGATGTGCCGGGCGCGACCAAGCCACGGACAGTGGTTCCGGCGCAGGCCGCCCTACTGGACCAGCTGCGGCCTGCGGCTGCCGCACCACCAGCGCGGACCGAGCCACCTGCACCGGACCAGCCGGATCGGGCCGCACGTGGCCTGTCTTCCTGAATTTCGCAGCGGCACCACGGGGATGGCGCACAGCCCGGCAGCCGGCCGTGGCATGCACCTTCTGGGTCGGCTGCATCGGCGCATTCGGCCAGCCCGAGCTGCAGGCAATGGTCCCGACGATGGCCGTGGTCCCGGACGGACTGGCGCTGCGCCTGCCGGCCGCCGTACCGGCGGCGCAGGCTGGCCCGCCCGGGCTTGGCCAGACCGTTCCGGCAGGGCGAACCAGTCCAGCCGCGACCCGGCGCGTCGGCGCCCTTGGAACGGCGATCGGCCCGGCAGCCGGCCTCGCCCCATCCTTCCGAACCGGCTGCACCCGCGTGTCGCGCCCTTCCAGGGCACGGGCAGCGGTCGGATCGGTAGCCGGCCGCCTGGACGAACGGAAAACGGCGGTCACCGGCTGTCGCATGAACGGCATGGACCGGCGGCCGATCGCCCGGGCCGAGCCGGCTGGACCGGGCCGGACGGCCCTGACCGGCAGGATCAGGACGGATGCACCCCGGCCCCTCGGGATGTGAGGCGGCACCATCAGGAACGGCGAAGGGATGATGCAGATGGGGTTCGGCTATCGGCGCTTCTATTGCGGGCCGGTCGAGGCGGTGATCTTCGACATGGCCGGCACGATCGTCGACTTCGGCTCGCGGGCACCGGCCGGC
>NZ_DATMFZ010000036.1:0-14271 GCF_035556675.1 Geminicoccus sp. | reverse complement strand
CGACAAGCCGGACGCGCTCAAGCTGGCAGCACTTGCCGACTATCTGCGCGAGCTGGGCCTGCCCTGGGGCAAGAACGTCAGCAAGCCCGGCGACTTCACCCGGCTGATCGGCCGGATCGAGGACGAGGCGTCGCGCCAGATCGTTTCCCAGCTGGTCCTGCGCTCGCAGGCCCAGGCCGTCTATCACCCCGACAATATCGGCCATTTCGGCCTGAACCTGCGCCGCTACGCGCATTTCACCTCGCCGATCCGCCGCTATTCTGACCTGGTCGTCCACCGCTCGCTGATCAGCGCGCTGGGGCTGGGCGAAGGCGGGCTCGACCGCTTCGACGAGGGCGAGGCGCTCTACGAATTGGGCTCGCACCTCTCCTCGACCGAGCGCCGCGCCATGGTCGCGGAGCGCACTGCCTACGAGCGCTTCGTCGCCTTGTTCATGCAGGATCAGGTGGGTGCCCGGTTCGAGGCGATGGTGGCCTCGGTGCAGCGCTTCGGCCTGTTCGTGTCCCTGCTCGACAGCGGTGCGGAAGGTCTGGTTCATGTCGGCGGGCTCGGGCGCGACGACTGGATGCACGACGAGGCGCGCCATGCCCTGGTCGGCCGCTTCTCCGGCGAGGTCTATGCGCTGGGCGACCGGGTGACCGTGGAGCTGGAGGAGATCGACCATCTGGGCGGCAAGATCGCCTTCCGCCTGGTCGAGCACCAGCCGGGCCCTGCCAGCGTGGCGGCGGCCAGGGAATGGGCCAGCGGCAAGAAGCGCCGCTCCGGGCTGACAGGGAGGAAGACTGGCCGTGGCACGGGTGGAAGCAAGGGGCGCCGTCGCTTCTGACCTGCCGCTGCGCATCCTGGCCCTGGTCATGGCGACCGCGACCCTGGTCGGCATCGTCCTGTCCACGAGCCAGCCGCTGCTCTCCCTGGTCCTGGACCGCCACGGCGTCCCGGCGGGGCTGATCGGCCTGAACGCGTCAGCCGGCGGGTTCGGCGTGTTCCTGGTCATCCCGTTCCTGCCCCGCCTGCTGGCCTTGGGTGCGAGCCGTGCGATGCTGCTGGGCCTGGCCATCGCCGGCCTCACCTTCCTGGTCCTGCCGCTCCGGATCGACCTCTGGCTGTGGTTCGCGCTCCGCCTCGTGCAGAGCATCGGCCTGGCGCTGCTGTTCATCATGAGCGAATCGGCGGTCAACGCGCTGGTGACCGAGGAGCGGCGCGGCCGGGTGATGGGGCTCTACGGCACGCTGTTCAGCGTCGGCTACACCGCCGGACCCGGCCTGATCGTGCTGCTCGGCAGCGACGGCTACCTGCCGTTCGCGACCTGTGCCGCCATCCTGGCCGCAGGCGGGGTCCTCACCTTGTTCCTGGCGCCGATCGACGGCCTGCTGCGCGGCGGTGCCCACCATGGCGTCGACGTACTGGGCAAGCTGCGCGCGACCCCGTTCGTGTTCGCCACCGCCTTCGTGTTCTCCTTGCTAGAGACCGGGCACTTCGCGCTCCTGGTGCTCTGGGGCCTGGCCGGCGGTGCGGTGGAGCAGGAGGCCGGGCTGATGGTGATGGTCCTGATCGCCGGCAACATCCTGTTTCAGTACCCGGTGGGCTGGATCGGCGACCGGATCGGCCGGGTGCGCACGATCGTGCTCACGGCCCTGGCCGCAGCGTTGGGGCACGGCCTGATGAACACGAGCCTGGCAGCCGGCTGGCCCATCTGGCCCGTCCTGCTGCTCACCGGTGGTGCCATCGGCAGCCTCTATTCCTGCGGCCTGTCCCTGCTCGGCCGAAGCTATGGCCGCGACCACATCGCCGCGGCCAACACCACCTACATCATGACGATCCAGATCGGCATCACGGTCGGCCCGCTCCTGGGCGGCACCGCCATGCAGCTGGGGGGTGCGTGGACGATGCCATGGGTGCTGGGGGCAGCCGCCCTCACCCTGGCGCTGGCCCGCCTGGACGTGCTCGCACGGGGGCGGCAGGGCCGCGAAGGTTGACAAACCCCGCCGATTGCCGCTAGGTCCGCGCCCGTTCCGGAACATTTTGCTCGGAGAAGGCCTGTGGCCAAGGCCGCGACCGTACTGATCAAGCTCGTCAGCACTGCTGGCACGGGCTACTTCTACACCACGAAGAAGAACACCCGCAGCACCACCGACAAGCTGTCGTTCAAGAAGTACGACCCGAAGGTGCGCAAGCACGTCGAGTTCAAAGAATCCAAGATCAAGTGACCAACGGGCGCCTCAAGCGCCCGTTCGTCTGTTCAGCGTCGCCCAGATACCGATCTAGCGGCTGACCTTGATCGAGCTGGACAGCATTGCTGCTTCCCGCTCCCCCATGATGTCCCCGGCATCGCGGCATTCGACGGCAGTGATCAGGGCGGACGTGTGCACTCCCGCCCGTCCGGCCGTGTCGCCGCTGCGCTGGATGGCCACGCAGGCGAGCGGCATCCCTTCCATGGTCGTGGTGAACTGGGCCCACTCGACCTGCGGAAAGCTGTTCGCCAGGGTTCCCTGCCCCGTCACCTGGCCGCCCGTGCCGATCTGCTGGGCCATGCTGGTGATCGGGCCGGCCCGGTAATAGGTGTCGCCGGAGCCGCGGCCGTACCAGACCATGACGATTCCGTCCTGGCCGGTGAAGTAGGCGCTTTCGGTGCGTGCGTTCACGCCGCTCTCCACCCGCTGATGATGCTGGCCCGTCACGCCCGGATAACGCGGGTGATCCAGGGTAACGGCGGCCCGCTCCGCGGGAATCTGCTGGCCGGGCCCGCTCGGCGGCGGCATGCAGGCGGCGAGTGCCAGGGTGGTGGACAGGCTCAGGACAGCGAGGGACACGGACAGTCGCGGCATGGGAACCTCCGCCCCGTGACGGGGACTCTGACTATCCGTCCCCGCCCGTCCAGCCTCATGTCAAGCGTCACCCCGATCGGCAGGCGGAAGACTTGCGGCAGTTGTGGACTACCAGCGTCGTGAATAGTCGCGGCTGAACATGAGCCGCTGACTTGCCAGTCTTTCTTCTTCCCGTGCCCGGTGTTTGGACCGGTCATCCATGAATGGTCGAGAAAAGCCGCATGGCCGGGTCGAGCCCGGCCATGACTGGACAGGAAGTCGGCAAGCCATCGCCAGATGCATACATTCGGGCAGGTGGCAGTTGCCGGTTCATGGCGAGTTTCAGGCAGCCGGCTGCGCGTAGCCCAGTTCCTGCAGGGCGGCGCGGATGTCGTCCAGCGTCGACGGGTCCTCGATCGTGGGCGGCATCGTCCACTCCTTGCCGTCGGCAATCTTCTTGATGGTGCCGCGCAGGATCTTGCCCGAGCGAGTCTTGGGCAGCTTGCGCACCACCTTGGCCAGCTTGAACGCGGCCACCGGCCCGATCTCGCTGCGCACCATGGCTACGACCTCCTGCTCGACCTGGGCCTGTGGCGTCTCGATGCCGGCCTTGAGCACCAGCAGGCCCAGGGGCAGTTCGCCTTTCAACCGGTCGGCCACGCCCACCACGGCGCATTCCGCCACGGCCGAATGTGCTGCCAGCACTTCCTCGATCTGGCCGGTCGACAGGCGGTGTCCGGCGACGTTGATCACGTCGTCGATCCGGCCCATCACGAACAGGTAGCCGTCCTCGTCGCGGTGGCCGGCATCGCCGGTCAGGTAGTAGCCGGGATGGCGGCTCAGATAGTTCTGGCGGAACCGCTCCTCGCTGCCCCACAGCGTGTTCAGGCAGGCGGGCGGCAGCGGCAGGCGGATGCAGATGTCGCCCTGCTGCCCGGCTGGCACTTCATGGCCGGCTTCGTCCAGGATGCGCACGTCATAGCCGGGTGCCGGCAGGGTCGGCGAGCCGGGTTTCACCGGCAGATGCTCGATGCCGAGAAAATTGGCGGCGATCGCCCAGCCGGTCTCGGTCTGCCACCAGTGGTCGATGACCGGCACGCGCAGATTCTGCTCGGCCCAGCGCAATGTCTCCGGATCGCAGCGCTCGCCGGCCAGGAACAGGGCACGCAGGCCGGACAGGTCGTGGCGGTGCATCAGCACCGCATCCGGATCCTCGCGGCGGATCGCCCGGAACGCGGTGGGCGCGGTGAACATCACCTTCACCCCGTGCTCCGCGATCACCCGCCAGAACGCCCCCGCATCGGGCGTGCCGACCGGCTTGCCCTCGTAGATCACGGTCGTGCTGCCGTTCAGCAGCGGCGCGTAGACGATGTAGCTGTGCCCGACCACCCAGCCGACGTCCGACGCGGTCCAGAACACCTCCCCCGGCTGGACGCCGTAGATGTGGCGCATCGACCAGAGCAGGGCCGTGGCGTGGCCGCCGTTGTCGCGCACGATGCCCTTGGGCAGGCCGGTCGTGCCGGAGGTGTAGAGGATGTAGAGCGGGTCGGTGGCGGCGACCGGGACGCAGGGGGCCGGCTCGGCATGGGCCATGGCCTCCGCCCAGTCCAGGTCGCGACCAGGCTCGAGCCGCGCTTCGACCTGCGGGCGCTGCAGGACGATGCAGCGCTCCGGCCGATGACTGGTCCTGGCCAGCGCGTCGTCGACCAGCGGCTTGTAGGGCACCAGCCGGCCGGGCTCGATGCCGCAGGAAGCGCAGACGATCACTTTGGGCATGGCGTCGTCGATCCGGGTCGCCAGCTCCTTGGCGGCAAACCCGCCGAACACCACCGAATGGACGGCACCGATCCTGGCACAGGCCAGCATCGCGATCGCCGCCTCGGGGATCATCGGCATGTAGACGATCACCCGGTCGCCCTTCTCCACCCCCTGGGCCCGCAGCACCCCGGCAAAGCGCGCCACCTGGTCCTGGAGCTCGGCATAGGTGAGCCGGCGGGTCGTGCCGGTCACCGGGCTGTCGTGGATGATCGCGACCTGGTCCCCGCGGCCGGCCGCGACGTGCCGGTCCACGGCATTGTGGCAGGTGTTCAGGACCCCGCCCTCGAACCAGCGATAGCGCGGCGGCTCGTCGAAGTTCAGGACCCGGTCCCACGGCCGGTCCCAGTGCAGCGCCCGGGCCGCCAGGGCCCAGAATCCTTCCGGATCGGCCAGCGAATGCTCATGGATCGCCCGATAGCTGCTCATTTCCCTCCCCCTTGCCAGCACCGATCGCTGCCAGATGCGGTTGCCGCGCCGACCGGCACGGGGGCACGATAGGCGCACAGCCAGGAAGGATCACGCCTTGAACAATGCTCCCAGTACCGCCGAAGCGCTGATCGAGGGCCTCATCGCCTATGGCGTCGACACGGTGTTCGGCATTCCGGGCGTCCATACCCTCCAGCTCTACGATGCCATGGCACGCGCGAAGATTCGCCATGTCGGCATCCGCCACGAGCAGGCCGGCGTGTTCATGGCGGACGGCTATGCGCGCGCCACCGGCAAGCCGGGTGTCGCCTGCCTGATCACCGGCCCCGGCCTGCTCAATGCCGCCACCGCGATCGGCCAGGCCTATTCGGACAGCGTGCCGGTGCTGGTGCTGACCACGCTGAACCCGATGGACGGCGGCGGCCTCAGCCGCGGCCGGCTGCACGAGATCGGCGACCAGCGCGCCACGGTGGCGCCGATCACCCGGCTGACCCGGACGATCCACTCGCCCGAGGAGGTCGACGAGGCCCTGGCCGCCTGCTTTCGTCATTTCACCCTGGAGCGCCCGCGCCCGATCGTCCTGCAGGTGCCGCTGGATGTGGCCGAGCGCCGGGGTGGGCTGGCGCCGGCCGCGCGGCGCCCGGCAGCCCGGCCGCATCCCGATCCGACCCAGGTGCAGGAGGCGGCAGCGCTGATCGCCGGGGCACAGCGGCCGATCGCGATCTTCGGCGGCGGCTGCGTCGACGCGGCGGCGGCGGCAGTGAGCTTCGTCGAGAGGACCGGTGCCATCGCGTTCACCACGATCGCCGGCAAGGGCGTGCTGCCCCAGGACCACCCGAACAATGCGGGTGCGCTGCTGACCTCCAAGGAGATCCACGCACTGCTGGGCAAGGCCGACGTGCTGATCGCGATCGGCACCGAGCTCGCCGAGAACGACATCTGGGCCGACCGGCTGGAGATCCCGGGCAAGATCATCCGGATCGACCTCGACCCCGACCAGCTCGACCGCGACTTCCCAGCCGAGATCGCGATCCTGGCCGATGCCGGCGCCACCATGACGGCACTGGCCAAGGCCCTGCCGGCCCCGCGCCCGGCGCCCGCCCAGCGGGTGGCGGCACTGCGCGAGGCGCACCACGCTGCCGCCACGCCCCTGGAGCGCAAGCACGAGCGGGTCCTGGCCGCGCTGCGCGCTGCCCTGCCGGACGACGGCATGGTGTTCAGCGACATGACGATGATCGCCTACAGCGGCAACAGCCGCTATCCGACCAGCCGGCCGCGCACCTGGTTCCATCCGGCGGGCTTCGGCACGCTCGGCTACGCCCTGCCGGCGGCGATCGGCGCCAGGCTCGCCTGCCCCGGCACGCCGGTGGTGGCGCTGATCGGCGATGGCGGCATCCAGTTCACGCTGGCCGAGCTCGGCACTGCGCGTGAGCAGAACCTCGCTCTGCCGATCCTGCTCTGGAACAACCGCTCGCTCGGCCAGATCGCGCTCGGCATGCGCCAGCGCGGGATCGAGGAGCTGGCGGTGCATCCCTTCACCCCGGACTTCGCCGCGATCGCCGCCGCCTATGGCTGCCGCCACGTCCGACCGGGCTCTGGCGCCGAGCTCACCGCCGCCCTGAACGGGGCGTTCGCCGCCAGCGGCCCGACCGTGATCGAGGTAAGCCAGGACGATCCCTGGCTGGGCTAGCAGGCTCCCGTCCGCTTCCCGGATGACGGAGGTCACAGCGCCGCCTTCCCCGACCGGGCACCCGTCGGGCAGAATTACCAAAAATCGGGAACGGCGGATGGCGGGGAAGAGCGGTGGCGGAACGGGGCCGGGCCTAGCGGATCAGGCCCTGCTGGAAGTACCAGTCCGCCGTCCGGCCCAGGCCCTCGCGCAGGTCGACGGTCGGCCGGTAGCCGACCAGGCGCTCGGCCTTGGCGCTGGTGAACGCCCTGGACTTGGTGAAGAAGTCGGTGCGGCGACGGTGCAGCGGCGGCTCGATGCCGAACGGCCGGCAGACCGCCTCGCAGGCGGCCGCCGCCAGCAGCAGCGGCCCGATCGGCAGGCGCCCCTTGGGTGGCGGCACCTTCACGGCCTCGGCGGTCAGCGCCACCAGCTCGTTCAGCGTGGTGTAGCGGGCGCCGGTCAGGATGAAGGTCTCGCCCAGCGCGGCGGGATGAGTGCCGAGCAGCACGATGCCGCGCGCCAGGTCCTCGACATAGGTCAGGTGATAGAGGATCTCGCCCGAACCGAACATGCGGAACTTGCGCTCGCGGATGGTCTTGAAGAGCTTGAGGAAGCGTGTGTCGCGCGGCCCGTAGATCCCGGCCGGGCGGAAGCAGGCGCCGGCCATGCCCTTCTGCAGATAGGCCTGGAACAGCTTCTCCCCCTCGACCTTGCTCTCCTGGTAGACGTCGCCCGGTGCGAACGGCGCGTTCTCGTCGGCAACACCGGTCACGTCGCCATGCACACCCACCGTGCTGCAGTGGACGACGCGGGCACCATTCTGCAGCGCCGCCTCGAACAGATGGCCGGTACCGGTGACGTTGACGTCGAAATAGACGGAGTCGGCGAAGCGCGCCTCGCGATAGAGCGCGCCGATATGGTAGACATGGCTGGTACCTTCCACGGCCCGGCGGAGGCTGGCCGCATCCCGCAGATCGCCTTCGGCGAGTTCCACGCCGGTGGCGGCCAGTTCCTGCGCGGCGGGTGCCGCAGGGTCCCGTACCAATGCCCGTACCGGCACGCCCTGCGCCCGCAGCTCCTTGGCCACGTACCAGCCAGTGAAGCCCGTGGCTCCGGTGACCAGGGCGCGGATGGGCGTCCGGTTGGTTTCGGTCATCGAAGCTGGCTCCCGCGGGATGGGCAAGGGGGACGGGCACCGGGCGAGCCCGGCTGCTTGTTGCGCGCTAGGTACACGAGCCGGGAGCGCGCGCAAGCACAGCCCGGGACCACTGGGAAGTGTGTCACTTTCCAGTGAGCTTTATCAAATCTTGGGGATTTATAGGCTAGATGTTGTTCACCTCAGCCGTGGGCCGGGTCCGGTGCTCGATCCGGAATGAGCGTTTCTAATGTGATGGGTTAGGGAAGGTTGGGCAGATGGACTGGCCAGCATAATGCGAACATCGACTTGCAATGGCCTTCCGCATCCGTCACATCCCTGGCCTGGGTACGGCCGGATACTGGAAATGTCGGACAGGGCGACCACCGCTGACGAGCGGAACGAGAACCGGCTGGGCGCCGCACCGGCCGGCATGGTTCAGCGCGTCCTGGTCGACGCCCATGTACATCTCTACCCCTGCTTTGACCGGGGTGGCTTCCTGCAAGCGGCGGCGGAACATGCGCGGGTGGCGGGTGCCGTACTGCCCTGGCTCCTGTTCACCGAGACCGCCCGTGACTTCGCCTTCCGTGCGCTGGCCGAGGATCCTCCTGCCGGCTGGGCGGCCGAGCGCCATCCGGACAGGCGGACCTTAACGCTCGCCAGCACCGCCGGACAGCAGGTCATGGTCACCGCGGGCCGGCAGATCCAGACCGTCGAGGGGCTGGAACTCCTGGCTCTCGGCAGCGACGAGCTCATCCCCGACGGCACGCCGCTCCGGGAGGCCTTCCGGCTGGCGCTGGAGGCACAGGCACTGCCGGTGGTGCCATGGGGTTTTGGCAAGTGGGTGGGGCGGCGCGGCCGGATACTGGCGGCGTTCCTGGCCAGTCCCGATGCTCACCAGCTGTTTCTGGGCGACAATGGCGGACGGCCCTGGTTCTGGCCGACGCCGCGCATGTTCGCCAAGGTCGACACTGCCGGCCGGCGCGTGCTGCCCGGCAGCGACCCATTGCCGTTCCCTGCCCATCAGGCCCGCGCCGGCAGCTATGGTCTCCTCATCGACGCGCCGGTCGATCATGATCGGCCATTCGAGCAACTCGTGTCGCGTCTTATCAACAAGAGCTTTCCCGCATCACCCTTCGGCCAGCTGGCCGGCGGCCTGACATTCCTGCGCGACCAAGCGACGATGCAGATGATTAAGAGGACTCGCCGATGATTCGTCCGCGAGCGCTCGTGGTAGCGCCTCAGCCGTTTTTCACGCCGCGCGGCACGCCCTTTTCGGTATACTACCGCACCTTGGTGACCGCCGAGGAAGGATTCGACGTCGACTTGCTGTGCTATGGCCGCGGCGACGATGTCGATCTGCCCAATGTCCGCATCTACCGAATTCCGGAAATGGCCTTTCTCGGCCCGGTCAAGATCGGCCCCTCGCCGCTCAAGCTGTTCTTCGACGTATTCATGGTGCTGTGGACGCTGTTCCTCCTGTGCACCCGCCGCTACCAGTTCGTGCATGCCCACGAGGAGAGCGTGTTCTTCCTGCGCTTCCTCAAGCCGCTGTTCGGCTTCCGGCTGATCTACGACATGCACTCGAGCCTGCCCGAGCAGCTCCGCAACTACAAGTTCACCGAATCGCGCACGATCATCGGCATCTTCGAGTGGCTGGAGCGCACCTGCCTGAAGAACGCCGACGCGGTGATCACCATCTGCCCCGAGCTGGCGCGCTATGCCGAGCCGCTGGTGCCCGAGCGTGGCCGCCACGTGCTGATCGAGAACTCGATCTTCGACCCGGTGCGCCTGACCGGCGCAAAGGAGGATCAGGCGCGTGCGCAGCTGGTTCCCTTGCCTGCGGATCGCAAGCTCGTGGTCTATGCCGGGACGCTGGAAGCCTATCAGGGCATCGAGATCCTCCTGGGCGGCTTCGCCCGGGCCTTCCCGAAGGTGCCGGACGCGCTGCTCCTGATCGCGGGTGGCACGCCGGACCAGGTGGCCACCTATCAGGAGATGGCGGCGGAGCTCGGGATCGGTGACCAGGTGGTGTTCACCGGTCGGGTGCCGCAGGCGACGGCGAAGGAATATATCCGCCGCGCCCATGTGCTGGTGTCGCCGCGCAGTACCGGGATCAACACGCCGCTCAAGATCTACGAGCAGCTGGCCAGCGGCGTGCCCCTGGTCGCGACCAACATCCTGTCGCACACCCAGGTCCTGGACGAGAGCGTGTGCTTCCTGACCGATCCGGAGCCTGCCGCGTTCGGCGAGGCGCTGGTCACCGCGATCGCCGACGAGGGGGCCAGGGCCAGCGTGAGCGAGGGGGCGAGGCGCCGCTATGCCGACGTCTACAGCCGCCCGGTCTACGTGGCGAAGATGCGCCGCGTCCTCGACATGGTCTGCCCGGAGCGAAGCAGAGCGGTATGTGTGGAATCACGGGCGTCCTGACCCTGCCGGGCGGAGACCGCCCGGATCCTTCCCTGCTCGCCCGGATGACCGACACGATCCTGCACCGCGGGCCGGACGGCCAGGGCCATCATGTCGACCCGCCGGTGCTGATGGGCATGCGCCGCCTGTCGATCATCGACGTGGCCGGCGGTGACCAGCCGATCGGCAACGAGGACGGCAGCGTCCAGGTCGTGTTCAACGGCGAGATCTACAATTACCGCGAGCTGCGCGCGGAGCTGGAGCGGCAGGGCCACCGGTTCCGCACCGCCTCCGACACCGAGGTGCTGGTTCACCTCTACGAGCAGCATGGCGACGACTTCCCGAAATACCTGAACGGGATGTTCGCCTTCGCGCTGCACGACCGCACCCGGCAGCGTGTGCTGCTGGCACGCGACCAGATCGGCATCAAGCCCCTGTTCGTGGCGAGGCTCCCGGGCCAACTGGTGTTCGGCTCGGAAATCAAGGCGCTCCTGGCCAGCGGCCTCGTCCCGCGCGAACTCGACCATGACGCGCTGGCCGAGTTCATGTGCTGGGAATACGTGCCGGCACCACGCACCCTGTTCCGGGCGGTGCGCAAGCTGGAGCCGGGCTGCACGCTGGCCGTCGACCTGCGCACCGGCGAGATCGTCGAGCGCCGCTTCTTCGACCTGCCGCCGGCCGATGCGGTGGAGCAGCACGACGAGCGCACCTGGGCGGACCGGCTGGACGCCGTGCTCGGGCAGGCGGTGCGCCGGCAGATGGTGGCCGACGTGCCGCTCGGCGCCCTGCTGTCCGGCGGCGTCGACAGCTCGATGGTCGTGGCCAAGATGGGCCGGGACGCGCTGACCTTCTCGATCGGCTTCGACGATGCCTCCTATGACGAGCTGCCGCATGCGCGGCGGGTCGCAGAGGCGCTGGGCGTACGCCACGAGGTCGAGGTCATCCGGCCGGACGTGCGCACGCTGTTCGACCATCTCATGCAGTTCATGGACGACCCGATCGCGGACTTCTCGATCTTCCCGACCTACCTGGTTTCCCGCCTCGCGCGCCGGCACGTGACCGTGGCGCTCAGCGGCGACGGCGGCGACGAACTGTTCGGCGGCTACGACACCTATGTGGCCCAGGGCATGGCCAGGCGCTGGCAGCGCCTGCCGGCCGCACTGCGCAGCGGCGTGGTGGCGCCGATCCTGGACCGCATCCCGCCGCGCCCGCAGAAGAAGGGGCTGATCAACAAGGCCAAACGCTTCGTGGAAGGGGCCCGGCTCGACCCGGCGCTGGGCCATGCCCGCTGGCGGCTGTTCCTGGAGAGCGCCCTGCGGTCCCGCCTGTTCACCGGCGCGATGGCGGAGCGCCAGACCCAGCAGCCCGAGGCCCACATCCACCGCTACATGGAAGAGGCCGAGGGCCGCGACCCGGTCGACCGGGCGCTGCATGTCGACATGAAGTCCTACCTGGTCGACAACTGCCTGGTGAAGGTCGACCGGATGTCGATGGCCAACTCGCTCGAGGTGCGGGTGCCGCTGCTTGACCTCGAGGTGGTCGACCTGGCCTTCCGGATGCCGTCCTCGCTCAAGCTCCGCGACGGCGAGACCAAGCCGCTCCTCAAGCAGGTCACCGCCCGGCACGTGCCGCGCGAGAGCGTGTACCGGACCAAGCAGGGCTTCTCCATCCCGATCAAGCACTGGCTGAACGACACGTTCCGCGAGCTGACCGACGAGCTGCTCGCACCGGAGCGGCTGCGCGCCGACGGGTTGTTCCAGGCCGGCACGGTCGAGGCGCTCTTGGCCGAGCACCGGGCGAACCGCGCCAACCACAGCCACATCATCTGGGCGATGCTGGTCTTCCAGGACTGGCAGCGCCGCTGGGGCGTGAGCCTTTGAGCCTTGGCAGTGGAGAGCGCTTCGACCTCGTGGTGATCGGCGGCGGGGTGGCCGGGCTGTGCCTGGCCTACGAGGCGGCACGGGCCGGCCGGCGGGTGGTGCTCCTGGAACGCGAGGCGACACTCGCCGCGCGCACCTCGGCCAACTGGTTCCGGATCCTGCATGGCGGGCTGCGCTACCTGCAGTCCCTGGACCTGGTCCGGCACCGCGAATCGGTCCTGGCCCGGCGGGAATGGCTGCGCGACTTCCCGGACCTGATCGAGCCCCTGCCCTGCCTGATGCCGCTGGTCGGCCGCGGGCTGAAGCGGCCATGGGCGTTCCGGGCAGCCTTCGCCCTGGATGCGGCCCTGGCGCGCGGCCGTAACCGGGGCCTGCGCCCCGACCGGCACCTGGCCGCCGGCCGGGTGCTGGCGGCAGCCGAGCTGCGCCGCCTCCTGCCCCCTTTCGACCGGCCCGGCCTGGAGGGTGCGGCGCTGTGGGAAGACGCGGTGGCCCGCGATGCGCCGGCCCTGGCGGCCGCCCTGGCCAAGCGGGCGCAGGCCGCGGGTGCCGAGCTGCGGACCGGGGTCACGGTGGCGGAGATCCTGGTCGAGGGCGGCCGGGTCATGGGTGTGCGTACCGCCGACGGCGCCCGCGTCCTGGCGGCAGTGGTGGTCAACGCCACCGGGCCCTGGAGCGACCTGACCCTCGCCCACCTGCCTTCCATCCGCCGTCGCGACCTGTTCCGGCCCTCGCTCGCCTTCAACCTGGTGCTGGACCGCCCGCCCCCGTTCGACGGCGCGCTCGCCGTGCAGGCCAGCCGGCCGAACGCGCCGATCCTGTTCGTGTATCCGCTGAATGGCCGGATCTTCGCCGGGACCTGGCATGCCGCCTGGCGGGACGGCCCGGACCAGGTGGAGCCACCCGCCGCCGCGATCGCCGCGTTTATCGCCGATCTCGCCGATGCGATGCCCTGGCTCGACCTGCGCGAGGACGCGGTCCACGCCGTGCATGCCGGGCTACTGCCGGTGAGCCGTCCTGGCTCGACCAACCTCACCGGCCGTCCGCTGATCGTCGATCATGGCCGGGAAGGCGGCCCCGCCGGCCTGCATTCCATCGCAGCGATCAAGTTTACGACCGCTCCCATGCTGGCACGCAAGATCCTGGCCCGGATCAGGTGACGGCTTCGGCCACCCCTGCCGGCAGAACCGCCCTGCTCGATCGGGCTCATCGCAGGCGCCGCCCGGCTGCGACGAGAGGATGGCCCAGACGATCCGAGGCACCATGTGACGCCGCGGCCCGCCTGACGGCGATCTTCCTCGGCGCTGCCGGTTTGCTGCCGCTGTCCCACGATGGAAGCGGCTACGGCGAACGAACGTGGCGCCCGACCTCTTCTCGGCCTTCGCTGTCCAGGAGCCGGAAACCACCTGTCTGCCGTCCATGACCCGGGTGGCGTAGGCGAGGCGTGCCGGCCGCACAGGCAACGTGTGTTGCGGCCGCCAGATGCGGCGGCACTGCCAGTGCGAGACCACCGAGGGTTTGAACCCGCATCGGGCTGGTGCGCAGCAATGCCCGGCCATTGCCCGCCGCGCAGACGCGAATCGGCTGCACCGACAGCCCGCACCACGCTTGGCATGCTGCATGGGCGTTGCCCGCGACGGCATCGGCGATCCGTTGCCAGGAGCAATTCCGGCTGCTGGGTGGCTTCCTTCCCGAAGGCATAACCTGCCTGCTCATGGGATGGAGCGCCGGCGACAGACGTCGGGCTCTCGAGGACTGTCGACAGCATTGCCGTCACCGTTGCGCATGCCGCACGGGCTGCGACGCAGCGTCCCCGCCGGGCAGCGATGGACGCGCTCGACCGCGGCGCGATCCAGCATGATGGCGTCGACGCCCTGAGGTCCGATCGGCATCATGACGGGCCAGTCCGGGCGTGAGGCACCGAGAGTACGTGAGTGCGGGCGCCTCGGCCGGATCGGCCTGACCGGGATCATCCGGCGGCGTTCGCGCAGGGCCTGTCCCTGCCGACCACATCGTGGCCAAGGCGACCGGCAAGGCGAGTGCGGCGGTAGAGGCGAAACGGCCGCACGTCACGCGGCTGACGACGATCCGGGCATCGACATGGTGGTCGCATCGGGGTCATGGCGC
>NZ_DATMFZ010000035.1:0-4271 GCF_035556675.1 Geminicoccus sp. | reverse complement strand
CCCCGGCCAGGATCGGCAGCTCCGCGCCGTGGGTGTCGAACTTCAGGAAATAGGGCGGGGGCAGGGCGTGCTGGGCGATCAGCGTGTCGAGCCGGACCGAGCGGATCCGCTGCGCGTTCGGGTCGGTGGCGCCTTGCAGGGCGATCCCGCCGGTCCGGTCGGTCTTGAGCATGCCGACCTCGCCGTCATGCTCGGCCAGGGCGGCGACCTCGCCCACTAGGCCCGGCAGCTTCTTGGCCAGCCCGTCCCAGACCGGCCGGAAGCTCTCGTCCATGTCGATCAGCAGCACCCGGGCGCCCGGCCAGTGCTCGACGAACGACAGGGCGTCGTCGCCCTTGCCCGAGCCCAGGCAGACCAGCGTGCCGATCTCGTCGACATTGGCGCGCAGGCGCTGGAGGGCGGAGGCCAGCGAGGTCGGGTGCGCCAGCATCGCCTGGCGGGACAGCGCCGGGGCTGCCGGTGCCGCGGGTGGCGTCGGGGCACGCGACGCCGGCGGCTCGTCGCGAAACGCGACCGCGGCCCGCCGGAGCCTGGTCAACAGAGCGGATCGGCCGGTCATGCCCGTCTCCAAGGGGTTGCTGCCGCAGGTGCCGCCTTGGCACCAGCAGCAGGCCCCCTTGGCGATGGCGGCCCGGCATCGTCAAGGCCGGAATGCGCCGGCTCATGCTGCATCTGCGAAGGGAACATGCACGCCCGCCCTTCACCGATCGGCCCTGCGGTGCTATGGGGGCCGCGCTCGCCGGACGGGCTGGACGTCCGAGGCCCGAGGTTTCCTGTTCATGAAGATCGTCGCTGCCAACAGCAATCGCCCGCTCGCCGAGGCGATCGCCGCGTCCTTGCGGATGCCCCTGACCGCAGCCAGCGTCCAGCGATTCGCGGACATGGAAGTGTGGGTCGAGATCCACGAGAACGTCCGTGGCGAGGACGTGTTCATCATCCAGTCGACCAGCTATCCGGCCAACGACCACCTGATGGAGCTGCTGGTCTGCATCGACGCGCTCCGGCGCGCCTCGGCCAGGCGGATCACCGCGGTGGTGCCCTATTTCGGCTATGCGCGGCAGGACCGCAAACCCGGCCCACGGACGCCGATCTCGGCCAAGCTGGTGGCGAATCTGATCACCCGCGCCGGCGCCGACCGGGTCCTGACCCTCGAGCTGCATGCCGCGCAGATCCAGGGCTTCTTCGACATTCCGGTGGACAACATGTTCACCACCCCGATCATGGTCCCGGACATCATCGCCAATCTCGGCACCGAGGATCTGGTGATCGTCTCCCCCGACGTGGGCGGGGTCAGCCGGGCGCGCGGCTTCGCCAAGCGCATGGGCGTCCAGCTGGCGATCGTCGACAAGCGCCGCGAGAAGCCGGGTGCTTCCGAGGTCATGAACGTGATCGGCGAGGTCGCCGGCAAGCGCTGCATCCTGGTCGACGACATCGTCGATTCCGGCGGGACCCTGTGCAACGCCGCCACGGCGCTGCTCAAGGCAGGTGCCCGCAGCGTGCAGGCCTACTGCACCCATGGCGTGCTCAGCGCAGGGGCGGTCGCCCGGGTGGCGGCCTCCGACCTGGAGCGCCTGGTGATCACCGATTCGATCCGGCCGACCGAGGCGGTCCGGGTCACCGACAAGATCCGCGTGGTCTCGGTCGCGCAGTTCATGGGCGAGGCGATCAAGCGGATCTCCAGCGAGGCTTCGGTCAGCTCGCTGTTCGACTGAGCGGCCGGCTGGTCCACGCATAGTTGTTTTTTGCCTGTCCGGGGCCGGGCATGGGGCCCGAGGTGCCGGAGGGGCGGAGTGTAGAGTGATGAGTGACGTTCTGACCTTGAGCGCCGAGGCGCGCTCCAGCCACGGCAAGGGCCCGGCCCGCGCGCTGCGCCGCGCCGGCAAGGTGCCGGCGATCATCTACGGGCCGGGCGGCGAGCCCGAGATGTGCGCCCTGGTGTTCAACGAGCTGAAGAAGGTCGCCGGCCGGCGCAGCTTCTTCAACCAGATCGTGTCGCTCGACTTCGGCGATGGCCGCACCGTGCGCGTCCTGCCGCGCGAGGCGCAGTACCATCCGGTCACCAGCGAGCCGCTGCATGTCGACTTCTACCGCGCCGGCGAGCATGCCACCGTGGTGGTCGAGCTGCCGGTGGTGTTCATCAACGAGCTGGCCTCGCCCGGCCTGAAGCAGGGCGGCACGCTCAACGTGGTGCGCCGTGCCATCGAGGTGCAGGTCCCGGCCGATGCCATCCCGGACCATCTCGAGGTCGACCTCACCGGCCGCGAGATCGGCGACAGCGTGCATATCAGCCATGTGACCCTGCCCGAGGGCGTGAAGCCGACCATCACCGATCGCGACTTCACGATCTGCTCGATCGTCCCGCCGACGGTCGCCCCGGAGGCCTGAGCCGTGCGGATGCCGGGCCCGGCGGCGAGCCGGACATGAAGCTCTTCGTCGGGCTCGGCAATCCGGGCGACCAGTACGCGCACAACCGGCACAATGTCGGCTTCATGGCGCTGGAGGCGCTCGCGTCGCGTCATCGCGCGTCGAACTGGCTGCGCAAGTGGCAGGGGCGGGTCGCCGACGCCACGCTCGGCACCGAGCGCGTCCTGCTCCTGCTGCCGCAGACCTTCATGAACCTGTCCGGCCACGCGGTGGCCGAGGCCGCGCGCTTTCACAAGATCGCGCCGGCCGACATCGTGGTGTTCCACGACGAACTGGACCTGGCGCCCGGCAAGGTCCGGGTGAAGCTGGGCGGCGGGGTCGCCGGGCATAACGGCCTGCGCTCGATCCGCGACTGCCTGGGCACGCCCGACTACCGCCGCGTGCGGATCGGCATCGGCCATCCCGGCCACAAGGAAAAGGTGCTGGGCCATGTGCTGGGCGACTTCGCCAAGGCGGAGCGGCCCTGGCTGGCGGCCCTGCTCGACGCCCTGGCCGATGCGGCACCCATGCTCGCTGCCGGCGACGATGCCGGCTTCATGAACCGGGTGGCCATGCTGACCGCCCCGCCCAAGCCCGAGAAGCCGGCCCGGCCGGCAGCACCGGCCGCCGAACGACCTGCCGGCGAATGATCCGCGGGCCCGGCCGGCTGGTGCCGGGCGGGCCCGTTACGGATTGAGCCAGCACTCCGTCGCCCTTCCCCCCGGAGGCGACGGAGTGCTGGCTGGCCGCGCAGCGCCTCAGGGCGCTGCGTCGACATCGACCTCCGAGACCGCGGAGTCGACGTCGCCCTGCCAGGACACCTTGATCCGGAGCGGGCAGCCGTCGAGGTTGCGGTTGGAAGAACGGTAGCGGTACTGCGCATATTGCGGCGAGGCCGGATCGACCACCGGCACGATCGTGGCCGTGCCCGTGGTCTTGGTGGGCGTGCGGCCGGTGGTGAGCGCAGGATGGGTGATGGTGATGGCGGGCAGCGTGCCGATGAGGTTCGGCAGGCCGGCGCGGTGCACCCAGCCCTGCACCTCCAGCTCATCCTTGCTTGCGTCGGCGCGGTCACGGCACTGGGTGCGCGTGACGCTGACCTCGTTGCTGCTGCGGTTCACCGGGTCGCCGGTATCGGCTTCCAGCGTGTGGTAGTAGAGCTGCTTGGTCCCGTTCTCGGAGCCCAGATAACCCTCGATCGAGATCAGGGAGCCCACGGCCACGGTCTTCTCGTCGATCTGGAAGCCGAAGACGTTCATGGGCGCGCTGCCGGGGATGACCGGGCTGTTGCTCCTGACGACCGGCAAGTGGTCGACCGTCAGCGGGTCGTTCGAGGTTACCTCGCCCACGACCACGTTCTCATTGACGTCGGAGAACACCTCGGTCGCGGTGACGACGCCGCCCGTGCTGCCGCCCGTGACGATCGCGGTGCCGCCGACGAAGCCCTGGCTCCGCCCGGGCAGCGGGTCATTCAGGCTGTTGAGCGGAACGCCGACCACGGTGGGCGTGTCGGCCCGCCCGCTCGGCACGTTGATCTCGATGCCCATCACCGTGATGGAGTTGGCTCCGATCGCGTCGATCGGGCCTTCGATGACGAGTTCCGGCGGCGGCACCTGGGCCGTTGCCGAGGATGCGGCGGCGAGGGCGGCCAGGACGATGGCCGAGCTGCCGGCGAGCGACCTGCAGGACATGGCTTTGCTCCAGGCGGTGCGGACTTGCGCCGGCCACCGCCGCACGTTGGACGAAGTTGGCTGATGCTGGTGAGCGAGGGCTCCGGCCTCGGTCCTGCCTGGACGCGGCTACGCCCTGCTGCTCTGGCTGATCCGCAGAGGCGCGTGTCCGCCGTCCTGAAAACTACGAGACTTCAT
>NZ_DATMFZ010000034.1:0-8313 GCF_035556675.1 Geminicoccus sp. | reverse complement strand
GATGCCGCGCTTTGCCGCGAACCTCAGCATGATGTTCAACGAGCATGCCTTTCTCGACCGGTTCGCCGCAGCGGCTGCCTGCGGGTTCAAGGGCGTGGAGTTCCTGTTCCCCTACGACTTCCCGGTGGACGAGGTCGCCGGCGCCCTGCACGGCGCCGGCCTGTCCCAGGCGCTGTTCAACCTGCCGCCCGGCGACTGGGCGGCGGGCGAGCGCGGCATGGCCTGCCTGCCCGGCCGGGAGCAGGAGCTGATGGAGGGGGTGGAGAAGGCGCTGCGCTATGCCGAGGCGCTGCGCTGCCCGACCCTGCATATGATGGCCGGGATCCCACCCGCCGGCCTGCCGCGCGAGCAGCAGGAGGCGACGTTTGCCGCGAACCTGGCCGAGGTCGCCAAGGCCTGTGAGCCCCTGGGCATCACCGTGGTGATCGAGCCGATCAACCAGCGCGACATGCCGGGCTATTTCCTCTCGTACCAGGACCAGGCGCGGCGACTGATCGAGCGCTCGGGGGCGAAGAACGCCAAGGTGCAGATGGACTTCTACCACTGCCAGATCATGGAGGGCGACCTCACCCGGCGGCTGGAAGCGCAGATCGACCAGGTGGGCCATGTCCAGGTGGCGGGCGTGCCGGAGAGGCATGAGCCGCACGATTGCGAGGTCAACTTCCCGCATCTGTTCGCCCTGCTGGACCGGCTGGGCTATGCCGGCTGGGTGGGCTGCGAGTACCGGCCGCGCGGGCGCACCGAGGACGGGCTCGGCTGGGCGGCTCCTTACGGCATCGGGGGGACAGGCGGATGAGCGACACGGGCACGGACGGGGATGAGGACCGCGACCACGCCCTGAAGAAGGCGAAGATCAAGGCCGCCAAGGACGCGCTCTATGCGTCCAAGACCGGCGAGAAGGGCCTGATCGTGGTGCATACCGGCACCGGCAAGGGCAAGTCGACGGCGGCCTGGGGCATGGTGCTGCGGGCGCTGGGCCACGGCTACCGGGTCGGGATCGTCCAGTTCGTGAAGGGGGCGCGCGAGATCGGCGAGCGCGTGATCTTCGACAGGTTCCCGGACCAGCTGCGCTTCGTGGCCCATGGCGAGGGTTTTACCTGGGAGACCCAGGACCGGCAGAAGGACATGGCCCTGGCGCACCAGGCCTTCGAGGCGGCTAAGGAGATGATGGCCGATCCGGAGGTCCGGATGGTGGTCCTGGACGAGCTGAACATCGCGCTGCGCTACGACTATCTGCCGGTCGAGGAGGTGCTGGAGGTGCTGCGGACCAAGCGGCCGGACCTCCACGTCGTGATCACCGGGCGCAACGCCCGGCCCGAGCTGATCGAGGCGGCCGACCTCGTCACCGAGATGCAGCTGGTCAAGCACCCGTTCCGCGCCGGCATCAAGGCCCAGCCCGGGATCGAGTTCTGAGCGTGGAGTCCTGAGCTTGCCGGCACCGGGCGCCCGGGCGCTGATGATCCAGGGCACCTGCTCGAATGCCGGCAAGTCGCTGCTGGTGGCGGGCCTGTGCCGGGCGTTCGCCCGCCAGGGGCTGCGGGTGCGGCCGTTCAAGCCGCAGAACATGAGCAACAACGCGGCCCCGGCGGCCGATGGCGGCGAGATCGGCCGGGCCCAGGCGCTGCAGGCGCAGGCCTGCGGCGTCAGGCCCTCGGTGCACATGAACCCGGTGCTGCTCAAGCCGCAGACCGACAGCGGCAGCCAGCTCGTGGTCCAGGGCAAGGTCGTGGGCACGGCGGGGGCGCGCGACTACTACCGGATGAAGCCGCAGCTCCTGCCCAGGGTGCTGGAAAGCTTCCACCTTCTGGCCGGCGAGGCCGATCTCGTCCTGGTCGAGGGGGCCGGCAGCCCGGCCGAGGTCAACCTGCGCGCCGGCGACATCGCCAACATGGGTTTCGCGGTGCGGGCGGGCGTGCCGGTGGTGCTGGTGGGCGACATCGAGCGCGGCGGCGTGATCGCCCAGCTGGTCGGCACCTGGGAGCTGCTGGAGCCCGGGGAACGGGCGCTGATCCGGGGCTATCTGGTCAACAAGTTCCGCGGCGACCCTGCCCTGTTCGCCAGCGCCCATCCGGTGCTCACGGCGCGCACCGGCCTTGCCAGCCTGGGCACGGTGACCTGGTGCGAGGCCGCCCGGGACCTGCCCAAGGAGGACATGCTGGGCCTGGCGGAGCTGGCGCGCGCACGGCCGGATGCGCCGCTGGTCGTGGCGGTGCCGAGCCTGCCGCGGCTGGCCAACCTGGACGATCTCGATCCGTTGGCCCAGGAGCCGGACGTGCGGCTGGTGATCGTGCCGCCCGGCCGGCCGATCGAGGCCGGGACGGACCTGGTGCTCCTGCCGGGCTCCAAGGCGACGATCGCCGACCTCGCCTTCCTGCGCCGGCAGGGCTGGGACATCGACATCCTGGCCCATGTCCGCCGCGGCGGCCATGTGCTGGGGATCTGCGGCGGCTTCCAGATGCTGGGCCACACGGTGGCGGACCCGCTGGGAATCGAGGGGCCGCCACAGACCGTGCCGGGCCTGGGCCTGCTCGACGTCCATACCGTGTTCGACCGGGCCAAAACGGTGCGCGAGGTCCGGGCGACCGACCTCGACGGCGGCCTGGCCCTCGCCGGCTACGAGATCCATTCGGGCCGCACCGAAGGGCCCGGCCTCGCCCGCCCGCTGGTCCGGATCGAGGGCCGGCCCGACGGAGCGGTTTCGGCGGACGGGCAGGTGGCGGGCTGCTACCTGCACGGCCTGCTCGCCAATGACGGGTGGCGTGCCAACTATCTCAGGCGCCTTGCTCCGGCGCTGCGTGCGTCCGTGGCCCAAGGCCGGCGCACCGAGCAGGCTCTGGACGAGCTGGCCGACCATCTGGCGGCCTGCATCCCGCTGGGCCGGCTGCTCACGGCTGCCGCTCCCATTGCTCCTGTCGATCCGGGCTGAACTGCCCGGTCCCGTTCACGGATCGTTAAGCGATGTGGGCGCATAAGGGAGGCAGACCCGCCCTCGGAGCTCACTTCCTTGTCCGATCTGTCGCTCGATCGTCGCCGGCTGGCGGCCCTGATGCGCCATCACGGCAGGCCCGCGATCCTGCTGGACCTGCGCGGCCGGCCGATCGTGGCCCAGGGCGAATGGGCCGCGTCCGTGCTGGGCGATCAGGCGCTGCGCGGCCGGCTGACCGATCGGGTCCGCGCGGGGCTGCGGGACGACTTCGCCGCGGCCGTGCCCGGCCTGCGACTCTGCCTGCTCCAGGACGAGCGCGGCCAGCCGCCGCTCGGCTGGCTCGCCACCCCTGCCGAACCGGTGCCGGTCCGCGCCGGGGCCACGCCGCTGGTTCCCGCCAGCGCCCGGGCCGGACCTGAGGACGAGTTCTGGCCGGACCATTGGGGAGGACCCCGCTAAAGGTCCGCCTCATCCCGTCCCGCCACCCGTTGGCAGCGCCAGGAACACGAACAGGAGGATGCCGAGCGCGATCAGCCAGGCGAGCCAGAGCAGGCGGATGGCGCGGCGGACGTCGACGGCGGTGACGTCGCGCCGGCCGTCGCCGATCCAGTGCGCCACCGACGGAACCCCGCCATAGCTGCGCGGCCCGCACAGGGCGATGCCCAGTGCCCCGGCAAACGCCGCCTCCGGCCAGCCGGCATTGGGCGAACGGTGCTGGCGGGCGTCGCGGCGCACGGTCCGCCAGGCCCGGATGGGACTGGCACCGGGCAGGATGCAGGCCGCCAGGATCGCCAGCAGGGCGGAAAGACGCGAGGCCGGCAGGTTGACCAGGTCGTCCAGCCGTGCCGCCGCCCAACCGAAGTGGCGGTAGCGCTGGCTCTTGTGGCCGATCATGCTGTCCATGGTGTTGACCGCCTTGTAGGCCAGGAGACCGGGCAGGCCCAGCAGCAGCGTCCAGACCAGCGGTGCCACCAGGCCGTCGCTGAAGTTCTCCGCGGCGGATTCGATCGCAGCGCGCCCAACGGCCGGCTGGTCCAGCTGGTCCGGATCACGCCCGACGATCATCGCGACCTTGCGCCTGGCCGCCTCGATCCCTTCGTCCATGCCGCGGGCCACGGCCAGGACGTGGTCGGACAGGGAGCGCTGGGCGAACAGGGTCGCGGCTGCCGCCGCCTCCAGGAGCCAGCCGCCCGGCAGCTGCCCGGCCAGCGCCTGGAGTGCTGCGCCCGCGGTCAGGGCCAGGGCGAGCACCAGCAGCACCAGGAGGATACCCCGGCGGCGGCGCCGGGCTGCATTCGCCGCCCGCTCGTCCGGCATCCGGTCGCCGGGGGCATGCTCGTTTGGCGCCGGTGCATCCAGGAGCAGGTGCTCCAGCATGGTGACGAGCCGGCCGATCAGCACCACCGGATGCGGCAGCCGCCGCCACAGGGCGGGCGGGTCACCGATCAGCGCATCCAGGACGAGAGCCAGGATCAGCCAGGCCAGGAGGTGGGCGGGCGGTTCGACGAGCAAGGCTGCAGCGCTTCCCGGACTGGTGGGCCGGCGGCGTGGTCCGACCGTGGGGCCGGATCGGGGCGGTGGGTCCCCTGTGGCGGGCCGGCGGTGACACTGCTATCCACCGCCGACATTCGACAGCGCAAGCGCGATCAGGGTGGTCGCGCCTGCGGGTGCCGGCGGCGTGGATGGGGACACGATGAGCAGGATCGGCGTGATGATCTGCGGGCACGGGTCGCGCGACGTGGAGGCGACCCACGAGTTCGCGGCGCTGGTCGCTCATCTGCGGCGCCACTATGCCGACCGGCCGGTCGAGGCCGGCTATCTGGAGTTCGCCCGGCCGGTGATCCGCGAGGGCCTGGACCGGCTGCGTGACAAGGGCGTCACGGAGATCCTGGCGATGCCGGCCATGCTGTTCGCGGCCGGCCACGTGAAGAACGACGTGCCGTCGGTGCTGAACGCCTGGGCGGCGGAGAATCCCGAGGTGCGCGTGCGCATGGCCCGCGACCTCGCCATCGACGGCAAGCTGCTGCGCGCTGCGGCCGAGCGGATCGAGGCGGCGCTGGCGCTTGCCTCCGACGAGATCACCCGCGCCGAGACCCTGCTGCTGGTGGTGGGCCGGGGCACCTCGGACAGCGACGCCAACGGCAATGTCGCCAAGGTCACCCGGATGCTCTGGGAGGGCATGGGCTTCGGCCATGCCGAGACCGGCTATTCCGGCGTGGCCCATCCCCGCACCGACGAGGCGCTGCGCCGCGCGATCCGCCTGGGCTACCGCCGGGTGGTGGTGTTCCCCTATTTCCTGTTCACCGGCGTGCTGGTGCAGCGGATCTACGAGCAGGCGCGCGCGGTGGCGGCGGAGCATCCCGGGATCGAGCTGGTCGAGGCCGGCTATCTGAACGACCATAAGCTGGTGGTCGAGACCTTCATCGAGCGGATCGAGGGCATCGCCGCGGGCGATACCGCCATGAACTGCCAGCTCTGCAAGTACCGCACCCAGATCCTGGGCTTCGAGCACGACCAGGGGGCGCCGCAGGAAAGCCATCACCACCATGTCGAGGGGATCGGCACCGACGCGGACCGCCACCATCACCACGGCCATCACCATCATCACGGGCACGGGCATCATCACGGCCATGGCCATCATCACCACCATCTCGACGCGCCGGAACCGGACAAGGTCGTGGTGCTGAAGGACGGCGGGACGCGCCGTCGCGGATGAGTCGGAAGGCCGGATGAGTCTGAAGGGATGAGCGACTGGCTCAGGGACCCGGCGGAGATCTACCGCCGCTCGTTCGCGACCATCCGTGCCGAGGCCGCCCTGGACCGGCTGCCGGAGCCGGTCCGGCCGCTGGCGGTGCGGATGATCCATGCCTGCGGCATGACCGACCTGGTGGCGGACCTGCGCAGCGACGGCGACCCGGCGGAGGACGTTCGGGCAGCGCTGGCCAGGCAGGCCCCGGTGCTGGTGGACTCGCGCATGGTCGCGACCGGGATCCTGGCCCGTCACCTGCCGGACGGCGTCGAGATCCATTGCGGGCTGGAGGATCCGGGGCTGGCCGATCTGGCGCAGGCGGCCGGCACCACCCGCTCGGCGCGGCTGGTCACCGGCTGGCGCCCCCGGCTCGGCGGTGCGGTGGTGGTGATCGGCAATGCGCCGACCGCCCTGTTCCAGCTGCTCGACGAGCTCCGCGCGGGTGCCAGCCGACCGGCAGCGATCATCGCCACGCCCGTGGGCTTCATCGGTGCCGCGGAGAGCAAGCAGGCGCTGGTGGAGGCGGAACTCGGCATCCCGTTCGTGACCGTGCTGGGCCGCCGTGGCGGCAGCGCCATGGCGGCAGCAGCACTCAATGCCTGCCTGGTGGAGGCGGCATGAGCGAGCCCTGGCTGTACGTGGTCGGGATCGGCGAGGACGGCCCGGCGGCACTCGGCGCCGAGGCCCGCGCCGCCATGGGGCGGGCCGAACTGTTCATCGGCGGTGCCCGCCATCTGGCCATGCTGGGCGACGATCCGCGGCCGCGCATGCCCTGGCAGGTGCCGCTCGACCCGTCGATCGAGCATCTGGCCAGCCTCAGGCGGCACCGGGTGGTGGTGCTGGCCTCGGGCGACCCTTTGTGGTTCGGGGTGGCGCGCCGGCTGGTGGCGCGCTTCGGCGAGGACGCGATCCGGGTCGTGCCGCAGGTGGCCTCCATGCAGCTCGCCTGCGCCCGGCTGCGCTGGTCGCTGGCCGAGGCGGAAGTCGTCACCATCCATGGCCGCCCGCTGGAGCGGCTGGTGCGCTGGCTGCAGCCGGGCCGGCGCCTGGTGATCCTGTGCGCCGACCGGCACTGCCCGGCGAAGATCGCGAACCTCCTGGCCGAGCATGGCTTCGGCAGCGCCCGCCTCCACGTGCTGGAGCATCTGGGCGGGCCGGACGAGCGGGTGCTCGACCTGCCGGCTGCGGAGGTGGCGCAGCACATGTTCCGCGACCTGGTGGTGGTCGGGCTGGAAGTGCCGGCGCCCGCGGGCCCGGTCCGCCCGCTGGTGCCGGGGCTGCCGGACGACGCGTTCCGCCATGACGGCCAGCTCACCAAGCGCGAGGTGCGTGCGGCGACGCTGGCCAAGCTCGCCCCCTGCCCGCGCGAGCTGCTCTGGGACGTGGGTGCCGGCAGCGGCGCCATCGGCATCGAATGGCTGCGCGCCCAGCCCGGCACCAGGGCGATCGCGATCGAGCGGAATGCGGGGAGGCTCGAGCGGATCCGTGCCAATGCCCTGCAACTGGGCACGCCGGAGCTGGCCACAGTCCTGGGCAGTGCGCCTGCGGCACTGGACGGGCTGCCCCGGCCGGATGCGATCTTCCTGGGTGGTGGCACCGGCACGCCCGGCCTGATCGCGGCCCTGGCCGAGCGGCTGCGCCCGGGCGGCCGGCTGGTGGCGAACGCCGTCACGCTGGAGGGCGAGGCGGCCCTGCTGGCGGCAGCTTCCCACCATGGCGGCGAACTCGCCCGGATCGCGGTGAGCCGGGCGGAGCCGGTCGGCGGCATGCTCGCCTGGCGCGCCCTGGCGCCGGTGACCCAGTGGGCCTGGACCAGGCCGTGACCAGCTTGTTCGGCATCGGGGTCGGTCCGGGCGATCCGGAGCTGGTGACGCTGAAGGCGGCCCGGCTGATCGGCACACTGCCGGTGCTGGCCCATGTCGGCGCGGACGGCCGGCCGAGCCGGGCCCGGCGCATCGCGCAGGCCCTGATCCCCGCCGACACCCGGGAGCTGGCGGCGGACCTGCCGATGCGCTGCGCCCCCGATGTGGCCCGGCCGGTCTATGACCGGCTTGCTGCCGAGATCCTGGCGGAGATCCGGCATGGCCGGGAGGTCGGCTTCCTGTGCGAGGGCGACCCCCTGCTCTATGGCTCGTTCGTTGCGCTGCTCGACCGGCTGGGCGCGCAGGTGCCGGTGACGGTGGTGCCCGGCATCACCTCGATCGCGGCGGCCGCGGCCGGCAGCCGCCATGTGCTGGCCCAGCGGGACGAGAACCTGGCGATCCTGGCGGCCACGGCCGGGGACGCGCGGCTCCGGGCGGCCATGACGAGCGCCGCCAGCGTCGCGATCCTGAAGGTCGGCCGCCACCTGCCGCGGATCCGGCACCTCCTGGCCGAGGTCGGGCTGGCGGAATCGGCGCTGGTCGTGAGCGAGCTGGGCAGTGCCGAGGAGCAGGTCCGGCCGCTCGATATGGTGACGGAGGAACGGCTGCCCTATTTCGCCCTGATCCTGGCCCGCCGCCCGCGCGAGCTGCCATGACCGCGATCGTCATCCTGGGCGCGCGCGGCCTGCCCCTGGCCCGCCGGATCGCGGCGGCCCTGTCCGGTGCCGAGGTCCATGGCCCGGTTGGGCTCGCGGTCGACACGAGCTTCGCCAAGG
>NZ_DATMFZ010000033.1:0-13085 GCF_035556675.1 Geminicoccus sp. | reverse complement strand
GAGAAGTCGATATAGGCGTTGGCGATGGGCGAGGCGATCGAGACCGTCTTCTCGCGGATGTCGGTGATCCTCATGGGCGGTCTTCCTCAGGCGATCGCGTCGGCGATGGCCTGGCCGCAGGTGCGGGTATCGGCCTTACCGCCCAGGTCGCGGGTGCGCAGCGCCGGCTCGGCCAGCACCCGTTCGATCGCTGCCACGATCGCGGCCGCGGCATCCGCGTGGCCCAGATGCTCGAGCATCATCGCACCCGCCCAGATCTGGCCCACCGGATTAGCGATCCCCTGTCCGGCGATGTCCGGGGCCGAGCCGTGCACCGGCTCGAACAAAGAGGGGAAGCGCCGCTCGGGATTGATGTTGCCTGACGGGGCGATGCCGATCGTCCCGGTACAGGCGGGGCCCAGATCGGACAGGATGTCGCCGAACAGGTTGGAGGCCACTACCACGTCGAACCAGTCCGGGTGCAGCACGAATTGTGCTGTCAGGATGTCGATATGGTACTTGTCGACCTTCACCTCAGGATAGGAATTGGCCATCTCGGCCACCCGCTCGTCCCAGTAGGGCATGGTGATCGAGATGCCGTTCGACTTGGTGGCCGAGGTCAGGTGCCGGCCGCGCTTCATCGCCAGGTCGAAAGCGTAGCGCAGGATGCGGTCGACCCCGTGCCGGCTCATCACCGTCTCCTGGACCACGATCTCGCGCTCGGTGCCGGGGAACATCCGGCCGCCGATCGAGGAATATTCGCCCTCGGTATTCTCGCGCACGATCATCATGTCGATGTCGCCGGGCTTGCGGCCGGCCAGCGGCGAGGGCACGCCCGGCATGGCGCGGGCCGGGCGCAGGCTCACGTACTGGTCGTACTCGCGCCGGAACTGGATCAACGAGCCCCACAGCGAGACATGGTCGGGCACGGTGGCGGGCCAGCCGACCGCACCGAAGAAGATCGCATCCGAGCCGTCGAGCCGCTCCTTCCAGTCCTCGGGCATCATGGCACCGTGCTGGTGGTAGTAGTCGGCCGAGGCGAAGCCGTGCTCGGTGAACTCAAAGCCCAGGCCGTGCCGCCTGGCCACGGCCTCCAGTACGCGCAGGCCCTCGGGCACGACCTCCTTGCCGATCCCGTCGCCGGGGATCACCGCGATCTTCATCCGGTTGGTGCTCATCTGGGGCTCTCTTCGATCGTTAGTCATTGCGGCCGCGGATCGCCTCGATCGCGGCCCGGGTGACGTCCTCGGTCCGGGCCGTGCCACCCAGATCGGGGGTGTGGAGGGCAGGGTCGGCGGTGACCCGCTCGATCGCCTGCATCAGGAGCGCCGCGGCACCCTGCTCGCCCAGATGGTCGAGCATCATCGCGGCACTCCAGAACGTGCCCACCGGATTCGCGATGCCCTTGCCGGTGATGTCGAAGGCCGAGCCGTGGATCGGCTCGAACATCGAGGGTGCGCGGCCGGTGGGGTTGATGTTGGCCGTGGGCGCGATGCCGATCGAGCCGGCCAGCGCGGCGGCCAGGTCCGAGAGGATGTCGGCGTGGAGGTTGGTCGCGACGATCGTGTCGAGCGAGCCCGGCTTCAGCGTCATCCGCACGGTCATGGCGTCGACCAGCATCTTGTCCCAGGTCACGTCCGGGAAGTCGGCCGCGACCTCCTGCGCGATCTCGTCCCAGAGCACCAGGCCGTAGCGCTGCGCGTTGGACTTGGTGACAACGGTGAGCAGCTTGCGCGGGCGCGACTGCGCGAGCTGGAAGGCATAGCGCATGATCCGCTCGACGCCCGCCCGGGTGAAGATCGCCACCTCGGTCGCCACCTCCTCCGGCAGGCCGCGATGCGACCGGCCGCCCTGGCCGGCATATTCGCCCTCGGAGTTCTCGCGCACGATCACCCAGTCGAGATCGCCCGGGCTCACCCCACGCAGCGGGCTGGTGATGCCGGGCAGGATCCGGGTCGGGCGCACGTTGGCGAACTGGTCGAGCGGCTGGCAGATGGCCAGGCGCAGGCCCCAGAGCGTCAGGTGGTCGGGCAGGTCGGGAGCACCCACGGCACCGAACAGAATCGCGTCGAACCCGCGCAGCCGTTCCACCCCGTCCGCCGGCATCAGCGCGCCGCTGCGCCGGTAGCGCTCACTGCCCCAGTCGAACCGCTCGATATCGAGGGCGAAGCCGCCGTCGCGTTCCGCCAGTGCCTCCAGCACAAGGAGCCCCGCCTCCACCACCTCGATGCCGATCCCGTCGCCCGGAATGGCGGCGACCCGGTAGGTCTTCATCCTCGATCCTCGTCCCCTGCTTCAAGTCGCGGACCGCCCTACGCCCGGCCTTCCGCGATCATGCCGGCATAACCCGCCACGGCCAATGCGCCGTGCCGGACGAGGGGGCAAGAAAGCCCTGCCGGAGGCGGTCAGGCCCCTGTTCCCGGGCAGCGCGTGACTTGGTGCCGGACTTCGTCGACAGTCCGGCACGGTTGATCGTGAAGGCCAGGGGATCCGGCCGATGGTCCCAGGCGTTCCCCGGTGGCCGCCGGACCGCGACAGGGCAGGGCGGTCGCCGGACGGGCGATCCAGGTCGGGAGGAAGCGAGCGTGTCGAAGGTCGCGAAGGTCGCGCTGTTCACCAACGAGTACCCGCCCAACGTCTATGGCGGTGCCGGCGTGCATGTGGAGTACCTTGCCCGGGCGATGGCGAAGCGCCTGGCCGTGGAGGTGCGCTGCTTCGGCAACCAGCGGAGCGAGAGCGGCAATCCGGTCGTGCGCGGCTATCCGGCCTGGGCGGAAGCCAAGGTGGGCACCGACCCACGCTTTGGCAGCGCCGTCGACGCCTATGCCCGCTCGCTGGCCATGGCCAAGGACACGCTGGATGCCGACGTGGCGCACTGCCACACCTGGTACACCGACATGGCCGGCCTGATCGCAAGCCGGCTCTGGGACGTGCCCTTCGTCCTGACCGTCCATTCGCTCGAGCCCCTGCGGCCCTGGAAGGTCGAGCAGCTCGGCAACGCCTACCATCTGAGCACCTGGATGGAGCGCACCGCGATGGAGCATGCCGATGCGATCATCGCGGTCTCCAAGGAGACCCGCGAGGACATCCTCCGCCTGTTCGACGTCCAGCCGGCACGGGTGCATGTCATCCACAACGGCATCGACCCGGACGAGTACCGCCGGACCGAGGCGAAGGACGCCCTGGCCCGTCATGGCGTCGATCCGGACAAGCCCTACCTCCTGTTCGTCGGCCGGATCACCCGGCAGAAGGGGATCATTCATCTCGTCAACGCGATCCCGCAGATCGACCCGGACCTGCAGATCGTCCTGTGCGCGGGTGCCCCGGACACGCCCGAGATCGGCCAGGAGATGGAGGCGCGCGTCGCCGAGGTCAGCGCCAGGCGCAAGGGCGTGGTCTGGGTGCGGGAGATGCTGCCCAGGGCCGACGTGATCCAGTTCTACAACCACGCCGCCATCTTCTGCTGCCCGTCGGTCTACGAGCCGTTCGGCATCATCAACCTGGAGGCCATGGCCTGCGAGACCCCGGTCGTCGCCTCGGCCGTGGGCGGTATCCCGGAGGTGGTCGTGCCGGAGGAAACCGGGCTGCTGGTCGACCCGCGGATCCGCGCCGGCAGCTTCGATCCGGCCGATCCGGCCGAGTTCTCCGCAGGGCTCGCGGCGGCGATCAACCGGCTGGCCCGGGATCCGGAACTGCGGGCGCGCCTTGCCGCGAACGGCCGGCGCCGCGCGGTCGAGCAGTTCAGCTGGGACGCCATCGCAGAGCGCACCGTCGAGCTGTACCAGACCCTGCGCTAGGGCGGGAGCGCCGGCGCGGCGGGCACCTGGACGGAACCATGCCGTCCCGTGACGGCTCCCTTGTCAGGCAAGGGAACGACTGGCGGAGGCGAGGGGTGGCGACCTGCCGGCGCACCCATCATCACAACTCGAACGTGCATGGGGCACGGGAGGCGGGCATCATCGCCCTGCCGACGGACGGCCCGGTGCCAGTCGAGGGACGGCTGGAGGTTGCAGCCGACGGGGCCATGGCGGCACCGGCTGCCGCGCGCCCCTGGCGGGTACGCCTGCGGGAGCATCCGTTCTGGCGGAGCCTGCGTCGCGAAGGCCCGCCACCGCTCGAATCCCTGAGTGACGTGCTGGCTCGTATCGACGAGACGGCCGCCCGGCAGGAGAGCGTCTCGGTGGGCGACATCCGCGATGCGCTGGGCGACCGGTCGTTCGGCCCGCTCCTCCTGGTGCCGGGTCTGGTCGTGGTCTCGCCCTTGTCCGGCATTCCGACCGTGCCCAGCATGATGGCGGCGGTCGTCCTGCTGGTCGGATGGCAGATGCTGGCCGGCAGCAGGAGGGTGTGGCTGCCGCGCCAGCTCGCCGCGCGCTGCGTGCGGAGCAGCAGGCTGCGCCGAGTGACCGGCTTCCTTTCGTCCTGGGCCGGCCGCGTCGACCGGCTGGTGCGCCCGCGGCTGCACTGGCTGACCGGCCCGCTGGGGCAGAAGGCCGCGGCACTGCACTGCATGGTCGTGGCGCTCACCATGCCGCCCATGGAGATCCTCCCGTTCCTGAACTCGGCGGCCGGGCTGGTGATCGCCACGGTGGCGCTGGGGATGACGGCGCGCGACGGGCTCCTGCTGCTCGCAGGCGGCCTGATCACCGCCACGGTGACCATGGCAGCCCTGTTCGCCCTGACCTGAGCCAGCGGCCGGCTCCATGCTTGAGCGAAGGTCCATCACGGCCGATCATGGTGCCGAGCGCAGCTTGGGGGAGGCGCGGATGCAGCCGGCTGGTCAGCCGCTGGGTGCGGTGATTTTCGATGCTTACGGCACCCTGTTCGACGTCCTGGCGATCACCCAGATCGCGGAGGAACTGTTCCCGGGACATGGCGTGGCGCTGGCGGCCGCCTGGCGGGAAAAGCAGCTCGAATATGCGCGCATTCGCAGCATGTGCGGTCGCTATGCCGATTTCTGGTCGGTGACCGCGGACGCACTCGACTATGTGCTGGACCGGCTGGGGCTGCCGGCCGGGCAGGAGGCGGTCGACCGGCTGCTGGGCGCGTATCGGCGGCTGCCGGCCCATCCCGGCGACCGGGAGGCGCTGACCAGGCTGAAACAGCTGGGGCTGCCGCTGGCGATCCTGTCCAATGGCGCGCCGCGCATGCTGGAGCCGGCCATCGAAGCGGCCGGCTTCGAGGGCCTGTTCGACCTGGTCCTGACCGCGGACCAGGTGCGCCGGTTCAAGACCGCGCCGGAGATCTACCAGCTGGGCCTGGACAGGCTGGGCCTGCCCGCCAGCCGGATCCTGTTCGTGTCCTCCAATGGCTGGGACGTATGCGCGGCCACCTGGTTCGGCTACCGGACCTTCTGGATGAACCGCGCCGGCCTGCCGCCCGAGCGGCTGGGCGTGTCGGCCGAGGCGGCCGGCCGGTCGATGGACGAGTTGGTGCGGTTCGTGGCCGCCGAGCGGGCAGCCTAAAGGAAAGGGCCGGCCCAGCTAGCGCCAGCCGTCCAGGATGACCTGGACCGGCACGGCCTCGATCTGCGTGCCGAAGCGGCGATGGTAGAGGCTGAGCGAGGCGTCGTGGGTCTCATCGGAGGAGCTGCACAGGGCGTCGTGGCCGACCACCACCCGGTAGCCGCGGTCGATGGCGCCCATGATGGTGGCGAGCACGCAGACATCGGTCTCGCCGCCGCTGATCACCAGCGTGTCGATGCCGCGGCGCTGGAGCCGCGCATGGAGATCGGTCTCGTCCCAGGGGCCGTAGACATGCTTGTCCACCACCTCGGCCGGCGGGACGAACCGGGCCAAGTCCGGGATCAGCCCGACCATCTCCTCGCCCAGCCGCTCGACCGTCATGGACGACCAGCGCTCGTAGTAGCGCCGCCAGGTGCCGCGGCCCTCGCCGGGGCGTGCGGCCGGGACGAACCGGGTGAAGACCGTCCGCTCCGGATGGGCCTCGACCAGCCGGACCACGTTGGGCAGGACCCGCTCCATCCAGGGCGTGTGCCAGTCCGTGTCCTCGTGGAAAAGTCTCTGCATGTCGACGCAGACATGCGCGCAGCTCGCGGTGAGCGGGCCGTACTGAAGCTGATCCTCGTCCTGCATGTCATCCTTGCCCGGGCGGTCCGGGAGCCCAACGCTCAGGCGGCCGGCACGTTCCGCTCCAGCTCCTCCAGCCAGGCCTTGGCGTTGCCGTCCGAGGGAGCGCGCCAGTCGCCGCGCGGGGAGAGCGAGCCGCCGGCCGCAACCTTGGGGCCGTTGGGCATGGCGGAGCGCTTGAACTGGCTGAAGCCGAAGAAGCGGCGGATGAACACTTCCAGCCACTTGCGGATGTGCGGAAGGTCGTAGGCGCGCCGCCGGTCCTCGGGGAAGCCGGGCGGCCAGGCGCCGTGCCCGGTCTCCTCCCAGGCCATCAGCGCCAGGAAGGCGATCTTGGACGGGCGGAAGCCGTAGCGCAGCGTGTAGAACAGGTTGAAGTCCTGCAGCTCGTAGGGGCCGACCTTCGCCTCGGTGCTCTGCGGCTTCTCGCCGGCCTCGACCGGCACCAGCTCCGGCGAGATCTCGGTGGCGAGGATCGATTCGAGCGTGGCCGGCACGTCGCCGCCGAACTGGCCGGACGAGATCACCCAGCGGATCAGGTGCTGGATCAGCGTCTTCGGCACCCCGGCATTGACGTTGTAGTGGGACATCTGGTCGCCCACGCCATAGGTGCACCAGCCCAGGCCCAGCTCGGACAGGTCGCCCGTGCCGATCACCAGGCCGCCATGGTGGTTGGCCAGGCGGAACAGGTAGTCGGTGCGCAGGCCCGCCTGCACGTTCTCGAAGGTGACGTCGTAGACCGGCTCGCCCCGCCCGAACGGGTGGCCCAGGTCTTTCAGCATCTGCGTGGCGGTCGGGCGGATGTCGAGCTCCTGCCAACTGACCTCGAGCGCGCTCATCAGGCGGATGGCGTTGGTCTTGGTCTCGTCCGAGGTGGCGAAGCCCGGCATGGTGTAGGCCAGGATGTTGGTGCGCGGCAGGCCTAGCCCGTCCATGGCCTTGGCGGCGACGATCAGCGCATGGGTCGAATCCAGCCCGCCCGAGACGCCGATCACCACCTTGTCGATCTTGGTGGCGCGCAGGCGCTGGGTCAGGCCGGCGACCTGGATGTTGTAGCCCTCGTAGCAGTCCTGGGCGAGGCGGGCCGGATCGGCCGGCACGAACGGGAAGCGCTCGACCACCCGCCGCAGGCCGACATCGGCCAGCGGTGCCGCCAGCTCGAATGGGACCACCCGGTAGCGGTCGGTCACTGCCTGGAAGCGGCGGCGATTGTCGTCGAACGTGCCCTGGCGGGCGCGCTCCTGGCGGAGCAGGTCGAGGTCGACATCGGCCGTCACCAGCTGGTCGCCGGGCGGGAAGCGGTCGCTCTCGGCCAATACCCGGCCGTTCTCGAAGATCGAGGTCTGGCCGTCCCAGGCGAGGTCGGTGGTGGATTCGCCCGCACCCGAGGCCGAGTAGACATAGGCGGCCAGGCACCGCGCCGACTGCGACTGGGCCAGCAGCCTGCGGGTCTCGGCCTTGGCGATGGTGATGTTGGAGGCGGACAGGTTGGCCAGCACGGTGGCACCGGCCAGTGCTGCGTCGCTGCTGGGCGGGATCGGTACCCAGACGTCCTCGCAGACCTCGACATGGACGATCAGGCCCTCGATGTCGTCGGCGGCGAACAGGAGGTCGGTGCCGAAGGGCGCGGTCTGGCCGCCCAGGATGATGGATTCGCCATCCGTGTCCTGGCCGGACGCGAAGTGGCGGTGCTCGTAGAACTCGCGATAGTTCGGCAGGTGGACCTTGGGCACCACGCCCAGCAGGCGGCCGCGATGGATTGCTACCGCGGCGTTGTAGATGCGGTTGCGGTGGCGGACGGGGGCGCCCACCAGCAGGAGGGGCAAGAGGTGGCGGCTGCCGTCCAGGAGGTCCGCGAGCGCGTCGTCGACGGCATCCAGCAGCGGGTCCTGAAGCAGGAGATCGTCGATCGCGTAGCCGGACAGGGAGAGCTCCGGGAACACTGCCACCGCCACCGCCTGCTCATGGCAGCGCCTGGCCATCGCCAGGATGGTCCGGGCGTTGCTCGCGGGATCGGCGATGCTGCAGGTCGTGGTGCAGGCCGCGATCCGGGCAAAGCCGTGGCGGTAGATGGAGCGGAAGGTCATGCGATCCCCGGGCCGGTTGCTGTGGGAAGAATAGGGGAGGCGGCCACAGGTTTCACGTGGTCAGAGCCACAGGCTCGGGTTCGTTCGTGCAAATGGCACGGTGCCGCTGCCCGTCGGGTTCGTTTCGCAAATGTGCCGTCCAGAACGCGGGCGGCTGCAGCGCGGCCTGCTCCCGGGTTCGTTCGTGCAAATCGCATGTTCGGGTCCGGCACGGCGGCATCCTGCCAATGAAGCGGGTCGGGCAGGCAGAATAGCATGAAACAGGCGGATGGTCCCATCGACGCGCCACAACCTGCCATCGGCCGTCATGGTGAAATGCCGGCGAGATGACAGCGTTCATGTTTCGACATGAACTCGATCAAGTCCGTCAGAATGGCGAAAATTGTCCCTGTTCTCTGCTGAGGGCGGTACACCGGGTTTCATGGTGCACCATCATGCTCTTCTGAGTCTGTACCGCTTGCGCCGACGGGCCGTTGTTCGACTACATGGCATCCGGCCGGTGTGTCGGCTCGAGGCGGGTCCAGGAAAGGGTGAAGGGCGGATGGCGCAGCTTCATGCGGTTCGGGTGGGGGAGCCGGTCCGGCTGGCCCCGGAGCGGGCGGTGGAGACCATGCCGGAGATGTGGGCGCCGCCGGTCCGGAACATGGTCGACGCGGTGCGGCTGGTCGCGGAGGCCTGGCCGCTGATCGTGGAGGAATGCCGCAGCGCGCTCGGCGGCGAACTGCACTACCAGGCCATGGCCTATCACTGCCTGCGCCGGGCGGGCCTGCCCGCGACCCAGCTCGGCATGAACGTCAAGCAGTGGATCGACGCGCCGGCGACGCCGCTGTTCCGGGCGCTGGATTCGCGCAAGGAGGCAGGGTTCCGGGGCGGCTTCGAGCCCATCCCGGACATCGTGATCTTCCGGCCGGCGATCGGCGGCGACTGGCGGCGGCGGAACCGGCAGGCGACGCTCAGGCACATGCTGGTCGCCATCGAGGTGAAGGCGTCCGAGCGGGCCGGTGGCCGCCTCCGGGCCGGCGAGATCATCCGCGACATCCGCAAGCTCGCGGCGCATCGCGACGAGCTGCGCCATCGCGGCGGCGACGTGCATCCGATGATGATGGTGATCGACACGGCACCGCTGGCGGACGAACGCATGCCGGCGGCCAAGCTGAAGCTGGCGCGGGCCGCAGCGCAGGCCCAGGGCGTGGGCTTCCTCCATGTCTCGCCCACGACCACCTGCATGGAGCTGGCGATGGTGCTGCCGGAGGAGAAGCCGGTCCAGTTCGCCTTCGACTTCATGATGGGCTGATGCGGCTCCGGGGCTGGCTGTCCGGGTTCAGGTGGTGCCTCCGCCCGGGGGCTTCCCTCCGCCAGCACCCCCGGCCTGCACCGCTGCGTCCCAATAGCGTCGGTTGCCCGGCGCGATCCGGGCGCCGCTGGCCTCCACCCGGGCGATGATCGCCGTGTAGAAGCGGCGGGCGGCCTCCGGCCCGCTCAGGATCGTCAGGCTCTGCAGGATCCGGCTGATCCGCAGATGGTTGTGGTCGCTCGGCACCAGCCAGTCGTCGGTCTGCCGGTAGAAGGCCAGCATCCGCTCGGTCGCGCGGGCGAGATTGGCGAGGGCTGCCGGATCCGCCCGGATCGCCGCGATCTCCTCGGCAGTCAGCACGGGGGAGTGGGGCTGGGCCATGCTGCGGGTCGGCAGCGGGAACAGCCACTGGATATAGTCGTGGATATGTTCCAGCTGGCGGTCGGGCAGGGCCAGAACGCTGTCCAGGCTGCGGCCGGCACCATCTTTTCCGTGGCCGGACAGGTAGGCGTGGATCGGACCGGCGGCCATGGGCGGCATCGCACTCTTCCCCTGCATCCTGACGGAGGAAAGGCCGGTCGCCGGCGAAGGGTTCCTCAGGCGATCAGGGAGGCGATCTTCGCGTCCAGCGCTGCCTGGGCATCGGCCGGGGCCATGCGGAGCTGGAGGCCGCGCTGGCCGCCGTTGAGGAAGACGTACGCCTCGTCCATGGCGCTGGCTTCGATCGCGACGGGCACGCGCTTCTTCTGGCCGAACGGGCTGATCCCGCCGACATGGTAGCCGGTCAGGCGCTCGGCATCGGCCGGGCGCATCATCTGGGCGGACTTGCCGGCGAACGCGGCGGCGAGCTTCTTCATGCTCACCTCGCGGTCGGACGGCACGATCACGCAGACCGGCCGGCTGTCGACCTCAGCCATCAGCGTCTTCAGCACGCGATGCGGGGGAACGCCGATCGCCTCCGCCGCCTGCAGGCCGACCCGGTCGGCGTCCGGGTCGTAGTCGTAGGTGATGGTCTCGAACGCGACCTTGGCCCGCTGGAGGAACTGGGTCGCGCGGGTGCTCTTGGACATGCCGGTGATCTGGTCGGAACGTAGCTGCGTATATCGATCCAGGCGGCGGCCGGTCCGCTGGCCAGGGCCGCCACGCTTGCCGGTGCGCGGCTCGGACTGGAACATAGCGGCAACCTGAACGGTTGCCGGCGAAGGTCGAGCGGATGGACGTCCAAAGCAAGCTGGAAATCCTGGCCGATGCCGCGAAATACGACGCGTCCTGCGCGTCGAGCGGCACGGAGAAGCGGCATTCGGCCGACGGCCGGGGCATCGGCTCCACCGAGGGCGCAGGCATCTGCCATTCCTACGCGCCGGACGGGCGCTGCATCTCGCTGCTCAAGATCCTGCTCACCAATGCCTGCATGTTCGACTGCCGCTACTGCATCAACCGGTCGTCCTCGAACGTGCGCCGGGCGCGCTTCACGGTGCAGGAGGTCGTGGACCTGACCCTCGACTTCTACAAGCGCAACTATATCGAGGGCCTGTTCCTGTCCTCGGGCATCATCCGCAGCCCGGACTACACGATGGAGCAGCTGGTGCTGGTGGCGCGCACCCTGCGGGTCGAGCACGGGTTTCGCGGCTATATCCACCTCAAGACCATTCCCGATGCGGCGCCGGAGCTGGTGGCCGAGGCCGGGCTCCATGCCGACCGGCTCTCGATCAATATCGAGCTGCCGACCGAGACGGGCCTGAAGACGCTGGCCCCGGAGAAGGACGTGCGCGCGATCCGGCGCACCATGGGCGATCTCAGGGTGCGGCTGGAGGAAGCTACGGAGGAGAAGCGGCGCAGCGTGCGCGCCCCGCGCTTCGCGCCGGCCGGGCAGAGCACCCAGATGATCGTGGGCGCGGACGGGGCGTCGGACCGGACCATCCTGGACACGTCGGCCAATCTGTACGGCTCGTACCGGCTCAAGCGCGTCTATTATTCCGCCTTCAGCCCGATCCCCGAGGCCAGCGCCAGCCTGCCGCTGGCGGCACCGCCGCTGCTCCGCGAGCACCGGCTCTACCAGGCCGACTGGCTGCTGCGCTTCTACGGCTTCACGGTGGACGAGATAGCACCCGCCTCGGGCATGCTGCCGCTCGACATCGACCCGAAGCTCGCCTGGGCGCTCCAGCACCGGGACCGGTTCCCGCTCGACCTGAACCGGGCCAGCCGCGAGGAGCTGCTGCGCGTGCCGGGGCTCGGCACCAAGTCGGTCGAGCGGATCCTTTCCGCCCGCCGCTTCCGGCTGGTGCGCAGCGACGATCTCGCCCGGCTGCGGGTGCCGGTGGGCAAGGTGTTGCCGTTCGTGGTGCTGCCGGATCACCGGCCGGCCACCAGGCTGCTGGACGGCGAGCGGCTGGTGGAGCGGCTGCGGCCGCCGGCGCGGCAGCTGGAACTGGGTCTGTGACCTATCTGGCGGAGCTGGCCTCGCCGGTGGACCTGGCGGGCTGGCGGCGCCGGGCCAGGGCGTTTGCGCTGGCGGGCACGCCCGGCGAGGCGATCGAGTGGCGGGTGGCAGGCGAGGAAGAGGGCCTGTTCCAGCCCGAGCCGGCGCCGCTGCCGGGTGCGGAGGCCGGCTTCTCCGTGCCGCGCCGCTTTCTCCAGCTGGCGGAGACGGCGATCTGCCACCGGGACCCGGAGCGGTTCGCCCTGCTCTATGCGCTGCTCCAGGCGGTGCTGCGCCAGCGCGACGTGCTGGCGGTGGCGATCGACCCGCTGGTGGCACGGGTGGGCGGGATGGCCAAGGCCGTGCGCCGCGACATCCACAAGATGCACGCCTTCGTCCGCTTCCGGGCGATTGAGGACGGGGACGGGGGGCAGCAGTTCATCGCCTGGTTCGAGCCGGAGCATCATATCGTCGAGGCGGCGGCTCCCTTCTTCCAGCGGCGCTTCGCCTCGATGCGCTGGTCGATCCTGACGCCGGAACGCTCGGTGCACTGGGACGGGGTGGAACTCAGCTTCGCCGATGGCGTGCCGCGCTCGGCGGCACCATCCGAGGATGCGCTGGAGGAGCTCTGGCGCAGCTACTATGCGGCGATCTTCAATCCGGCCCGGCTGAAGGTGCAGGCGATGCGCTCGGAGATGCCGGAGAAATACTGGAAGAACCTGCCCGAGGCCCGGCTGATCCGGCCATTGGTGGAGAGTGCGGAACGGCGCGCGCGCGAGATGGTTGAAGCCATGCCGCCGCTGCCCAACCCGCAGCCGCAGCGAGCCGCCATGCCATCCATGGGAGCGAGCGCCATGGCCGAAGCCCAGGCCGTCACCCGACTGGAGGAACTGCGCACGCAAGCCGCCGGCTGCCGCAACTGCCCGCTCTGGGCGCCGGCCACCCAGACCGTGTTCGGCGAGGGGCCGGAGCACGCCAGCGTGGTGTTCGTGGGCGAGCAGCCGGGCGACGTCGAGGACCTGAAGGGCCGGCCGTTCGTGGGCCCAGCCGGGCAGCTGTTCGACCGGGCGTTGGGCGAGGCCGGGCTGGACCGGCAGAAGGTCTATGTCACCAATGCGGTGAAGCACTTCAAGTTCGAGCCGCGCGGCAAGCGGCGCATCCACCAGAAGCCCAACACCGGCGAGATCCGCGCCTGCCGGCCCTGGCTGACGGGCGAG
>NZ_DATMFZ010000032.1:0-49189 GCF_035556675.1 Geminicoccus sp. | reverse complement strand
CGGCAATGCGCTGGAACAGGCGCTGCCACAGACCATGCCGCGACCATCTGTTGTCTGTTGTTGCAGCGGTTGTAGGCGGCCATGGCCGGCCGCAGGCTGGCGGCACGTTCCGCCATGATCCGCAGCAGGCGGATCATCCATACCCATGAGGACCGAGGTCAGGAGACCTCGGCGGGCAGCAGCCGGTCTTGAGCACATGCAGGATCCCGCGGATCACCCGCCGGTCGCCGACCCGGGGCCGACCCATGGGGCAGATGCGGCTCGATCCGCGCCCAGGTCCCGTCCGACCGCCAGTACAGCTGTGCCATCCGCCATACCCGCCTCAGCCGGCGTCCCTGATCAGGCGATCCAAAGCCATGAAGCCGCGGAAGGTTGGTCGAGTTCCCTGCCGAGCCTTCTGATGGCCGTTCAGCCAGCAAGCTGCTCGGCCCGCCTCCGGTTCATGGCGGAGCAGAGCAGCCAGAGCCGGCAACGGTTGCGCAGGAGGCGGCGGTAGCGGACCCGGCGGTAGAGATCGCGCCGCTTCATCGTGCGAAGGGCTTTTCGATCTGGCCAGGCGAGGTGCCACGGCGATGTTCAGCCACTGGTGCCCGGAGGGCGAGAGCTTGCTCGGGTGCCGCCGGTGCATGATCCGGTCGCTGATGCCGGCCGCCGCCAGGGCATCGCGCCTGCTCGCGGACGCGTAGATCTTTGTCCGCCAGCACCGCCGCCGCGTTGCCACAGATCAGGGCAGCGATGCGCTCCCCGATGCCGGCGCTGGTCAGAAACGGCCCGCCGGATCGGATCCGCGCCCTGAGCGACCGCACGGTGCGCCTTGCAACTGCAGAAGCTGCGTTGTCCGCGACGGGTCAAGCCAGCTGCCGGATCCGTCATGACGGCCTCGCCTTCACGCAGAGGCGGCCGCCTCACGTCGGCCTCGACCAGCGTCGCATCGATCATGGCACCGGTCTTGATGATCCAGCCGCGCTGCCCGAGCCGGGCATTCGGCGCCATGAACACTGCTTCCGCCAGCCTCGCCTCGGCCAGATCGATCCGCAAGCGCGACCAGGTCGTGGCATCCGGCACCGCATCCTCCAGACCCGGCCCGCAGGAACTGCCGCAAGCTCGGCCGATCCGCCAGTGCTTCCTCCAGATCACGATCCGACCGCCGCTACCACTGCGAGAGAAGCAGGGCTATCCGCTGCACCAGCGGCGGGCGGTAGCCAGCCCGCCCGGTCGGCGCGGGGCGCAGTGGCTGCAAGAGGACCTCGACCGGTGCCCAATTACCTGCGCCCCGATCCGCTCCAGCCGCGGGTTGCTGCCCAAGGCTGCCGGCAGCAGAGCTTCAACCAGGCTCGCCTGACCTACCGCCTCGCGCACATCAGGCCGCCTCCCGTCCTCCGACCCCGGCATCGAATCATGAGAAAGGGCCGAATGCCGGGGGTTTGCGGCAGTCTCCCACGGATTGCGCGTGGAGGTGCACCGGTCACCCACCGGAGCGCCGTCCTTGGCTTGGCAACGGCACCAGACTGCGACCCCAGATCAGGACACGCCGCCGCGGCAGCTGGACTTGGCCAAGGATGCGGCGGGCTCCGCCATCGGGGCATCCGGGCCGCAAGCGACGCGACCCGCCGGGCGACGCCGCCGTGGCTGCGGCCGGCGGGGTTGGGCATGGCCGGGGGCGCAGGCGCCGGAGCAGGCGGCCAGCCGGCACTGCCACGCGCTGCCTGTCCGCCAGGCCATCCGTCGACCCGCACCCGGCAGCGATGCCCACCATGAGGAACCGCCGGGGATCTGACGGCAGGATCACCGGAGCCGGGGGAGCGGGCGGGCGGAGCCTGCCAGACGGACCACCGGCCCCGGGCGCGGCAGGGACGGGGCGAAGCTGCCGGCCAGGTAGTCGACGCCGGCCTGTGCGGCCTCGCGGCATTCGGCGGCGGAACGGAGACCGGTCAGGAAGCTGCGCAGGCCGTGGCGGTGGGCAAGGCCGGCCAGCTCGGGCGCCTGGCGCAAATCGTCCATCGCCACGCCGACGATGCCGGCCCCGGTCAGGTGCGCGACCTGCGGCTCGGCCAGATCGGCCAGGATGCCCAGGCAGAACGGCCGCAGATAGGCCATCAGCTCGCGGACGCGCGACTGGACGATGTCGGGCGGCAGGTTCCCGACCTCGAACAGGAGCCGATGGGCGGAGCTGCGCGGCAGGCGCCGGCAGGCCCGGCAGAACGGCTCGCGCAGCCGGATCGAGGCGAGCGTCTCATACCGGATCGGCACGATCAGCAACGCCTTGCGGCCGCGGGCGGCGGTGGCCGGCAGGGCGGCTGCGGCCACCTCGATCGACCAGAGGTCCGGATCGTCGCCCGGCGGGTACGCCCGGGCATCGGGGACGGCCGGGTTCAGGCGGTAGGCGGCCACCAGCCCCCGGGCCGGCGCCAGCACGGGCTGCCAGGCCACGGCCGGCACCAACGCTGCTGGCGGCGGGCGGTCCGGCAGGACCGTCTCGGCCCGCGCCAGGGCTTCTGCCACCCGTCCCTGCAGTTCCTGCGGATCGACGATCCCCTCCAGCAGCCGCCCGAGATCGGCCGGCACCGAGCGGACGCGGACGGCGGCACCGCCGGGATTGGCGCCGCACAGGCGCTCGGTGATGGCACCGGCCAGCAGCTGGGCGCGGCGCTCGGCGTCCTCGTGGGGCAGGCCGCTGCAGAGCAGGTGGATGCGGTCCTCGTCGGCCAGCAGGTACAGGTCGTGGTCGCCCAGCACCCGTTCCAGCGCAGCCGCGACGAACTGCAGCGCCTTGTCGCGCAGGGCCGGCCAGCGCCGGCCGAACCGGAGCCGGACCTGCTGCAGATCCAGCATCTGCACGCAGCCTGCGCAGGGCTGCCCGCCCGGCCGATGCTGGCGGATGCGCAGTTCCTCCAGCCTGCGCCGGAAAAGGTCGGGCGGGTCCGGATCCAGCCAGTGACGGCCACCCGGACGGTGGCGGACAGAATCCGGCGCATCCCCGTCCAGCGCAGGGAACGAGGTGGCGATCGCCGCCGGGCCCGCCGCTGCCGCCACCATTGCCGACCCTTCCTCGGATCGCATCGCGCTACCCTTCTCCCGGCAGGCACCGGGACTGCCGCCATCCGCCAGGCACAAGGGGGGATCGTTCCTCCGCTGGCACCTGCGTCCGGTTCACTCTGGCAGATTCAGGTTGAACAAAGGTAAACGCCATGGCGGCACCGCATGGCCGTCAGGCGCGGAGCCGCATCCAGCTTCCGGAGAGCCGCAGCCTTGTTCCCGCCCATCCTCATCCTGCCCCAGGTGGTGGCGATCGCCGATCGTGCCGGTGCCGCCATCCTGCGCCACTACGAGCAGGGCACGGCCGCCACCGCCAAGGCCGACGGCTCGCCGGTGACCGCGGCCGACCAGGACGCCGAAGCCCTGATCGTCGCGGCACTCCGGGAACTCACTCCCTCGATCCCGGTGGTCGCCGAGGAGGCGGTCGCCGCCGGCGATGTGCCGGAGGTCGGCAATGGCAGCTTCTGGCTGGTCGATCCGCTGGACGGCACCCGCGAGTTCATCGCCCGCAACGGCGAGTTCACCGTCAACATCGCCCTGATCGAGGCGAGGCGGCCGATCCTGGGCGTGGTGCTGGCCCCGGCGATCCGCACCGCTTGGTGGGGTGCCATCGGTCACGGCGCCACGCTGCGTGATCCGGACGGCACGCGGGCGATCCAGGCGCGGCCGGTGCCGGCGGCGCCGGTGGCGGTCGCCAGCCGCTCCCATCGCGACGCCCGCACCGATGCCTGGCTCGCCGAGCAGAACGTCGCGGACATCGTCTCGGCCGGCAGCTCGCTCAAGTTCTGCCGGGTGGCCGAGGCGAAGGCGGACCTCTACCCGCGCTTCGGCCGGACCATGGAATGGGACACCGCGGCCGGCCAGGCGGTGCTGGAGGCGGCCGGCGGCCGGGTGCTGCGCCTGGACGGCAGCCCGCTGGCCTATGCCAAGCCCGGCTTCGAGAACCCCGAGTTCATCGCAAGGGGTGCCTGAGCGGCCGCATGCTGCACCATCTCCTCCATCTGCTGCCGGCTGAGACCGCGCATCGCGTGGCGATCCGGGCCGCGGCCCTGCTGCCTGCCGGGCGGCCGGTGCCGGAGCCGCTCCTGCGCACCCGGCTGGCCGGGCTGGACCTGCCGGTGCCGGTCGGGCTCGCCGCCGGGTTCGACAAGAGTGCCGAGGCGTTCGACTCGTTCGGGCGGATGGGGTTCGGCTTCGTCGAGATCGGCTCGGTGACGCCCAGGCCGCAGGCGGGCAACCCGCGGCCGCGCCTGTTCCGGCTGAGCGAGGACCGGGCGGTGATCAACCGGATGGGCTTCAACAATGACGGGCTGGAGGCCGTGGCGCGGCGGCTGGAGCGGCGTTCGCCCAAGGGGCCGGTGATCGGTGCCAATATCGGCGCCAACAAGGACACGGCCGACCCGGTCGTGGACTACCGGCTGGGCGTGCGCCGGCTGCACGACCTGGTCGACTATCTGGTCCTGAACGTCAGCTCGCCGAACACGCCCGGCCTGCGCCTCCTGCAAAAGCAGGAGGCGCTCACCCGCCTGGTGGCCGAAGTGCGCGCGACGCGCGACCAGGTGGCCTCGGGCGGGCGGGCCCGGCCGTTCTTCGTCAAGGTGGCGCCCGATCTGACCCCGGCCGACGAGGCGGCGATCGCGGACGTGCTGCTGACCGAGGGGGCAGACGGCCTGATCGTGGCCAACACCACGCTGGCGCGGCCGGACAGCCTGCGCTCGGCCAGGCGTGGCGAGGCCGGCGGCCTGTCGGGAGCGCCATTGTTCCAGCCCGCCACTGCACTGCTCCAGCGGTTTCGCGCGCGCCTGCCGGATCTGCCGATCATCGCGGTGGGCGGGATCGATTCGGTGGAGCGCGCCTGGGCGAAGTTCCGGGCCGGCGCCGACGCGATCCAGCTCTACAGCGGCATGGTCTATGAGGGGCCGGCGCTCGCCCGGCGCATCCGCCAGGGCCTGCGCCAGCGGCTGGAGGCGGAGGGCCTGGCCCATCTGAGCGAGCTCCGCGACCGGTCCCGCCAGGCAGGCCCCTCGTCCGACCCATTGACGCGGGGGCCGGCCGAGGCGCATCCAGGCGGGCGCTTGCCTGAACATTTCCCGGAGCCCTGAGCTTGGCCAGTAAGTTGCGCCGCGCCACGGCGATGCTGCACCGTCCACGCCTGCGCAGCGAGTTCGGTGAAACCTCCGACGCGCTGTTCCTCACCGCGAGCTTCTCCTATGCCAGCGGCGAGGAGGCCGAGCCCGAGTTCGGCGAGCCTGCCGGGCGCTACTGCTACACCCGGGTCGGCAACCCGACCGTGCATGCCCTGGAGGAGCGCTGGGCACTGCTCCAGGGCAGCGAGGCCGCGATCGCGACCGCGAGCGGCATGGCGGCGGTGCAGGCGGCCCTGCTCGCCATGCTGAAGGCCGGCGACCGGCTGGTCGCCTCACGGCCGCTGTTCGGCTCCTGCATGTGGCTGTGCACCGACCTCCTGCCCAGGTTCGGGGTCGAGGTGGAGTTCGTCGATGCCGGCGATCTCGCAGGCTTCGAGGCAGCACTCAGCCGGCCGGCCGCCCTGGTCCTGATCGAGACGCCGGCGAACCCGACCCTGGACCTGATCGACATCCAGGCGGTGGCGGCACTCGCCCATGCGGCGGGTGCACGGCTGGTGGTCGACGACGCGCTGGCCTCGCCGATCTGCCAGAATTCCCTGGAGCTCGGCGCCGACCTGGTCGTCACCTCGGCGACCAAGCATGCCGACGGCCAGGGCCGGGTGCTGGGCGGCCTGATCGCCTGCGACCGGCATACCCGGGACGAGATCCTGCACCCGTTCATCAAGCATACCGGGCCGAACCTGTCGCCCTTCAATGCCTGGGTGCTGCTGAAGAGCCTGGAAACGATAGAGCTGCGGGTGCTGCGCATGGCGCAGAGTGCCGGGCGGATCGCCACCTTCCTCCAGGAGCGCGGCAACTGCGCGGTGCGCTATCCGGGCCTGCCGGGCGATCCGTTCCACGCCCTGGCCAGCCGGCAGATGCACCATGGCGGCACCCTGCTCACGCTGCGCACCGGCGGGGGCAAGCAGGGGGCGTTCGACTTCCTGCGCCGGCTGGAGGTGATCGAGATCACCAACAATCTGGGCGACAGCCGGACCATCGCCACCCACCCGGCCACCACCACCCATGGTCGGCTGCCCCAGGCCGAGCGTATCGCGATCGGGATCCACGACGACCTGATCCGGCTCTCGGTCGGGCTGGAGGACCCGGAGGACCTGATCGAGGACCTGGACCGGGCGCTGGGCTGATCCCGGCTGCAGCGCCGTCCCGGCCGGTCGGGGCGCCGCAGCCCCTGTGATCCTGCTTGCATCCTGGCCAGGGTGGGGCTTCACCCGCAGGAGCACGATCAGGGCCAGGGGGAACCGATGTCCAAGCTGTTCGATCTCAGTGGAAGGGTGGCGCTGGTGACCGGCGCCTCGCGCGGCCTGGGCTTCGCCATGGCCGAGGGGCTGGCCGAGCACGGCGCCACCGTGGTCCTGAACGGGCGGGACGCCGCCAGCCTGGAGGAGCGCGCGGCGGCCCTGCGGGCGCAGGGCCTCTCGGCCGAGGCGGCGGCGTTCGACGTCTCGGACGGAGCGGCCGCGGCCGCCGAGGTGGCACGCCTGGCCGACCGGCACGGGCGGCTCGACATCCTGGTCAACAATGCCGGGATCCAGCATCGCCGGCCGCTGGTGGAATGGGCCGACGAGGATTTCGAGCGGGTGCTGGCGGTCAACCTGACCGCCTGCTTCCGGATGGCGCGCGAGGCTGCCCGGGTGATGCTCCGCCAGGGCAGCGGCAGCATCGTCAATACCGGCTCGGTCGTCCCGGTCCTGGCGCGCCCGACCATCCATGGCTATGTCGCCGCCAAGGCCGGCCTGCACGGGCTGACCCGCTCGCTCGCGGCGGAGCTCGCGGGCAAGGGGGTGCGGGTCAACGCGATCGGCCCCGGCTACTTCGCCACCGAGATGAACCGGGCGCTGCTCGACGACGAAGCCTTCACTGGCTGGGTCAAGAGCCGCACCCCGGCCGGCCGCTGGGCGGATCCGGCCGAGCTGAAGGGTGCGGTCGTGTTCCTCGCCTCCGATGCGGCCAGCTACGTGCACGGCCATCTGCTGATGGTGGACGGCGGGATCTCGACCAGCCTCTAGCGCAGCCGGACCGGCCGGGCCCGGTGCTGCATCGGGGCCCGGCCGGACGCACATGATCCGATCCGGGTTCCGTCGTCATCCGGACGATGCCGGTCTTGACCAAGGTCGGCATGCGGGCCTGGGGCGCTACCGGAGCAGGTTGGTGGAGCGTCTCGAGTGCCGTCCGGGTCTCTTGGCTGCATCCGCCGTGCATCTGCGCTGACGCCGCCGGACGACAGGCTCGGCGGCGTCAGCCCATGGCGGATCGTGCTGGCAGCACCGTGACCTACAGGCGGGCGGACCAGGGCATCGCGCGCTGCGGCCTACGGGCTTGGTGAACCTGCCCGGTGCGCTGCTACGGCACCCATGCACCGGCGGCGATTCGCCCGGGTCCCGCCCGGGCGGGCAGGCCGCACCAGGGCAGGCTGCCGGAACCGGCAAAGGGCTCGCCGGCCAGCAGGCGGATCAGAGGGACTGCAGCAGCCGGTCGGCGCCGGTGACCTCCATGACGCCGGGGCTCTCCTCGACATTCAGGACCTTCACCACGCCGTCCTCCAGCAGCATGGAGTAGCGCAGCGAGCGGATGCCCAGGCCGGCCCCCGACGCATCCAGCTCCATGCCGATCGCCTTGGTGAACGCCCCGTTGCCGTCCGCCAGCATCAGCACCCGGCCCTGCACGTCATTGACCCTGGCCCACTCGTCCAGGACGAAGGCGTCGTTCACCGCCACGCAGGCGATGACTTCCACACCCTTCGCCTTCAGCTCCTCGCCATGCTCGAGAAAGCTCGGCAGATGCCGGTTGTGGCAGGTCGGGGTGAACGCGCCCGGCACGGCAAACAGCACCGCCTTCTTGCCGCCGAACACCTGGCTCGTCGACACGTCCTCCAGGCCCTCGGCCGTGCGGATCTTGAACTTGGCCTCGGGCAGCCGATCGCCCACACGGATCGCCATGTCTCGTTCATCCTGTCGCCACGCCCCGGCGCGGCGCCGGGCGGATTGCTCATGTTCGAATCGGGCCGCTTTGGCCCGTGGACGAGAAATGGAGTACCGGGCCCGACCACGCAACTGCCCGCACGCCCCCCCGGACGGCCTGCGCCATCCAGGGTACAGGCTATGCGGATGAACGAACGGTCACGGGACCATCTTGGCGCGCCGGGGCCGCGCGCCTATGTGCATGCCATGGCTGCCCCTGATCATACCCATCCGCATTTCACCGGCATGATGCTGATCGCCATGCCGGGCATGGCCGACACGCGCTTCGCGAAGTCGGTGGTCTATGTCTGCTCGCACTCGCCCGAGGGTGCCATGGGCATCGTGGTCAACCAGGCGATCGACCAGCTCCGCCTGCCGGCCGTGCTCCAGCAGCTCGGCATCGACGGAAACGGGCAGCCGGACGATCAGCCGGTCCATGTCGGCGGGCCGGTCGAGACCAATCGCGGCTTCGTGCTCCACTCGGCCGAGTACCGGCTGGATTCGACACTGGTGATCGACGAGTCGTTCGCGCTGACCGCGACCGTCGAGATCCTGCGGGCGATCGCCGAGGGCAAGGGTCCCAGGCGCCTGGTGCTGGCGCTGGGCTATGCCGGCTGGGCGCCGGGCCAGCTCGATGCCGAGATCATGGACAATGGCTGGCTGCTGGTGCCGGGGGACGCGGACATCGTGTTCGACCGCAACGACGAGAGCAAATGGGACCGGGCGATGGCCAAGCTGAAGGTCGACCCGCTGCTCCTGTCCGGTGCCGCAGGGCACGCCTGACGTTCGAGGCCGGGGCAGGAGCAGGGGGCGACGCCGCAGCGTGCCCCCAAATCTCCGTCAGCGCTCGCGCAGGGCTTCGGACCGGGCGCGCAGGATGGGCTTGAGCAGATAGTCCATCACCGTCTTCTTGCCGGTCAGGATGTCGACCTGGGCGGTCATGCCAGGGATGATCTCGAGCGGGCGCTCGTCCGTGCCGAGATGGGCCTTGTCGGTCCGCACCCGCACCCGGAAGAAGGTCTCGCCACGCTGGTTGGCCAGGGCATCCGCGCTGATGTCCTCGACCCGCCCGTGCATCCCGCCATAGATCGAGTAGTCGTAGGCGGTGATCTTCACCGTGGCGGGCAGGCCCGGCCGCAGGAAGGCGATGTCGGACGGGCGGACCATCGCCTCGACCAGCAGCGTGTCCTCGATCGGCACGATCTCCATGATCTCGCCGCCGGGCGGCAGGACGCCGCCCACCGTGTTGATCTTGATCTGCTTGACCACGCCGCGCACCGGTGAGCGCACCTCGGTGCGCCGCACCTGGTCGGCCCCGGCCGAGACCACCTCCTGGATGCTCTGCAGCTCGGTGCGCTTGAGGGTCAGCTCACGCAGGGATTCGGAGCGGTATTCGCTGCGCACCGCCTCGATCCGGTGGTACGCCTCCTTCAGGGCACTCTCCGCCCGGGGCTTCTGCAGCCGGGCCTGCTCCAGCGACGCCTCCAGCTCGACCACCTGCCGCTGCAGCCGCAGCGCGTCCATCTTGGAGAAGATGCCGCGCGCCGCGAGCGGGGCGGCCATCTCCTGCTCCTGCCGGGCGAGATCCAGGGAGTCCGACAGGCTCGCCTCCTTGTTGGCCAGTTCGCGCAGCTCGTTCTGCCGCTGCTCGACCTGCTGGTTCAGGACCGAGATCTGGTCGTCGAGCTGCTGCCGGCGCGCCTGGAACAGGCTCAGCTCGTTCTTGGCGATCATGGGTGCCTGGTCCAGCACCTCCTGGGGGAACTGGATCTCGCGGTCGTCGATCTGGGCCTGCAGCCGCTCCACCGAGGCGAGCAGGCCGTAATAGCGGATCACGTTCTCGCGATAGTCGCTGGCGGCGCGGACATTGTCGATCCTTGCGACCACCTGGTCCTTTTCGACCATGTCGCCCTCGCGCACCAGGGTCGCGGCCAGGATGCCGCCCTCCAGGTTCTGGATGATCTGGACCTGGCGGGACGGGATGACCCGGCCTTCGCCGCGGGTGACCTCGTCCAGCGTCGCCCATTGGGCCCACCAGATGAACACGGCCACGAAGGCCACCACGCACCACAGGATCAGGTGGCTGAACAGCCGGGGCTTCCAGCGCGAGGCGCCATGGGCGCCCGGGATGAAGGCCTGCTCGGGCGCACCCCCCAGCACCCAGTCGCCAACGCTGGCCGGAGCACCCTGAGTGGCCGGACGGTTCGCCATCACCGCTCTCCCCGGATCTGGCCGGATGCCAGCGCCTTCAACACCTTCTCCTTCGGCCCGTCCGCCGCGACCCGGCCGTTGTCGATCACCAGGATCCGGTCGGCCAGGGTCAGCATCGACTGGCGGTGGGTGACCAGCAGCACGGTCCGACCCGCCACCTCGCGGGCCAGGCGCGCCTTGAGCCGGTTCTCGGCACCGGTGTCCATGGCGCTGGTCGGCTCGTCCAGGATCAGGATCGGCGGGTCCAGCAGCATGGCCCGCGCCACCGCCACCGCCTGGCGCTGGCCGCCGGACAGCGCCTCGCCGCGCTCGCCGACATGGAGGTCGTAGCCCATCGGATGGCGGGTGGCGAACTCCTCCACGCCCGAGATCCGCGCGGCGCGCAGCACCGCCTGGTCGTCGACGAAGGCCGCCCCCAGGGTGATGTTGTCGCGCAGCGAGCCCTGGAACAGGTAGACGTCCTGCGGCACGCAGCCGATCGAGCGGCGCAGGTCGGCCGGGTCGAGCTGGCGGACGTCGGTGCCATCCACCAGCACGGCACCCTCCTGCGGCTCGTAGAGGCCCAGCACCAGCTTCTCGATCGTGGTCTTGCCCGAGCCGATCCGGCCGATCAGCGCCACCCGCTCGCCCGCGGTGATCTTGAACGAGACGTTGCGCAGCGCCGGCAGCTTCTGGTTCGGGTAGGTGAAGGTGACGTTCTTGAACTCGATGTCGCCGCGCAGGTGCGGGCGGTGGACGAAGCGGGCCCCGTCCGGCCGCTCGGTGGGCAGCGCCATGATGTTGTTGAGCGTTTCCAGCGAGGTCTTGGACTGGTGGAACCGGGTGAGCAGGGCCGCCACCTGGCCCAGCGGCGCCATCGCCCGGCTGCCGATGATCGTGCAGGCGATCAGCGCACCCACGGTGAGCTCGCCCTCGGCGATCTTGTAGACCCCCATCACCACCATGCCGACATAGACCAGGTTGGCCGAGGTCGAGGCGAAGTTCACGGTGAGCGACGACAGGAAGCGCGCCTTGTTGGCGGTCTTGGCGGTGGCCGCGACCAGCCGCTCCCAGGAGCGCTGCATCCGGCCCTCGGCCGCCACGCTCTTGATGGTTTCCAGCCCGTTGATCGCCTCGACCAGCAGGCCGTGCTTCATCGCGGTCTCGCGGAAGGTCTCCTTCACGATCCGGTCGAGCGGCAGCTGGATCAGCAGGCCCACACCCAGCACGATCGGCACGGCCAGGCCCGGAACGATCACCAGGTTGCCGCCGATCAGGAACACGATCGCCAGGAACAGGACGATGAAGGGCAGGTCGACCAGCGCCGTCACGGTGGCCGAGGTGAAGAAGTCGCGCAGCGTCTCGAACTCGCGCAGGTTGCTGGCGAACGCACCCGCCGATGCCGGGCGGCCGGCCAGGCGGATGCCCAGCACCTGCTCGAAGATCCGGCTGGCCATGATCACGTCCGAGGCTCGCCCAGCCGTGTCCACGAAGTAGCCACGGGCAGTCTTCAGGACGAAGTCGAACACGAAGATGATCAAGGCACCCGCGGCCAGCACCCAGAGGGTTTCCAGCGCGTTGTTCGGGACGACCCGATCATACACGTTCATCACGAATAGCGGCGACACGAGCGAGAAGACGTTGATCAGCAGAGCTGCGATCACGACCTCGATATAGACCGGCCACTGCTTGAACAGGGTCGACCAGAACCAGTGATTGCCGAATCGGGGCGCTGACTGGCGCTTGTCGCGCTCGTTCAGCTCGAGCTCGGGCCGGGCGAAGAAGGCGTGGCCGGTATAGATGCGCTCCAGCTCGGCCAGCTCGACCTCGCGCACGCCCAGGCCGGTCTCGGGCACGATCACCCGCGCCTTGTCGTCATCGCGCGAGATCAGGACGCAGCTGCGCCGGTCGCGCAGCAGCAGGACGCAGGGCAGGGCCAGCTCGTCGATGTCGCGCAGGCCGCGGCGCACCAGCCGCGCGTCCAGCCCGGCGCGTTCCGCCGCACGCGGGAACAGGGCAGGGGTCAGCCGCTCGTCCTCGAGCGGCAGGCCGGCCCGCAGGGAGTCGGCCGAGGACGGTCGGTCCAGGAGGTGGGTGAGCGCCACCAGGCTCGCCAGGAGCGGATCGTCGATCTGCGAGGTAGCGGCACGGATCCGCCACTGCGGCGCCTGCTGCCGCTTGGCACCGGCCTCCGCCTGCGGCGGGACCGGATCGGCCACCGCACTCGGATCGGCGGTCGGGTCGCCCACCGCGCGTCCGGGATCATCGTCCGGCCGGACTTCCGTCATCGTATTTCCTTAGGCCTCGAAGCAATGAAGCGGCTGCCGCCATGCAGCACGCCTTTCGGCTGTGATCGAATGAGCACAAGCTCATGCGGCGGCGTTCTAGCACCAACAGGTCGGCTTTCCCTTCCCATTCTCGCTTCCTAAACACAACTCGGCCCGGCGTTGCTGACATGCACCATCTGCGGCCGATTGGGGAAATGCGTGTTCCGGGTCCGAGGCCGGCCCGCGGTTCCTACACGTCGACGTTGACGCGTGTTTGGAGTGACGTCTATCGACAGTTGAAAGTAGCTGTCCGTTTTTCTCGGGTAGCCAGAGACAGCGCGGAAGGATCGGATGCCAGGATATGGTGGACACCACCCGATGCGAGTGTTGGCCGGTCTGCTGACCACCAGCGCGCTCGTGCTGGGAGCGAGCTCGGTCGAGGCGACCACGATCGCCGACACGGTCCGGGCCACCGTGGCCACCAACCCCGAGATCGGCGTGGTCCGCAACGATCGACTGGCGGTTGACCAGGAACTCCAGCAGGCGCGGGCACTCGTTCTGCCGACGATCGACCTCCGGATCGCCGGCGGTCCGGAATACACCAACTCGATCGGCACCCGGGCGCGCAACGACAGCAACGGGCGCTTCCGCACCGACACCTCGCTGACCCTCACCCAGCGGGTCTTCGACGGCGGCGCCACCCGCAGCGAGATCGACCGGCAGCTGGCCAGGGTGGACAGTGCGTCCAACCGGGTGCGCGAGGCGGCCGAGTTCATCGCGCTGGACGGCATCCAGGCCCATCTGGACTATCTGCGCAATCTGGACCTGATCGCACTGGCCGAGGCGAACGTCGCCGCGCACCGGCGGATCCTGGGCGAGGTCCGGGACCTGGAGGCCGGCGGCACCACCGGCATCGCCGACGTTCGGCAGGCCGAAGCCCGCGTCGCGGCGGCCGTCGACAGCCTGGAGCAGATCCGGGGCGACTTCGCCAGGGCCGGCTCGACCTACCTGCAGGTGGTGGGCATGGCGCCCATGGACCTGGAACTGGAGGAGCCGCCGACCGCGGCCCTGCCCGCCGGAATCGAGGCGGCGGCGCTGCGGGCGTCCTCGTCCAGCCCCACCGTGCAGATCGCGGCCTCGGATGTCGACGTCGCCGCGGCCGAGGTGCGTGGAGCGCGGGCGGGCTATTACCCGAGATTGAATGTGGAGGCTGGCGCTACTACCGCCAATGACGTGAACGGCGTGGACGGCAGCGATGTCGGCGCCGAGGTCCTCCTGGTGATGCGCTACAACCTGTTCCGCGGCGGCGCCGACGTCGCGCAGGAGCGCGAGGCCTTCCACCGCCTGAACGAGGCGCGCTCCTCGCTCGCCCGGGTCCGGCGCCAGGCGGAGGAAGATGCACGCGCCGCCTTCATCGCGCTGGACACCGCCACGGCCCGGATCGAGACCCTGCGCCTGCAGGTCGAGGCGAACCGTCGCACCCGCGACGCCTATGCCGACCAGTTCATCGTCGGCCAGCGCACCCTGCTCGACCTGCTGGACGCGGAGAACGAGCTGTTCGTGTCGCGCGTCAACCTCACCACCGCCGAGTACCAGCAGCGCTTCGCCGTGTACCGGACGATCACGATCACCGGCGCGCTCCTGGACACGCTGGGCGTCGAGCGGCCGCGCGAGGAGATCAACATCGAGCGGACGCCGGAGCGGCTGAACACGCCCGAGCGGATCGAGCGGAAATCCGAGCAGCTCGAGAGCGCGAACGCGGAAGCCCGCCCGCTGCGTGGACGGTCGGCCGGCGAGCCGGCGGCCCTGCCGGGCAATCCGGGGCTCTCCGATCCGCCCGGGGCCGAGCCGGTCGAGACCACTGGTGACCTTAGCCAGGCCGGGCCCATCGACGTGGCGCCGGCGGCCGGGCCGGACGGCGCTGTCCCGGAGGACATGGCGGGGCTGGCCAGGGTCGAGCCCACGGCCGGTCCGGATCCGGCTCCGGCGCCGTCCCAGGGCGGGGCATCCTACGAATCGTTCGGCAGCTTCTGGAACGCGATCACCGGCGACTGAAGGGCCGTGCCGGCTGCGTCCACAGGCGCGTCCGGCGGCCCCTCGACGGGTGGGCGGCCGGGTTCACTGGACCGCCATGGTGATCAGCGATAAGCCCGGGGGACCCTGTCCGGCCTGGTCAGCACCTGCCCAAGGCGTGCGGCTGGCCATCTGGATCGGCAGGACTGCAGCTAGGGGTTTCCCATGAAGATCAGGCCGGTGGCGGTGGTGGTGCTGGACGGGTTCGGCCAGCGCGCCGATCCGAGCGACAACGCCGCTGCGCTGGCGGCGACCCCGGTGATCGATCGGATCCGGGCGCAGTGGCCCGTGACCACGCTGCGCGCCGACGGCGCGGCCGTGGGCCTGCCGGACGGTCAGTTCGGCAATTCGGAGGTGGGGCATACCAATCTCGGCGCCGGCCGGATCGTGATGCAGGACCTGCCCAGGATCAGCCAGGCCGCGCGGGACGGCAGCCTCGCCCAGAACGAGCGGCTGCTCGCTGCGGCACGGGCGGTCAGGGCGAAGGGCGGCCGGTTCCATCTGCTGGGCCTGGTGTCGCCGGGCGGCGTCCATTCCCACCAGGACCATGCGGTGGCGCTGGCCAGGGCGCTGGCAGGGCAGGGTCTGGAAGTGCTGGTCCATGTCCTGACCGACGGCCGGGACACGCCGCCGCGCTCGGCCGGCGAGTTCGTCGCGACGTTCGAGCAGGACCTGGGCGACGCAGCGAGGCTCGCCACGCTCGGCGGGCGCTATTTCGTGATGGACCGCGACCATCGCTGGGAGCGGGTCGAGAAGGGCTGGCAGGCGATCGTGGCCGGCCAGGGGCCGCGGGCAGCCTCGGCCGACCGGGCAATCGCCGAGGCCTATGCCACCGGCAAGACCGACGAGTTCATCGAGCCCGTGGTGCTGGGCGACTACCGGGGCATGCGGGACGGCGACGGGCTGCTCTGCTTCAACTTCCGCTCCGACCGGGTGCGCCAGATCATGGACGCCTTCGTGGACCCGGGCTTCGAGGGCTTTGCGCGCGGGCGGGTCCCCGAGCTGGCGGCAGCGGTCGGCATGACCAGCTACTCCGCCACGCTGGACGAGCGGCTCACCACCCTGTTCCCGCCGGAGCCGCTCACCGAGCTGATGGGCGAGGTCGTGGCGGGAGCGGGGCTCACCCAGCTGCGCGCCGCCGAGACCGAGAAGTACCCGCACGTGACCTTCTTCTTCGACGGCGGCGAGGAGAAGGACCTGCCGGGCTGCCAGAAGATCCTGGAGCCGTCGCCCAAGGTCGCGACCTACGACCTCCAGCCGGAGATGTCCGCACCGGGCCTGACCGACCGGGTCGTCCAGGCGATCGCCGACACCAGGCCCGACTTCATCCTGCTGAACTTCGCCAATCCCGACATGGTCGGACATAGCGGCGTACTGCCGGCCGCAATCCGCGCGGTGGAGACGGTCGATGCCTGCCTCGGCCGGGTGATCGCGGCGGTCGAACGCCTGGGCGGTGCGCTGCTGGTAACGGCCGATCATGGCAATTGCGAGGTGATGCGGGATCCGAAGACCGGCAACCCGCACACCGCCCATACCACCAACCCGGTACCGCTGGTGCTGGTGGGAGCACCGCCCGGGGTCGGGCTCGGCGCAGGCGGCGTGCTGGCCGACGTGGCGCCGACCGCGCTGGCCCTGCTGGGGGTCGAGCAGCCCGGCACCATGACCGGCCGCTCACTCCTCACGTCAGCGCCGGCGGATCGCTGAGCAGATGCGCCGCCCAGGTGCCCTGGCCCTGCTGGCGACGCTCACGATCCTGGCGGCGCCGGCCGCTGCCACCAGCCCGGGACCCTGGCCGGACCGGAGCGCAGCCGGAGTGGTGGCGGAGCTGGCCGAGCGCGCCCAGCGGATCCGCCGCCTCCATCTGGCGACGCTGGGGCTGGAGGCCGCGCTGAGCGGCGCGCAGAACCGGATCGACCAGGTCGCGGCGGACCGGGTGCAGGCCGAGATCCGGCTGGAAGAGGCGGCCGGCAGGGCGCGCTCGCTGCGTCGTGCGTTCAGCGGTGCCGCCGCTCGGGCGGTTGCGGCACGGCGGCTGGCGGGCGAGGGCGGGGCCACCCAGGATCTGTCCTACCGCCGGGCGGCACTGCGGGCCGGCAGCATCGGCTGGGGACGCTCGGAACAGACCCTGCGGGAAGCCGACCGGGCCCTGGCACGGCTGAGGCAGGCCCAGGCCCAGGGCGAGGCGGCCATGGCTGCGGTGGACGGGCTCATGGCAGGGCTGGGCCAGGAACGGGCCCGGATCGAGGACGTGCCGCTGGCCGTGCTGGCCATGGAGCTGCGCCAGCCTGAGCCGCTCTCCTCCCTGCCAGCCGTTTCCCTGCCGGAAGGGGCAGTGCCCCTGCCGGCACCCGCCCGCGCGACGCCGGAAGACGGCGCAGCGGCGCTGGCGCTGGCCGACCTGCCGCCCGGCGGCACCGTCGGGGACCTGCCCTGGCCCCTGGCCAGGGGGAACGAGTCTGCTTGGGACGGCGTGCCGGCCGGCCTGTCGGTGCTGCCGCCGACCGTGGGTAGTGCTGCCCGGCGCGGCATCCTGCTCGACCCGCCGGCTTCCGGCATCATCCTGGCACCGAAAGCCGGCAAGGTCGTGTTCGCCGGACTATTTCGGTCCTACGGGCAAATCTTGATCATCGACCACGGCAATGGCTACCATACGTTGATGGCTGGATTCGCACATCTCGGCGTGGCGGCCGGAGCGGAGGTCCTGGCCGGTGAACGGATCGGCACGGTGGACGCTGGGTCCGGCGTGCCGGGACGCCTATATGTCGAAGTGCGGCGCAAGGGTGTGCCGGTGGATCCGATGCCGTGGCTTGCGGCTCGCGAAGACAAGGTCCGGGGTTGATGACGGCGAGAATTCTACGCTCTGGGCTACTGATCGGCGGTTCCGTCGCCTTAGGCGTGCTGGTCGGTCAAGTGGCACCGCTGTCCGCGCAGTCCGGCGGCGAGGTCTATCGGCAGCTCAAGCTGTTCGCCGACGTCTTTGAACGGGTCCGTGCGGACTATGTCGAGGACGTGCCGGACCAGAAGCTGATCGAGAACGCCATCAACGGCATGCTCACCAGCCTCGACCCGCACTCGGGCTACCTGGACACCGACCGCTACCGGGACATGCAGGTGCAGACCCGCGGCGAGTTCGGCGGGCTCGGCATCGAGGTCACCATGGAGAACGGCCTGATCAAGGTCGTCTCGCCGATCGACGACACCCCGGCCGCCAAGGCCGGCGTGCGCTCGGGCGACTTCATCACCCATATCGACGACGAGGCGGTCACCGGACTCGCCTTGTCCGAGGCGGTCGACAAGATGCGCGGGCCGGTCGATACCCCGATCCGCCTGCGCCTGATGCGCGAGGGCTCGGAGGAGCCGCTCGACCTGACCCTCAATCGCGCGATCATCAAGATCTCGCCGGTGCGCGCCCATGCCGAGGGCAATGTCGGCTATGTCCGGCTGACCACGTTCAGCGAGCAGACCGCGTCCGGCATGCGCGACGCGATCGACAAGATGCGCGCCGAGATGGGCGGCAGGATGCAGGGCCTGGTGCTCGACCTGCGCAACAACCCGGGCGGGCTGCTCGACCAGGCCGTGGCGGTATCCGACGCCTTCCTCGACCAGGGCGAGATCGTCTCGACCCGCGGACGGGAGAACGAGAACATCCAGCGCTTCAACGCGCGCAAGGGCGACGTCCTGGAAGGCGTGCCGATGGTGGTGCTGGTGAACGGCGGCTCGGCCTCGGCCTCCGAGATCGTCGCCGGTGCCTTGCAGGACCATCGCCGCGCGATCGTCATGGGCACCCAGACCTTCGGCAAGGGCTCGGTGCAGACGATCATGCCGATCCCGGGCCATGGCGCCATCCGGCTCACCACCGCGCGCTACTACACGCCGGCCGGCACCTCGATCCAGGCCAAGGGCATCACGCCCGACATCGAGGTGCATGCCGCGAACATCGAGGAAACCGACGACTCGTTCGGGCGGCGCGAGGCGGACCTGCGCGGCCGGCTGCGCAACGACCAGGGCGAGGAGGTGCCCGGCGTGGCGCCGCCGCTGCCTCCGGAAGCCTCGGCGATCCCGGAGGACGGCGCCGAGGACTACCAGCTCTCGCGTGCTTTGGACCTGCTGCGCGGCATCGCCCTCTACAGTGCCCGCGACCCGGCCGACTGAACCGGGCCGCACTTGAAATAGTCGATAGAATTAGTTGATTTTGCCGCCGCGGATGGTCAGCTATCTGGCTGATCGTCCCTGGCCGCCGTTTCGGCCCGGGCATGACATCGAACGGGCTGAAGAACATGCAGGAAGCGAACGTCATGGCCGGCCGCCGGTCGTCCTGGACGCGACGCGGTGGCTTGGCAGCGTGCCTGGCCGTGGTCGGGTTGATGCTGGCCGGCGTGCCGGCACTGGCGCAGGATCGGACGATCAAGGTCGGCATCATGTCCGGCGAGGACGAGGAGGTCTGGCAGGCCGTGGTCGCCGAGGCGGCCAAGACGGGCCTGACGGTCGAGCCCGTGGTGTTCTCCGACTACACCCAGCCGAACGAGGCACTGGCACGCGGCGACATCGACGCCAATGCCTTCCAGCACCAGCCCTATCTCGATGCCCAGATCCAGTCCCAGGGCTACGAGATCACCGCGGTCGGCTACACGGCCGTCTGGCCGATCGGCCTCTATTCCCGCAAGTACAAGAGCGTCGCGGAACTGCCCGAGGGTGCTACGATCGGCGTGCCGAACGACCCGTCCAACGAGGGCAGGGCGCTGCTCGTCCTGCAGAACGAGGGGCTGATCCGGCTCGACCCCGAGGCCGGCATCCTCGCGACGGTGACCGACATCGTCGAGAACCCTAAGGACCTCCGGATCAACGAGCTGGATGCCGGCGTGGTCGGCCGGGCGATCGACGACCTGGACGCCGCGGTGGTCAACACCGACTGGGCGCTCAAGGCCGGCCTCGATCCCGACCAGGAGCGGATCGCCCAGGAGCCGATCGAGAACAACCCGTACCGCAACTTCATCGCGGTGCGCACCGAGGACAAGGACGCTCCCTGGGTGGCGCCGCTGGTGGCCGCCTACCAGAACGAGGCGGTCCGCGCGGTGTTCGACCGCGTCTATCGCGGCACGGGTGTCGCGGCCTACTGACCGGCCGAGCCGGCCCTATCTCCTGAACTGGTTGGCCTGGGCCGTTGGCCCGGGCCGTCCTGCCATCGACCCGCACCGTGCTGGCGGTGCCACTGCCTCAGAGGATGCCCCGTGGCCGCCATGGTCCTGGAACGCGCACCGCAGGTCCGTCCCGCCGCACCGTCATCGCCACCGATGCCGGAGCCGATCGTGCGGGTGGTCGAAGCAGAGCGCCGTTTCGGCGCCACCGCCGCGCTGAACGGGGTGTCGCTCAAGGTCGACCGAGGCGAGGTGCTGGGCATCATCGGCCGCAGCGGTGCCGGCAAGTCCACCCTGATCCGCTGCCTGAACGGGCTGGAACGGCTGGATTCCGGCCGGGTCCAGATCGAGGGCCGGGACATCACCGGGCTCGACGAGCGCCAGCTCCAGCCGGTGCGCCGCCGCATCGGCATGATCTTCCAGCACTTCAACCTGCTCGCGGCCAAGACCGTCGCGGCCAACGTCGCCCTGCCGCTCAAGATCGCGGGCGTCCCGGCGGCACGGCGCCAGGCGCGGGTGCGAGAGCTCCTGGAACTGGTGGGCCTGGCCAACCGGGCCGATGCCTACCCGGCGCAGCTCTCGGGCGGGCAGAAGCAGCGGGTCGGGATCGCCCGGGCGCTGGCGGCCGAGCCGGTCCTGCTCCTGTGCGACGAGGCGACCTCGGCGCTGGACCCCGAGACCACCGGCTCGATCCTGGCCCTGCTCAAGGACATCAACCGCAAGCTCGGGCTCACCATCGTGCTGATCACCCACGAGATGGAGGTGATCCGCAAGGTGGCCGACCGGGTCGTGGTGCTGGACCAGGGCCGGATCGTCGAGGAGGGGCCGGTCTGGCAGGTGTTCGCCACCCCGAACTCGCCCACCACGCGGAGCCTGCTCCAGTCCCTGCGCCCGAAGCTGCCGGCCGGGATCGCCGTCAGGCTCGACCCGGTGCAGGGTGCGAGTGCCATCCTGCAGGTCGATCTGGCCGGCGAGGCCGCGCGCAGCCCGCTGATCGGCCGGCTCGCCGCCTTGCTCCAGACCCCGGTCCGGCTGGTCCATGGCGGCATCGACCACGTCCAGGGCGAACCGGTCGGCACGCTGTTCCTGGGCGTGCCGAACCGGGGCGATGCGCCGGCACGGGCGGTCCGCTTTCTCGAGGAACAGGGTGCCCGGGTCGAGAGGCTGGGATATGTCGACGATGATGCTTGATCTTCTGCTGCGCTCGACCTGGGAAACGGTCCTGATGACCGGCCTGTCCGGCCTGATCTCCCTGGTCCTGGGCCTGCCGCTCGGCCTGCTCCTGGTGGTGACCGAACGCGGCGGCATCGCCCAGAACCTCTGGGTCAACCGGCTGCTGGCCGCGGTGGTCAACGGCTTCCGCTCCGTGCCGTTCATCATCCTGCTGGTGGCGCTGATCCCGGTCACCCGCTTCATCGTCGGCACCTCGATCGGCACCTGGGCCGCGATCGTGCCGCTCTCGATCGCGGCCATCCCCTACTATGCCCGGATCGCCGAGGTGTCGCTGCGCGAGGTCGATCGCGGCCTGGTCGAGGCGGTGCGCGCCATGGGCGGCAACCGCTGGACGATCGTGCGCGAGGTGCTGGTGCCCGAGGCCCTGCCGGGCCTGGCGGCCGGCTTCACCGTCACCCTCATCACCCTGGTCGGCGCCTCCGCCATGGCCGGTGCCATCGGTGCTGGCGGCCTGGGCGACCTCGCGATCCGCTACGGCTACCAGCGCTTCGAGACCGGGATCATGGTGGCGGTGGTGGCCGTCCTGATCGTGCTGGTCTGCGGCCTGCAATGGCTGGGCGACCGGCTGGTGGCGCGGCTCGACCACCGCTGACCTGTCTGCGCCGTCCCAGGCTCGCTATGCTGCCGGCAGGCAAGCTCGACGGGGGCATTTTCACGATGGCGGGACGTCCGCAACCGCGCCGGCTGGTGACCCAGCGGCTGATCCTTCGCCCATGGCAGGAGGCGGACCGGGCGCCGTTCCGGGCGCTGAACGGCGATCCGGAAGTGATGGAGCATTTCCCGCAGCCGCTCAGCGCCGAGCGCAGCGACGCGATCATGGACGCTTGGCAGGCGCATGTCGCCGAGCATGGCTGGGGCTTCTGGGCGGTCGAGCGGACCCTGGACGGTGCCTTCATCGGGGCGGTCGGCATCGCGACCGCCACCTTCCCGGCCCATTTCACGCCGGCGGTCGAGATCGGCTGGCGCCTGCTCAAGCCCTACTGGCGCAAGGGCTACACGCTGGAGGCGGCCAGGGAGTCCCTGCGCTTCGGCTTCGAGGAACTCCGGCTGCCGGAAATCGTCGCCTTCACCCTGCCGGCCAACCTGCCCTCGCGCGGGGTGATGGAGCGCCTGGGCATGAGCCGTGATCCGGCCGATGATTTCGAGCACCCCTCGGTCGAGGCCGGCCACCCGATGCGCCACCACGTGCTCTACCGGCTGCGCGCGGCCGCCTGGCGCCGGCAGGCCGCGGCGGCCGGCTGAATCCGGCCCTGGGCCGGCCTGGGACTGTGGAAATCGCCGCCGCTCGGCGCCATCTGCTCATCCTGGCCGACCGGCACGGGTGCCGGGCGCGCCTTTCCGGCCTAGGGAGAAGCGTCGATGCAGGAGCTGAGCGCGCAGGGCCGCCGGCTGGCCGAGGAGGTCGCGGCACGGCATGGGCTGTCCGTCGAGGCCGTGGCCGTCCTGCTCCGCACGCTCGCCGCCGGTTCCGGCACCATGGCGCAGTTCAGCCATCCCGACCTGGGCGGCATGGGCCAGTGGTCGCAGGGCGGCATGGTCATGATCGGCGACATGTTCAACCACGGCCTGAAGCAGCGGGTGGACGCGGCCTGCACCGAGCTGGCTGGCCAGCTGCGCAGCCGCCATGACCTGTTCGCGGCACCGCCGGCACCCGCCGGCCAGTCCCAGCAGCAGGGCGGCGGCTCCGGCGCCAGCTTCACCCTGGGCGGCAGCGGCGCCGGCAGCTGGTGGCCGGCCGAGCTGGGCAGCCCGTCCGCCACCGGCGCCCAGAATCATGTCCGCTATGCCTGCTTCCCGCAGACGCGCCGCCTAGCTCTGGAGATCAACGGCCGGGTCACCGTCTACGACACGGGCGACCACCGGATCACCGGCTTCGGCCAGCAGCAGGGCGGCGACGCCTCCCTGACCTTCACCAGCCAGCACGGCCTGGTCCGGATCGCCGACCTGCCGATCGTGGCGCCGGTCCAGGTCGCGACCAGGGCCGCATCGGCACCGGCATCGGCATCCCCGGCCGCCGCTGCGCCCCCCGCCCGGGTCGAGCCCCCGGCACAGCCCGGTCCCGGCGCCGCCGACCAGGACCAGATCCTCGCCACGATCGAGCGCCTGGCCGGGCTGAAGGAGAAGGGCATCCTCAGCGAGGCGGAGTTCGCCGCCAAGAAGGCCGAGCTCCTTTCGCGGCTCTAGCGCCCGTCCGGTGTTGGATGCCCCGCCGTCGTGTATGGCTCAGCCCATGGTGACCAACCTCCTCCCGATACGCGCCTGACGTCAGCGGCCCCCGCGGCCGCTTCCGCAACGCGTGTCCCAGGAAGGTCTCCATGAACCCCATCCGGTCCTCCATGTGCCGATCCGCGCGGCCAGGACTTCCGGGCTTTGACCTCAGGGGTGCTTCGGCTGGTCCAGCACGCCCGTCCAGCCGCGATATGCGGGCTACTGGCAGGGCACCGTCCTCTCGGCGTCATGGGATGGCGCCTCCAACTAGGCTGGCGATCGCTGCCCGACCTGTCCTCCGCTGGCTCGTAACCGCTCAGACCTGCCGCATCCCGCCATCGACACAGAGTTCAGCGCCCGCGATGTAGCTCGCCTCGTCGCTGAGGAGAAACAGCGTTGCCGCCGCAACTTCCTCCGGGCGCGCCATGCGGCCGAGCGGGATCTGCCCAACCAGCGCCGCGCGCATCTCATCCGGCGTGGCCGCTATCATCGCCGTGTCGGTAGGGCCTGGGCTGACGACGTTCACGCGGATGCCGCGCGGCGCCAGTTCCGCGGTCCAGGTGCGCGCGTAGGAACGCAAGGCCGCCTTGGTGGCGGCATAGGTGCCGTAGTGGGGAATGCCCGCCATGTCCGCGATCGACCCGATGAGCACGACCGAGCCGCCCTTGTCCATGGCGCCGACCGCAGCATGGAAAGCGAGAACGGGGCCTCGCACATTGACCAGGAAGTGGCGATCAACGTGCTCCGTCGTCTCCTCGACCAGCAGTGCCGGTTCGGAGATCCCGGCATTGAGCACCAGCGCGTCGATCCGGCCATGCGTGTCCCGCACCGCGGCGACGGCCGCCGCCACGTCCTGCGCCACGCTGGCGTCCGCGACGAGGCCGCGTGCTCCCCGACCGATCGTGGCGGCGGCCATCTCCACCGTTTCGGCGCGGCGCCCGGTGAGAAAGACCGTCGCACCCTCGGCTGCCAGCCGCTGGGCGGTGGCAAGGCCGATGCCGCTCGCGCCACCCACCACCAGGGCAACCTTGTTCAACATCCGCGCCATCGTCGTCTCCTGTTCTGCAACGATGGCGGTCTAGATATACAGAGTGTATCTGGTAGCAAGAACGCACTTTGGATAGCTTAGATATGGCCGATGATACCGACCTGGAAACCCTCTCTTCCCGCGCGCAGTCCGACATGGCGCGCGTGCGCCCGGTGCTCGACAGGATCGCGGACAAGTGGACCATCCTGATCCTCACGGTGCTCTGCCCGAAGCCTGCACGCTTCAACGAAATCAAGCGGCGCCTCGATGGCATCACCCACAAAGCCCTCGCGGACGCGCTGAAGCGCCTGGAGCGGAACGGGCTGGTGACGCGGACCGTGCTGCCGACGGCGCCGATCGGCGTGGAATACGCCATCACGCCGCTGGGACACTCGCTGCGTCAGCCCTTCGAGGCGCTCTGCGGTTGGGCACTTGCGCATGGCGACGCGATCCATGACGCCAGCACTGCATATGACCGTGCCAGAGAGGCCGAGTAGGCTCCGAGGGACATATCGCGGGTACAGACTGATGCGGACGCCAGCCACTCAAGCTGCTGAGCTTGTCCCGCCGCATAGTGGCTGCCTGCTTGGACACTGCACCTGGAAGCAGACGTTCCGCTATCGGCCAGACATGCTACGCAAACCCGCTGTCGGAAGAGTCCGGTTTGGGTCGGAGGCGGTCCCCTGTTAGCCGCCTGAACTCCTTGGTTGCGCGTCTGGCGCACTTCCTGGCCAGCCGATCCCTGAGCAAGGCTGGATTGCGACGGTTGGTCCCCCGGTCGAGCCGGGGGATGACGGAGGGATGAGGGTAGCGTGTTCCCGCCCTACTTCACGAACAGCCGCCGCTCGAACTCGCAGAAGGTCGCGACCCCGGTCTCGGTGATCCGGATCGGCTCGGAGATCGCGATCCCCCAGTCGTCCAGCCAGATGCCGGGCATGAAGTGGATGGTCATGTTCGGCTGGAGGATCGTGTCGTCGGTGGCGCGCAGCGAGATGGTGCGCTCGCCCCAGTCCGGCGGGAAGTTCAGCCCGATCGAGTAGCCGCAGCGGGAATCCTTGACCAGGCCGTGCCGGGCGATGGTGCGGGTCCAGGCGGCATGGACGTCGCGCGAGCCGGCCCCGGGCCTGGCCACCTCCAGGGCCGCCTGGATCCCCTCGGCCACCACCTTGGCCGCATCGGCCATCTTCTGCGGCGGCTGGCCCAGATAGACGGTGCGGGTGAGCGGCACGTGGTAGCGGTGGCGGACGCCGGCCACCTCGATCGTGGTGCCGGTCTGCGCCTCGAACGGCGCGTCCGACCAGGTGAGGTGCGGGCAGGACGTGCCGATCCCGGTCGGCATCAGGGGCACGATCGCCGGGTAGTCGCCGCCATATTCGTCCAGGCCGCGCGTGCCGGCCGCCTGGATCTCGGCGGCCACGTCGCACTGGCGGACACCCACCGCCATCCGGTCGATCGCGGTGGTCATGATCTTCTCGGTGATGCGCGCGGCTTCCTGCATCAGCCGGATCTCGGCGTCCGACTTCACCGCGCGCACCCAGTTCACCAGGCAGTCGGCATCCACGATCTCCGCGTCCGGCAGCTCCTTGACCAGCACGGCCTGGGCGCGGGCGGTGAAGTAGTAGCTGTCCGCCTCGACCCCGATCCGGCCTTGGCCCAGGCCCCGGTCGCGCAGGTTGCGCGCCAGCTCCTGCATGGGATGGCTGGTGGTCGACTGCACGAACTCGTCGGCATAGTAGAGGATGTTCTCGCCCGGCAGGATCGTGGTGATCCGAGCGCCATTGGCGTCCTGGCCGCGGCCGAACCACAAGGGGTGCTCCAGGTCCTGCAGGACCACCACCGCCTGGTGGACGTAGAACGACCAGCCATTGTAGCCGGTCAGATAGTTCATGTTGGCCGGGTCGCTGCAGATCAGCGCATCCAGGCCGGCCTCGGCCATCCGCTGCTTGGTCCGGGCGACCCGCTCGGCGAACTCCGCTTCGCTGAACGGGGTGTTGTTCTTGCCGAATTCCATGGTGTGTCCTAGCGGATCGTCACGTCGGTGGGGGTGTGGGTGAGCACCTCGGCACCCTGGTCGCCCAGGAGCACGGTGTCGGAGATGAAGAAGTCGCCCTGGCCGGTGCCCATCAGCCAGGACAGGACGTGGAAGCTCATGCCGGTGCGGATCGGCAGGTCGCTGTCCGGGCGCAGGCCCCAGACCTGGTTGCCGCCGGTCCAGCTGGGCGGCACGCCGATCCCGACCAGGTAGCCGCAATGGTGGCGGCGGTAGTGGCCGAGCCCGGCCCGGTCCACCACGCCCTGCCAGGCGGCATAGACGTCGCGGGCGAGCACGCCGTCCTTCAGGCTCGCCACCACCGCGGCGAATGCCTCCTTGGCGACGGCCGCCATCGCATGGGCTTCCGGCGGAGCCTGGCCGATATGGAGCAGCCGGCCGAGCGGGGCGTGATAGCGGGCGACGCAGCCCGACAGCTCCAGGAACAGCGTGTCCCCTGCGCGCAGCCGCTGCTGGCTCCAGCTGGTATGCTCCTCGCCCAGCCGGCTGGTGGCGCGGATGAAGGGGCCGAAGCCCGGATAGGTGCCGTGCAGGGCCATGGCGGCCAGGCTGGCGGCGGCGATCTCGGCCTCGCTGGCGCCGGCCCGGGCCGCCTGGATCGCGGCGCTGGCCGCGGCATCGCTCACCTTGGCGGCGGCACGCAGGCAGGCCTGCTCGGCCGGGCTCTTGACCATCCGGATCGCGTCGATCAGCCCGCTGGCATCGACGAAGGCGCGCGCGGTCAGCTGCGCCTGCAGGGCCTGGCCCAGCGCCATCGGCAGGCCGCTGCTGACGGGCTCGAAGCCGACCCGCCCGAGCGGCCGGCCGCCCAGCTCGCGATAGGCGACATCGGCCACCGTCTCATGGTCGGGATGGCCGGCGAAGCGGGCATGGCGGACCTGGGTCGTCACGGTGACCCGCTCCATCGCCCGGGTGATCAGCACCGCCTCGCCGGCCAGCGGCAGGATCAGGAGGTGCGGTGCGAAATAGCCCCAATGGTCGAGCCCGGTCAGGTAGACGAGGTTCTCCGGGGAGGAGACCAGCAGGAGATCGAGCTCCCGCTCGACCATCGCCTGGCGTACCGCGGTGATCCGCGCGGCGAACTCGCCGGGCGGGAAGGGGGTATCCACCACGCCGGCGGCTTCCGCCCCGCCGGGATCCGACCATTGCTGCACGGTGATCATCCTGAAGCACATGCATGTATACATGCAGTGCCAATCTTTGGCGGGGAATTGCTTCTCATCAAGATGGATTCGTGCGTACGCACTGAAGATGTACACAACTCTTGAATCTGTCGTGGCAGTGATGCACCCTCAACGGATCGTGAAGTTCATCAGCCACGGACCCTGTGCGCGAGCGACCTGCCCGCGGGCGAGAGGCTGCCCAATATGCAATGCCCAACCTGCAACGGAGGACGCATCATGCTGAAGACGATCCTGTCGCGTCGTGCCATGGCCGCCCTGCTCGCTGCGGCCGCCGCCTTGTCGGTGGGCCAGGCCCACGCCCAGTCGACCCTCGAGGCCGCCAAGGAAGCCGGCTATATCCGGGTGGGCTTTGCCAACGAGGCGCCGTTCGGCTTCGCCACCCCGGATGGCAAGCTCACCGGCGAATCCCCTGAGGTGGTGCGCGCGGTCCTCAAGAAGCTGGGCATCGCCGAGATCGACGGCGTGCTCACCGAGTTCGGCTCGCTGATCCCGGGCCTGCAGGCCGGGCGGTTCGATGTCGTGGCGGCCGGCATGTTCGTCAATCCGGCGCGCTGCGGCCAGGTCCTGTTCTCCGAGCCCACCTACGGGATCGGCCAGGCCATGCTGGTCCAGGAGGGCAACCCCAAGGGGATCGCCGACTATGGCAGCATCGCCGGGAATCCCGACCTGAAGCTTGCGGTGATGGCCGGGGCGGTCGAGGCGGGCTACGCCGCCGATGCCGGGATCGACCAGTCCCAGCTGGTGCTGCTGCCCGACCAGTCCAGCCTGGTGGCCGCCGTGAAGGCCGGCCGCGCCGATGCCGCGGCGCTCACCGCGCTCTCCATCGCCGAGATGGCGGCCAAGAACGAGGGCGTGGAATCGACCAAGCCGTTCGGCGAGGTCGCCGGCAAGTCGGTGACCGGCCATGGCGCGGTGGCGTTCCGCAAGGACGACACCGAGCTGCAGCAGGCGTTCAACGCCGAATTGAAGAACTTCCTGGGCTCGGAGGAGCATCTGGCCCTGGTCGAGCCGTTCGGCTTCGGCAAGGACTTCCTGCCGACCAAGACCACCGCCGAGCTTTGCGCTGGCGAGTGATCCCTTGACCATGCACGGTCGCCGATCATCCGGCGGAGACACGACATGGTGATGCGCTCGGTCGTGGTGGCTGCGGTCGTGAGCTTCACGGCGGGCCTGATCGTCGCCTCCTTCGCGGGCTTTCGGGAGTTCATCCCGGGGCTCCTCGAAGGGGCCTGGATCACCGTCCAGATCACCGCGGCCGGTGCCGTGGTCGCCGTGGTCTGCGCGGTGACCGCAGGTCTCCTGAAGATGTACGGGCCCTGGCCGCTGCGCTGGCTGGCGGTGGCCTATATCGAGCTGTTCCGCGGGACCTCGGCACTGGTGCAGCTGTTCTGGCTGTTCTTCGTCCTGCCCTTGTTCGGCGTCACCCTGCCGCCGATGACCGTGGCGATCGCGGCGCTCGGCCTGAACATCGGCGCCTATGGGGCCGAGGTGGTGCGGGGCGCGGTGGGCGCCGTGCCGCGCGGCCAGTGGGAGGCCACGGTGGCGCTCAACATGACCCGCACCGAGGCGCTGCGCCGGGTCATCCTGCCCCAGGCCTTCGTCGCGATGATCCCGCCCTGGGGCAACCTGTTCATCGAGCTCCTGAAATCGACCGCGCTGGTCTCGCTGATCACGATCGGGGACCTGGCGTTCCGCGCTCAGCAGATGAACCAGACCACGTTCCGCACCGCCGAGATCTTCAGTATCGTGCTGGTGATCTACCTGGCCATCGCCGCGGTCATCACCGTGGGCATGAAGGCGCTGGAGCAGAAGGCGGCGGGCGCCATGGCCCGCGGCCGCGGCCACTAGGGAAGGGACCGCCTGTCATGCTCTGGGACTGGAGCTATGCCTTCGAGATCCTGCCGGTGCTGGCGCGGGCCTCGCTCGTCACCATCCAGGCGACGCTCATGGGCTTCGTGCTGGCGCTGGTGCTGGGCCTCGTCTTCGCCATCCTGCGGATGTCGCGCGCTGCCTGGATCGCCCTGCCGGTCGCGGCCCTGGTCGAGTTCATCCGCTCCACGCCGCTCCTGATCCAGATCTTCTTTCTCTACTTCGTCTTCCCGGAGTTCGGCCTGTCCCTGGACGCGCTCACCGCAGGCGTGCTGGCGCTGGGCCTCCATTACGGCACCTACTGCGCCGAGGTGTTCCGCGCCGGGCTCGACAACGTGCCGCGCGGCCAGTGGGAAGCCTCGGTGGCACTAAACCTCAGCCCCTATCACACCTTCCGCGACATCATCATCCCCCAGGCGATCCCGCCGGTGGTGCCTGCACTCGGCAACTATCTGGTCGCCCTGTTCAAGGAAACGCCGCTGCTCTCGGCGATCGCCGTGCTGGAGCTGATGCAGCAGGCCAAGATCCTGGGCTCCACCACCTTCCGCTATATCGAGCCGATCACGCTGGTGGGCGCGTTCTTCCTGCTGTTCAGCCTGGTCGCCGCTGCCCTGATCCGCATGGTGGAACGCCGCCTCAACCGCATCGGAGCACGCTGATGACGCCCCAGCCCATGGTGAAGTTCGACGGCGTGACCAAGCGCTATGGCGCGCTCACCGTCCTGGACAATCTCGACCTGGAGATCCTGCCGGGGGAGAAGGTCGCGATCATCGGCCCGTCCGGCTCGGGCAAGACCACCGTGCTGCGCATGCTGATGACGCTGGAGAAGATCAATGACGGCGTGATCTGGGTGGACGGTGAGCCGCTCACCCACATGCCGCGCAATGGCGGGCTGGCGCTGGCCGACAACGCCCATCTGCGCCGGATGCGCGGCAAGATCGGCATGGTCTTCCAGCACTTCAACCTGTTCCCGCACATGAGCGCCTTGAAGAACTGCATGGAGGCGCCGGTCACCGTGCTCAAGCTCTCCCAGGACGAGGCGCGGGCCAGGGCCACCGAGCTCCTGCAGATGGTGGGCTTAGGGGACAAGCTCGACCACTACCCCTCCCAGCTCTCCGGCGGCCAGCAGCAGCGGGTCGCCATCGCGCGCGCCCTTGCCATGCGGCCCAAGGTCATGCTGTTCGACGAGGTGACCTCGGCGCTGGACCCGGAACTGGTGGGCGAGGTCCTGAACGTCATCCGGCGCTTGGGTGCTGAGCTCGATCTCACCATGCTGATGGTCACCCACCAGATGGGCTTCGCCCGCGAGTTTGCCGACCGGGTCTGCTTCTTCTATGGCGGCAGGATCGCCGAGCAGGGTCCCCCTGAGCAGATCTTCGGCCAGGCGCACAACGAGCGGACCCGGCAGTTCCTGAGCGCCTGCCTGGAAGCGATATGACCGCACCCGTCCTGCCGGACGAGCCGGGCGAGGCCCCGGCCACCGCGCGCGAGCGCTCGGACCGGATCTACGGCATCCTGCGCGACCGGATCTGCATGCTGGCCTACCCGCCGGGCACGCGCCTGTCCGAGGAGGAACTGGCGCTCGAGTTCAACGTCAGCCGCACGCCGGTGCGCCGGGTCCTGACCCGGCTGGAGAACGAGGGCCTGGTCAGCATCGTCCATGGTGTCGGCACGCTGGTGACCGATGTCGACCTGGACGAGCTGGCGCAGGTCTATCACCTGCGCCTGGAGCTGGCCGCGCTGATGGGCCGCCTGGCGCCGGTGCAGCCCGATGCCGACGCGATCGGCCGGATCGAGGCACTGATCGAGCGCTGCGACGAGCAGGCGGCCAGCCGGCTCGACCACATGGCGTTCGCCCGCCTCAACATGGCCTTCTTCGCCGAGATCAGCGCCATGATCGGCAACCAGCCGCTGCGCGAGATCAGCGAGCGGCTCTACTACCAGACCTCGCGGATCGTCCTGAAGCTCCTGCCGACCATGAACCTGCAGGAGGAGTTCTCCGCCTTCCGCCAGGAGATGGTCGAGATCCTGGCGGCGGTGCGGCTGGGCGACATCGTGTCGGTCGGGCATCTGCGCCGGGTGCACATCTCGATGAGCTTCCAGCGCATGCTCCGCCGGGCGGATGCCGCGCGCCGCTGACCGGGCGTGGACAGAACCCGCGCGGCGTCCGATCATCCCGGCACCACGACATCCTGGGGGAGAAGGTCCGATGGCGCTGTTGATCCGTGGCGGCACCGTGGTCAACGCCGACCGCAGCTTCCGCGCCGACGTGCTGGTGGATGGCGGCCTGATCCAGGCGGTCGGCGAGAATCTCGACGCGCCCGCAGGCGCCGAGGTGATCGACGCCGGCGGCGCCTATGTGATCCCGGGCGGCATCGACCCGCACACTCATCTGGAGATGCCCTTCATGGGCACGGTGGCGGTCGAGGACTTCTTCTCCGGCACGGCCTCGGCCCTGGCCGGCGGCACCACCATGCTGATCGACTTCTGCATCCCCGGGCCCGGCCGCAGCCTGACCGACGGGCTGGACGACTGGCAGTCCTGGGCGAAGAAGGCCTGCGCCGACTATTCCTTCCACGTCGCCATCACCGAATGGACCGAGCGCACCGCCCAGCAGATGGCCGAGGTGGTCGATCGCGGCGTGACCAGCTTCAAGCACTTCATGGCGTACAAGGGCGCCCTGATGGTCGACGACGAGATCCTGTTCCACAGCTTCTCGCGCTGCCGCGACCTGGGTGCCCTGCCGATGGTCCATGCCGAGAACGGCGACGCCGTCTTCCTCCTCCAGCAGCAGCTGCTCGACCGCGGCATCACCGGCCCGGAGGGCCACGCGCTCTCCCGCCCGCCCCATGTCGAGGCCGAGGCCGCCAACCGCGCCATCATGATCGCCCAGACCGTGGGCTCGCCGCTCTACGTCGTCCACACCTCCTGCCGCGAGGCGCACGAGGCGATCGCGCGCGCCCGTGCCTCCGGCCTGCGCATCTATGGCGAGCCCTTGATCCAGCACCTGGTCCTGGACGAGAGCGTCTACTGGTCGTCCGACTGGGAGTTCGCCGCGTCCCGGGTGATGAGCCCGCCGTTCCGCTCCAAGGAGCACCAGAAGTCGCTCTGGGACGGGCTGGTCGCCGGCTCGCTCCATGTGGTCGCCACCGACCATGCCGCCTTCACCATCCAGCAGAAGAAGATGGGCCTGGACAACTTCACCCTCATCCCGAACGGGACGGGCGGGCTGGAGGAACGGCTGAAATGCCTGTGGCATTTCGGGGTGAACACCGGCCGGCTCACGCCCAACGAGTTCGTGGCGGCCGGCTCGGCCAACTGCGCGCAGATCTTCGGCCTCTACCCGCGCAAGGGCGTGATCCAGGCGGGTGCGGACGCCGACCTGGTGGTCTGGGACCCCAAGGCCAGCGGGACGATCTCGGTCAAGACCCACCACTCCAAGATGGACACCAACGTGTTCGAGGGAATCCGGGTGGAGGGCCTGCCGGCCATCACGATCGCCAACGGCAAGGTGGTCTGGCGCGACGGCCAGCTCGACGTGCAGCAGGGTGCCGGCCGGATGATCGAGCGCAAGCCCGGCAGCGCCGCCACCGAGGCGCAGGCCAAGGTCAACGAGCGCACCCGCCCGCAGGGCGTGCGCCGCACCGTGAGCGCCCAGCAGACGCCCTGAATTCAGGGCTTCGTGCGGACCTTCAGAATTCTTTGGAGACGCTCGCCAGCTGTGCCTCCGGGGCCTGGCGGGCGCGCTGGGGATCGAGCTCGGTGCAGGCCGGGGCCAGGGCCGGCCCGGCGTCGAGCTGCCGCTCGACCGCGGCATGGCGCACCACCATGCCCTTCTCGGTGGTGATCAGGAACACCTCGATCGCGCAGCCATCCAGGTGGAAGCGCCACCACTGCGCCGGGCCGGCGTTCATCACCATCTCGGGCGTGCCGAACATGGCATCGAGCTGGTGGGCGTTCATGCCCACCAGGTCGAGCCGGCGCGGCAGGGCATCGGCCGCGATGACGGACGATACTGGCGCCGCGGCCGGTGCCATGGCCGTAGGCGGCGGCTGCACGGTGCAGCCCGTCACCAGGACGAGCAGCCCGACCGCCGCCGCGCGGGAGAAGTTGAACTGCCGCTGCATCAGCTGGCGACGGCCTCCTGGATAGACTGGGGCTGGGACTGGCTATGGGACGCGGCCTGCTCCGGCCGGCCCTCGATCATGTTCACCGAGCCGGACAGGATCCCGCCGCGCTCGATCTCGATCTCGCCATAGCGCACATTGCCCTTCACCTTGCCCGAGGCACGGATCAGGAGCCGCTTGCGCACGGTGAGCTCGCCCTCGTAGACGCCGCTGATCTCGGCCTCCTCCACCTCGCAGCCGCCGATGAACCGCCCGGACGCGGCGATCTCCAGCGCCCGGGTCTCGTTCAGCGTGACCTCGCAGAAGCCTTCCACCACCAGCCGGTCGCAGGCGGTGATCTCGCCGGCCAGCCGGATCCCCTGGCCGACGATCAGCCGCTTGCCGGCTACGTCGTCGACCGTCGCCGCACCGGGCCTGGGCGCCATCACGCTGGCCGCGGTCGGTGCCGGCGCCTCTTCGCGCTTGGGCACGGCCGGCATCACCGGCGCTCGCTGGTCCAGCGAGGGGCGGGCGGGGACGGGGTCCAGCTTCTCGGGACGAGGTGGCTCGTTGTCTTTCCTGCGGAACATGCGGTCACCGTCGGCTTGGGGTTCGTCGGAAGGGCTCCGACCTCCACAGAGGCGTCCCACGGCCGCCGGGCCGCGGATACATGTCCGGCTCTAGCACTCGTGCCCGGAAGGTAGAACCCGGCACGTCCCGCACTCGGACGAACTGGCGAAACATGCCGTTTCCGGTAACCCCGGCAAAGATGCCGTACCCGCGCAGGCGGCGCTTTATCAACCATACGTTGCATAAGCGACACGAGATTGCCACTCCATACACCGCCGTTGCCCCCATTGGCGACATCGCTATGGTCCCGCCGCACCACCATTGGAGTTTCTGGAACATGCCGGCAGCCGCCTCCTTGCCCGACCAGCTCGACGTCGTGGGCCTCGGCAACGCCATCGTCGACGTCGTGGCCGATGCGGACGAGGCGCAGCTCGCGAGCCTGGGCCTCGTCAAGGGAGCGATGACCCTGGTCGATGCCGAGCGCTCCGAGTTCCTTTATTCTCATATGGGCCAGGGAGTGGAGCAGTCCGGCGGCTCCTGCGCCAACAGCATGGCCGCGCTGGCGGCACTCGGCGCCGATGTCGGCTATGTCGGCCGGGTCAAGCAGGACCAGCTGGGCGCCATCTTCGCCCACGACATCCGCGCCACGGGCGTGATCTTCCCCAACAGCCCGGCCGCCGACGGCCCGGCCACCGCGCGCTGCCTGATCTTCGTCACGCCGGACGCCCAGCGCACCATGCAGACCTATCTGGGCGCCTGCGTGATGCTGGACGAGAGCGACGTCGACGAGCAGCTCGTGGCCAGCGCCAAGGTCACCTATCTGGAAGGCTATCTCTGGGACCGCGACGGTGCCAAGGCCGCCTGCCTGAAGGCCGCCCGGATCGCCGAAGCGAACGGCCGCAAGCTGGCGCTGACCCTGTCCGACAGCTTCTGCGTCGACCGCTGGCGCGCCGAGTTCCGCGATCTGGTCCGCGACCGGGTCGACATCCTGTTCGCCAACGAGAGCGAGATCACCAGCCTGTACGAGACCGACAGCTTCGACGAGGCGATGGCGGCGGTCCGTCGCGAGGTGGACCTGGCCGTGCTGACCCGCGGACCCTCGGGCTCGGTGATCGTGGCGGGCGACGAGGCCCATCCGATCGAGATGGTGCGCCCGGCCCAGGTGCTGGACACGACCGGGGCAGGCGACCTCTACGCTGCCGGCTTCCTCTACGGCTACACCCACGACTTCTCCCTGGCCGCCGCCGGCCGCCTGGGCAGTGCCTGCGCCGCCGCGGTGATCGAGCAGTACGGTGCCCGGGTGCACCGGCCGCTGCGCGAGCTGATCCAGAGCGCGGCGGGCTGAGCCTGCCGGCCAGCTAACCCCCAGCACCGATGCCGCCCCCCAGCCGGCTGGCAGGAATCGGCTGGGCGCTGGCCGGCGTCCTGGTGTTCACCATCATCTTCGCCGCCGGCAAGCTCACCGGCGGCGAGGTGCCGCTCGCCCAGCTCGTGACGCTGCGCCTGCTGGCGGCCTTGCCGGTGCTGGCCGTCTGGCGTCTGGCCGCCGGCAAGCGGATCCCGCTCTTCACCCGCGCGCCCGGCTGGAGCGTCCTGCGGGTGCTGGCCGGCTATGGCGGGCTGATCTGCGCGCTGGAGGCGGGCGTGCGCCTGCCGCTGGCGCAGGCCAGCACGCTGGGCCTCGTGGAGGGCGTGCTCGCGGTCCTGTTCGGCGCCCTCCTGCTCCACGAGCAGGTGAGCCGCCGCCACACGCTGGCGGCCGCGGTCGGCCTGGCCGGCGCGGTGCTGGCCGCGGAGCCCTGGCAGGTCGACTGGCAGGCCTCGATCGGCGTGCCGATCGCACTCGGCAGTGCCGTCCTGTTCGCCCTGGAGGCGGTGATCATCAAGAAGCTGGTCGAGCTGGACGAGGCCTGGACGGTGATCTTCACCGTCCACGTGCTGGGCCTCCTCGTCCTGGCGGTGCCGGCGGCACTCACCTGGCGCGCCCTGGACTGGCCGACCACCCTGTTCGTCCTGGGCCTGGGCCCGCTCGGCATCCTCGGCCAGTTCATGAACGTGCGCGCCTGGCGGGCCCTGCCGGTCTCGGTGATCGGCCCGCTCACCTATAGCTGGGTACTGTTCGCCGGCCTGCTGGGCTTCGTCGTGTTCGGCGAGGTGCCGGGCCTGTGGACCCTGGCCGGTGCCGCCTGCATCCTGACAGGCGGCGTCCTGCTCGCCCGGGACGGGCGCTGAGCCGGCCCAGACGATCCAGCTTGGTGGCCCTGGTCGGCCCCCGCTGATGGCAGCAGGGGCCGGGCCCGGTCAGCGCATTGCCTGCTTCAGCGCCTGGTCGAGGTCCGCGATGATGTCGGACGCCGTCTCGATGCCGACCGAGAGCCGCACCACGTCCGGGCCGGCACCGGCCGCCACCTGCTTCTCCGGGGTGAGCTGGCGATGCGTGGTGGAGGCCGGATGGATGATGAGCGAGCGGGTGTCGCCGATATTGGCCACGTGGCTCAGCAGCTCGCAGCTGTCGACCACCTTCACGCCCATCTCGTAGCCGCCCTTCACGCCGAAGGTGAAGACCGAGCCCACCCCGTTCGGGCAGTACTTGTCCAAAAGCGGGGTGCGGTTCTGCTCCAGCCTGGCATAGGACACCCAGGACACCGCCGGATGCCCTTCCAGGAAGGCCGCGACCTTGTCGGCGTTCTCGGTGTGCCGCTGCATGCGCAAAGGCAGGGTCTCGATCCCGTTCAGGATCAGGAAGGCGTTGAACGGCGACATGGCCGGGCCCATGTCGCGCAGCCCGATCGCCTTGTTGCGCACGGTCAGCGCGAAGGTGCCGAAGGTCTCGTAGAAGCTGAGCCCATGATAGGCCGGGGTCGGCTTGGTCATGAGCGGGAACTTGTCGTTCTGCGCCCAGTCGAACCGGCCGCCCTCGACGATGCCGCCACCCACCGAGTTGCCCTGGCCGCCCAGATACTTGGTCATGGAGTGGACGACGATGTCCGCACCCCATTTCAGCGGGTTGCAGAAGTAGGGGCTGGGCAGGGTGTTGTCGACGATCAGCGGCACGCCCGCCGCATGCGCGATCTCGGCGATGGCCTCGATGTCGGCGACGATCCCGTCCGGGTTCGACACGCTCTCGATGAACAGCGCCTTGGTCTTCGGCGTGATCGCTGCCTTGAAATTGTTCGGCTCGCGGGGATCGACGAAGCTCACATGCCAGTCGAACTGCGGGAAGGTGCCGCTCATCTGCGCGATCGAGCCGCCATAGAGGCGGTTGGACGAGACCACGTGGTCGCCCGGCGAGAGCAGGTTCAAAAAGGTCAGGAACTGGGCGGCATGGCCAGACGCCGTGGCGCAGGCGGCCGTGCCGCCCTCCAGGGCCGCGATGCGCTCCTCCAGCACCGACACGGTCGGGTTGGTCAGCCGGCTGTAGATGTTGCCGAACTTCTGGAGGTTGAACAGCGCCGCCGCGTGGTCGACATCGTCGAACACGTAGGAGGTGGTCTGGTAGATCGGCACCGCCCGCGCACCCGTGGTCGGGTCGGGGGCTGCCCCCGCATGCACCGCCAGCGTCTCGAACCCGTAACCTGTCTCTTCCGCCATCGATTGTCTCCCGTCCGGCACGTGACGCGGTGCTGCATGAGAAGCCCGGAACTTTCAAGCTCCGCCGGTTTCCGGCATGGTCGGCGGCCATGAAGCTCGCGCGACGCTCCCTCCTGGCTACCTTGCCCGGTCTCCTGTCCGCCTGCGCCTCGATCGGGCCTCTGACCATCGTGCGCGACCAGCGCGACTACACCGAAGCCATCGCCGATGCGGCCAAGCGCCAGGTGCTGGGTGCGGTGGTGCGCCTGCGCTACGGCGACCATGTCAGCTTCCTGGACATCGGCTCGGTCGTGGCCGGCTACCAGTTCGAGACCGGGATCGGCACCGGCACCGCACTCACCAGCGGCCTGGATCTCGGCGAGAACGTCCGGCTCTCGGTGGATGGCCGCTATGTCGACCGGCCGACCATCACCTGGCAGCCGGTGGCCGGTGCGGCTTTGTCCGAGCGGCTCCTGCAGCCCTTGCCGCCGGGCGTGATCGCGGTGCTGGGCCTCACCGGCTATCCGCCCGAGATGGTGTTCGGCCTGACGGTGAGCTCGATGAACGGCCTGTCGAACGGCTCGACCCGGCCTGGCGAATCGATCCCGGCGCACCCGCGCTGGGAGATCGTGATCGACCGGTTCCGCGTGCTGCGCACCACGGGCGTGCTGGGCATCCGCACCGAGCGCGATGGCCTGGGCCGGCCGCGCTTCGTGCTGGTCGACGAGAGCCGCGGCACCGACCGGCGGGTCCAGGACATCCGGATCCTGCTGGGCCTCGATCCCGAGGAGAACGAGTTCCCGCTGGTCTATGGCTCGGGGGCCGGCGACGGCCACGAGATCCGGATGATCACCCGGCCGCTCCTGGAGGTGCTGCTCGAGGTGGCCGGGCGCATCAAGGTGCCGGCGGCCGACGTGGAATCCGGCCGCACGCCCGCCACCGTCACCGACGTGCCGAGCCAGCCGGTCCTGCGCATCGAGGCGGCACAGGAGCGGCCCGAGGACCCTTATGTCGAGGTCGACTATGGCGACGGCTGGTTCTGGATCGACGACCGCGACTATGCCAGCAAGCGGACCTTCACCCTGCTGATGCTGCTCGTCTCCCTGGCCCAGACCGATTCCGAGCGCCAGCAGCCGCTGCTGACCATCCCGACGGGGTGAGGGCGTAGGTGGACGGCAGGTGCGGTCACCTGCCGTCGTCTCGCGGCCTGCCGCAAACGTCGACCGATGGCTGTGATCATCGATAGTCGGAGCGTGCGGGGCGGGCCCGAAGCCCCGTCAATGCCCGATGTCGAACAGGTCGCGATGCCGCCGCGGCCGTGAGGCCAGGTACTGGGCAGGTGCGGTGACCTGGCCGCCGAGATGGGCCGCCGCATGCCAGGGCCAGCGCGGGTCGTAGAGGATCGTGCGCGCCAGCGCGATCAGGTCGGCGTCGCCGGTGGCGACGATGGCCTCGGCCTGCTCGAACTCGGTGATCAGCCCGACCGCGATCACCGGCATCCGTGTCGCCGCCTTCACCGCCCGTGCCATTGGCACCTGGTAGCTCGGCCCCACCGGGATCCGCTGGGCCGGATCCAGCCCGCCGCTCGAGACGTGGATGGCGGCGCAGCCGCGCGCTTCGAGGGCCCGGGCGAAGGCGATGGTCTGGTCGATGTCCCAGCCACCTTCCACCCAGTCGCTGCCGGACACCCGCATGGACACGCCGCGCTCGGCCGGGAACGCAGCACGCACCGCGTCGAAGACTTCGAGCGGGAAGCGCATCCGGTTCTCCAGGCTGCCGCCATACGCGTCGTCGCGGCGGTTGGAGAGTGGCGAGAGGAACTGGTGCAGCAGATAGCCGTGCGCGCCGTGGATCTGGACGGCTTCGATCCCCAGCCGTGCCGCCCTTCGCGCTGCCTCCGCAAAGGCATCCCGCACCCGCGCCATGCCGTCCCGGTCGAGCGCCGCCGGCGGGTGCTCGCCCGCTTCATAAGGGACCGCGGACGGTGCCGCCGTCTGCCAGCCGTTCGCCTGCCCGGGCGGGATCTGCGCACCGCCCTGCCAGGGGACCTCGGTCGAGGCCTTGCGGCCGGCATGGGCCAGCTGGATGGCGATGGGCATCTCGGACCAGCGCCGCACGCTCTCCAGCGTGCGCGCGATCGCCGCCTCGGTCCCGTCGTCCCAGAGCCCGACATCGGCATAGGTGATCCGTCCTTCGGGCAGGACGGCGGTCGCCTCGATGGTCAGGAGCGCCGCGCCGGAAAGCGCCAGGTGGCCCAGGTGGATGAGGTGCCAGTCGGTCATGCAGCCATCGACGGCCGAATACTGGCACATGGGTGCGATGACGATCCGGTTGGCCAGCTCGAGATGGCCGACCCGGATCGGCGTGAACAGCGTGCTCATGCCGGGTGCTCCTGCCATGGCCGCCAGGGACGAGCCGGCGGTCCCGCCGCTCCAGCCTGACAGCGTTGGAATTCGTTCCGACGAGGATCCAGGTCGCCGAAGGCGGGCTGCCCCGTTCAGACCAGAGCAACGCATGCCTGCGGGAGCAGTTCCGGCACCTTGGCTGCCTCAGGGACAGAATCAGCGGCGATACGGCCATGCACCGGGGATGCTACGGCACTGCTCCGTACATCTCCGTCCAGGGTCAGGGAGACCCGCATGCCCGACCTCTTCGCGTCGACCCGGCCCGCCGAGATCGCCCCCTTCGTCGGCAAGCACTATATCTACACCTACGACAATGGCTGGCAGTACGAGACCTACATCAAGAACGAGCGCCACCTGGACTACCGGGTGCACAGCGGCATCGTGGCCGGCCGCTGGGTGAAGGACCAGGAAGCGCATATCGTCCGGCTGGCCGAGGGCGTGTTCCGGTTGTCCTGGGTGGAGCCCACCGGGACCGGCGTCAGCCTTGCCGTCAACCTGGTCGAGCGCCGCCTGCACGGCGCCATCTTCTTCCCGCGCTGGGTGGCGGACGCGCCGCAGAAGATCGTGGGCTTCCAGAACCCGCAGATCGACCGGATGCTCGGCTATCGCGATGCCGGGCCGACCTATCCGATCGAGCTGGTCGATTCCTTTGCCACGATCACCTTCGTGGAGGACCGCGGCCGCGATGACGAGACGGTGATCGCGTGCGCGCCCGAGGCGCTGCCGCCCGGCTATGCGGCGCGACGCAACTGAGCAGGCTCGGTCGCCCCGGGAGGCCGGAACGACGGCCTTCCATGCCAGGTCGTCCGATGCGATGATGGCAGGCTGTTCCGGATGACGGAGCCGGCAACCCGCACGGCGTTGATTTTTGCGAAACGAACCCGAGGGCCCGGCCCGTTTCAATCACTTGAATAGTTTCGACAGCCCGGGGCCCGGGCGGATCAGGGCTTGGCCCGGAACTTGGACAGCTGCATGGCCTGGCCCTTCTTGGACGAGATCATGCCGCGGTTGACCCCCATCCAGCCGATCTCGCCGAACAGCCGGCCGTACTCGATCTTGGGGCAGCGATCCATCACCACGGTGAGGCCGGCCGCCTCCGCTTTGGCCGCCGCCTCGTCATGGCGCACGCCCAGCTGCATCCAGACCACCTTGGCGCCGATCCGGATCGCCTCGTCCACGATCGGCGGCGCGTCCTCGGAGCGGCGGAAGATGTCGACCATGTCCGGCACGAGCGGCAGGGAGGCCAGGTCCGGATAGACCGTCTCGCCCAGGAGGGTCTGGCCGGCATAGCGCGGGTTGACCGGGATGATCCGGAAGCCCTTGCCCTGCAGGTAGAGCATGGCGAAGTAGGACGGCCGCATCTCGTTCATCGAGGCGCCGACCATGGCGATGGTCTTCACCTCCTTGAGGATGCGGCGGAGATCGGCGTCGGCGTAGCGCAGCTCGGCGGTCATGACGGTCCAGGCGGCAGGGGCGGGGGAGGGAGGTGGCTCAGCCGTTCGGCCAGACCGGCTTGCGCTTCTCGGTGAACGCAGCCACGCCCTCGCCGAAGTCCGGGCCGGTCGCGTTCTGGACGATCACCCCGGTCGCATGCCGGTAGGCCTCCTCCAGCCCCATCCCGGCCTCGTCATGGAAAGCCCGCTTGCCGAGCGCGATCACGTCGAACGGCTTCTCGGCGATCCGGGCCGCGAGGTCGGCCACCGCCCCGTCCAGCTCCGCCTTCGCCACCACCCGGTTGACCAACCCCAGGCGCAGCGCCTCGGCGGCATCGATGAAGTCGCCGGTGAACAGCATCTCCAGCGCCGCCTTCTGCGGCACGGCGCGGCGCAGCGCCACGGCCGGGGTCGCGCAGAACAGGCCGAACTTGACGCCCGAGGTGGCAAAGCGGCTCTCCTCGGTGCAGATCGCGAGGTCACAGGCCGCGACCAGCTGGCACCCCGCCGCGGCCGCGATCCCGTCCACCCGCGCCACCACCGGCTGCGGCAGGCGGGCGAGCTTCACCATCACCCGGGAACAGTGGCTGAACAGCTCAGTGAGCGTCGCCTCGCTGCGGTCGGCCGCCATCTCCTTCATGTCGTGGCCGGCGGAAAAGGCCGGCCCGTGTCCGGTCAGCACCACGACCCGGACCGAGCGGTCCTCGGCAATCGTGTCCAGCTGCGCCTCCAGCTCGGCCAGGACCGGCCGGGACAGGGCGTTGAACGCCTTGGGCCGGTTGAGCGTGAGCGTGGCGACCCCGTCTTGGTCGTCCCGCAGGATCAGTGGCTCGTTCTGGATGCTGGTGCCGGACATGGCGGACTGGTCCCGGAAGCGCGGATGCGGCCCGTGAAGGGCTGGCTGGCACCCTCCATATAGTGTCGGGACGGGCTCTCCCACCCCCTGACGGCAGGGATCAAATGTCGTCGCTGTTCCGGGTGTGGGTGTCCCAGCCGAGCATCGCGATCCTGGCCACGGCCTCCAGCTCGCTGCGGCCAGCGCCGTCGCGGGCCAGGATCGACATGCCGCTCTGGACGGTCTGGACGAACCGGGCCAGCGCCTGGACATCGGTCGATGCCGGAAGCTCACCTTCGGCCACCGCCTTGCCGATGCGCGCCTCCAGGCGGTCGAGCATGGCGGCCCGCGCCGAGCGCATGCGCGCGTCGAGCTCGGCATGCTCCCCGCAGCCGGCCGACGAGAGCGTCACCATGCAGCCCGGTGGGTTGCCGCCGCACGTGTCGGTCAGGGCCACGGCCGAATCCAGCAGAAGGCACTCGACCGCCTGACGCGCCGTCGCCGCGGCGCTGTACCTGCCCCAGACGAGATCGCCGTAATGGTCGGCATAAAAGCTCAGCGCCTCGAGATAGAGCGACTCCTTCGAGCCGAAGGCGGCGTACAGGCTGGGTGAGCCGATCCCCATCGCCTCGGTCAGGTCGGAAATCGAAGTCGCCTCATAGCCTTTGAGCCAGAACAGGCGGGTGGCCTTCGCCAGGGCCGCCTCCCGGTCGAAGGCGCGGGGCCGCCCGCGTGGGCGAGCCGGGGCCGTTCCGTCGGCTGACACGGTCTGTCCCGATTTATGCAACGGTCACTACATATATATCCCTTGATCCGCCTCCTCAACGCTCCTAGCTATTTATGTATCAATCGATACAGAAAGTGAGAGCAATGAGTGAACTGGCTGGTAAGCGCGCCCTCGTCACGGGCGGATCACGCGGCATCGGTGCCAGCATCGCGCTGGCGCTGGCCGAGAAGGGCGCGGACGTGGCCATCACCTTCGAGCGCTCGGCCGATCGCGCCGCCGCGGTCGTCCGCGAGATCGAAGGCAAGGGGCGCAAGGGGCTCGCCATCCAGGCCGACAGCGCCGATCCCGCGGCCGTGAAGCGCTCGGTGGACGAGGCGGCCGAGGGGCTGGGCGGCCTCGACATCCTGGTCAACAACGCCGGCATCGCTCATTATGGTCCATTGGCGGAGGTCAGCCTCGCCGAGATCGACGCCCTGTTGCACGTCAACGTGCGCGGCCCCGTGCTGGCCGCGCAGGCCGCCATCCCGCACCTGCGGGAAGGGGGGCGCATCATCTCCATCGGCTCGGGCCTGGGCGAGCGCGTCCCGTTCCCGAACGTGACGGCGTACTCGCTCACCAAGTCGGCGCTCCTCTCCCTGACCCGGGGCCTCGCCCGCGAGCTGGGGCCCCGCGACATCACCGTGAACCTGGTGCAGCCCGGTTCCACCGACACCGACATGAACCCGGCCGATAGCGAGCAAGCCGAGGGCCAGCGTGCCCTGACCGCGCTCGGTCGCTACGGCACGCCGGAGGACGTGGCGGCCGCCGTGGCCTTCCTGGCCAGCCCCGCGGCACGGCAGATCACCGGGACCGTCCTCACGGTGGATGGCGGCGCCATCGCCTGAGCCGCTCCTGACAATCTCGACGCCCCCCCAAGAACGGAGCAGCCGAATGGCAAAGCCGGAATTCTTCATCACCCCCGGCTATGGGGAGCGCCTGCTGGAGCTCCTGCACTACGCGCAGGCGGTAAAGATCGGCAACCGCGTGGAGATCTCGGGCCAGGGCGGCTGGAACGACGACTTGGAGATTCCGGACACCCTCGAGGATGAGATCGCCCAGGCGTTCCGCAACGTGGAGCGGACCCTGGCGACCGCCGGTGCCGGCTGGGAGCACGTCGTGCACGTCAATTCCTACCATGTCGGCGGCTTTCCCCCGGAGGTCAACGCGACGATGGCCAGGCTGTACCGCCACTACATGCCGAACCACGCCCCCATCTGGACGCAGCTCGGGGTGGCGGCCCTGGGACTGCCGACGATGCGCATCGAGATCCGCGTGACCGCCATCCTTCCCTGAGTCTCGGAAGGCATGGAGCGGTGTCGGCCGTCGCCTCAGCCGCTCCTGCCGGCCACGCTCAGGCTCGATCAGCTTCTTCAGGAATATGGTGGCCGGCAGCGTGGCTCGGTTCCCTCGACGCCCGGCAGCCCGCCAATCCGGGCTGGTCCCACCAGCATGGATGCGGCAAGGAGGGCCCGGAACCGGCCGAATGGAACCCTTGACCCAGTGTCGACCACGTCTTCCTCACCCCTGGAACCCCTGGATGCCGCAGGCTTCGAAGCCCTGGCGCTGGGCAGCGTGCCGCTCGCCGCAACCCTCGGCCTGAAGGTCGACCGGTTCGATCGCGACGGCGCGGTGGTGCGCCTGCCCTGGTCGGCCACTGCCCTGCGCCCGGGCGGCTCGGTATCGGGGCCGGCCATGATGACGCTGGCCGACATCGCGCTGTGGGGTGCGGTCCTGGCCAGGATCGGCCACGAACCCTTGTGCGTGACCACCGACCTGACCTTCCACTTCCTGGCCAAGCCCCGTCACGCCGACGTGCTCGCAGAAGCCCGCCTGCTCCGGCTCGGGCGCACGCTGGCCATCGCCGAGGTCAGGCTGCTGTCCGAGGGCAGCGACCAGCCGGTGGCGCACGCGGTCGGCACCTATGCGATCCCCTCCAGGACAGGGCCCGATGGAGCGCCGGCTTGACAGGGAGGCGGTGCCGCCGCTAAACGACCGCCCACCGCTGGAGGCATCGGCTCCCGGCGATGAATGTCTTGTGGCTGCCGTCAGGTAGCGTTGATGGCAGAAGTGAGTTGATCTGATGGGCACCTATTCCGCCAAGCCGGCCGACATCCAGCGCGACTGGCTGTTGATCGACGCCGAAGGCCTCGTCTTGGGCCGGCTCGCGACCTACGTGGCCAACCGGCTGCGTGGCAAGCACAAGGCGATGTACACGCCGCACATGGACACCGGCGATCACGTGGTGATCATCAACGCCGAGAAGGTGGTCCTCACCGGCAACAAGCGGACCCAGAAGGTCTACTATCGCCACACCGGTCATCCGGGCGGCATCCGCGAGGCCCGCGCCGACAAGATCCTGGACGGCCGCTTCCCCGAGCGGGTCATCCAGAAGGCGGTGGAGCGGATGATCACCCGCAACCCGCTCGGCCGTGACGTGATGCGCAAGCTCCACGTCTACAAGGGTGCGGAGCATCCGCATCAGGCGCAGCAGCCGACCCAGGTCGACTTCGCCGCGCTGAACACCAAGAACGCCCGCACCGCAGCCTGAGCAGATCCATGGCCGAGACCGCCCGTTCCTTTTCCGAACTCGCCCGCCTGCGCCCCGCCGCTCCTGTGGAGCCGGTGGCCGCACCCGCACAGCCCAAGATCGACGCCCAGGGCCGCGCCTATGCCACCGGCCGCCGTAAGGAGTCGGTGGCCCGGGTGTGGGTGAAGCCCGGCACCGGCAAGTTCACGGTCAACGGCAAGGAAATGCCGGCCTACTTCGCCCGGCCGACCCTGCAGATGATCGTCAACCAGCCGTTCGAGCAGATCCAGGCGGTCGGCCGCTACGACATCGTCGCGACCGTGGCCGGCGGCGGCCTGTCCGGCCAGGCCGGCGCGGTGCGCCACGGCATCAGCCACGCCCTGGTGGCCTATGATCCGGCGGCCCGCCCGGCGCTGAAGGTCCGCGGCTTCCTGACCCGCGACTCGCGCATGGTCGAGCGTAAGAAGTACGGCAAGGCCAAGGCTCGCCGCAGCTTCCAGTTCAGCAAGCGCTGAGCCGCAAGTCAGCTTCGAACTTACTGGGAAGGGCCGGGCGGCGACGTCCGGCCCTTTTCGCGTCCACTTCCGGTCACTGGCGTGCGTCGGGTTGCGGCCCGCCGGATCCCCTGCAACACTGGCGGCTGTCGGAACGAAGCCCGCAGGATGGTGACATGCCCGAAAGTTGGACGTGGCCGGCTGCCTGCCGCTGCGCAGCGATCTTCTGCCCGGGGCATGGCCGCTGATGGCGAAGGTCCTGCAGATTTCCGACACCCATGTCGGCTTCGCCAAGCGGCATTTCCTGGACAACTGGCGCAAGGTCCAGGCCTGGGCGGACGCCCAGGACGCCGACCTGCTGATCCATACCGGCGACGTCACGCTGGATGGTGCCGGCGACGCCCGTGACATCCCGTACTGCGCCGAACTCCTGCAGGGCCTGGACATCCCCTGGCAGTCCGTGCCGGGCAACCATGACGTGGGCGATCCGGACTCCCTGGCCCAGCCGGTCGACGACGCGCGGCTCGCCGCCTGGGCGGAAGGGTTCGGCACCGGCAACTGGGTCATGGACCTGGAGGAGTGGCGGCTGATCGGCCTGAACTCCATGCTGATCGGCAGCAGCCGGGGCGAGGAGGTGAGGCAGCTCGACTGGCTGAAGGACCGGATGGCCAGCGCCGGCGGGCGGCGGATCGGCTGGTTCCTGCACCGGCCCTTGTTCATCCATGAGCCCGAGGATCCGGACATGGGCTACTGGGCGGCCAAGCCGGAGCCGCGCCAGGCCTATATGGAGCTGATCGGCCGGCACGATGTCGGCCTGGTCGCATCCGGCCACCTGCACAAGTCGCACGACTTCGAGCTGGATGGCGTGCGCTATGTCTGGGCGCCGTCCACCGCCTTCGCGCTGCGCCCCGATCAGCAGCCGGGCATGCCGGGCGAGAGCCGGCTGGGTGCCGTGGTCTACGAGTTCGAAGGCAGGGAACTGTCCGTCGCCCGTGTCGACGTGCCGGAACTGCACATGTTCTGGATCGACGACGTCCTGCACGAAATCTATCCCGGCAGCTCGGTCTCCTGACCGTCCTGCGGCCCGTCTGAGCGGATCGACCCATCCATGGCGCAGCTCGACCTTCGCGGCATCAGCAAGTCCTTCGGCGACACCGCCGTCCTGCGGGACATCGATCTCTCGATCGCGGATGGCGAATTCCTGACCCTGGTCGGGCCGTCGGGCTGCGGCAAGTCGACCCTGATCCGGATCATCGCCGGCCTGGAGCCGCAGACCGCCGGCAGCATCGCGGTGGACGGGGCCGCGATCGACCATCTGCGGCCGCACGAGCGGCGCGTGGCCATGGTGTTCCAGAGCTACGCGCTCTACCCGCACATGACGGTGTTCCAGAACCTGGCCCTGCCGCTCACCATGGCCCGCCTGACCATGGCCGAGCGGCTGCCGCTCCTCCGCCTGCTCTCGCCCAGGCGCCGCCGGATCATGGCGGGAATCGGCCAGGAGGTCGGCACGGTCGCCGAGCAGCTGCAGATCGACCGGCTGCTCGACCGCCGCCCGGCCCAGCTCTCGGGCGGCCAGCGCCAGCGCGTCGCGCTCGGACGGGCGATGGTCCGCCATCCCGCCGTGTTCCTGATGGACGAGCCGCTCTCCAACCTGGACGCCAAGCTGCGCGTGCACATGCGCAGCGAGCTGGCCGACCTCCATGCCCGGCTGCGCGCCACCTTCGTCTACGTGACCCACGACCAGGTCGAGGCGATGACCATGTCGGACCGGGTCGCGATGATGCATGGCGGCCGGATCATCCAGCTGGGCACCCCCGCCCAGCTCTATGACCGGCCGGCCAACCTCACGGTCGCCCAGTTCATCGGCAGCCCGACCATCAACCTCATCAAGGGCCGGATCGACGCGGACGGTGCCATCGAGATCCCGGGCGGCCGGATCGGCCTCGCCACCGGCCTGCCGCCGGGATCCGAGGTCACGGTCGGGCTCCGGCCGGAGGCGGTGGTGCCGGCCCCGCTGGCCCCTGCCTTCCAGGATCCCGTGCGCCTGCCGGCGCGGCTGCATCGCCGCGAGAATCTGGGGCCCGAGCAGATCCTGCATTTCGACCTGCTGGGAGGGGAGAAGGCCGGCCTGATCTGCCGGGTGATGGGCAGCGAGGCGGTCGTGGCGGACGAGCCGGTCGACCTGCTGTTCGAGGCCGGCACCTGCCACGTCTTCGATGCGGCCGGGGAGCGGGTCGCCCTGCCGGCATCCCTGGCATCGAGCCCGCTACCGGCCCGCCCGGTGGCGCCGCTGGCCGGAGGTTCCGGCACATGAGCACGGCGGCGATGCCGTTCCGGCGCCAGCTCCTCTGGCAGAAGCTGACCGGTGCCGGCTTCGCCCTGCCGGCCTTCCTCCTGCTGCTGGCGCTCCACGTCGTCCCGCTCCTGGTCCTGGCGGGTCTGAGCTTCACCGACTACGAGCTGGGCGTGGTGACGTTCGAGTGGGTGGGGCTCGACAACTATGCCCAGGCCTTCTCCGACGAGACGTTCCGTCGCTCGCTGGTCAACACGCTCTATTATGTCGCGATCGTGCTGCCGGGCTCGGTGATCCTCTCGCTGCTGGTGGCGGTCCTGGTCCACCAGCGCAAGCGCACCCGCTCCTTCTACGAGATCATCTACTTCCTGCCGGTGACCTCGACCCTGATCGCGATGGCGACGGTCTGGCAGTTCCTGCTCCACCCGAGCCTGGGCGTGATCAACGCCGCCCTGCGCAAGCTGGGCTTCGGCGAGGTGCCGTTTCTGAGCGACCCGGACCTGGCCCTGCCGACGCTCGCCATGATCGGCATCTGGCAGCTGATCGGCTTCAACATGATCCTGTTCCTGGCTGGCTTGTCCTCGATCCCGCGCGACCTCTACGAGGCGTCCGCGATCGACGGGGTGGGCAACGGCGTCGACCGGTTCCTCACCATCACCTGGCCGCTGCTGGGCCCGACCACCCTGTTCGTGATCGTCACCACCTCGATCACCGCCTTCAAGGTGTTCGACACGGTGGCGGTGATGACCAAGGGCGGTCCGCAGGGGGCCACCGAGGTGATCCTCTATGCGATCTACCTGGAAGGCTTCTA
>NZ_DATMFZ010000031.1:0-37757 GCF_035556675.1 Geminicoccus sp. | reverse complement strand
CGCTCGTTGCCGCGCACCACGATGTCGGTGAGGGTCACCGTGTCCTGCTGCTGCGCGCGTGCCGCAGGTGTGACGACAAGCCCGGTCACGAGGGAGGTCGACAGCCACAGCGCGGTCAAGGTCCGGCGCGACGCCCGGCTTATCAGCATATGCCCACCCCAGCGGCCCACCGCGTCCGAGCGGACGAACGCGCCTCGATCAGGAAACCCACCCTTTGAGGAACTCGATGACCTTTAGGTTCACCAAATCGTTCCAAGTGGCGAATACCATGAGGGAAAGCACCATGGCCAGTCCGAAACGGAACGCCATTTCCTGGGCCCGCTCGGCCAGCGGACGGCCGCGGATCGCCTCTGCCGCGTACATGACGAGGTGACCGCCGTCGAGCATCGGGATCGGGAACAGGTTGATCAGGCCGAGATTGATCGACAGCACCGCCGTGAACCAGATCGCCGGCACCAGCCCGTCCTGGGAGATCTCGCCGGACATCTGTGCGATCCGGATCGGCCCACCCAGTTCCTGGGTGCCGCGCGCGCCGACGATCATCTCCCACAGGCCGGCGAGCGTGCCGGTGACCATCTTCCAGGTTTCGGTCACCGCCTCGACCGGTGCCGACAGGATCGAGCTGCGCCGGAACTCGATGCCGCTGCTGCCGATGCCGATCCGGCCGATACGATGCTCGTTGCCGAACCGGTCGGTGAGCTCGGTGAGTTCCGGGACCAGCGGCAGGGTCAGCTGGTCGCCATCGCGCAGCAGGGTCACCTCGACGGTCTCGCCCGGGCGCGGCGACACCAGGCCCTGGAGCTGCTCGAAGCTCTCCACCGGCGTGCCATCCACCGCAGTGATCCGGTCGCCGGGCAGGATGCCGGCCACCGCCGCCGGGCTGCTCTCGACCACCTGGCCCACCACGGGCGGCGTGAACGGCCGGCCGCTCACCACGAACAGGAAGGTCAGCGCCAGGATCGCGAACAGGAAATTGGCGGCAGGCCCGGCGAACACGATCGCCGCCCGCTGGCCCACGGACTTCGCCGGGAACGCGGTCCGGTCGGCAGCGAGCGTCTGGTCGCTGCGGGCGCTGGCGGCATCCAGATCGCCATGCATCTTGACGTAGCCGCCCAGCGGAATCGCGCTGAACTTCCAGCGGGTGCCATGCCGGTCGGTCCAGCCCAGCAGCTCCGGGCCGAAGCCCACCGAGAACACGTCGACGCGCACGCCGCAGGCGCGCGCCACCCTGAAATGGCCGTATTCGTGCACGAACACGACCACGGTCAGGATGATCAGGAACGGCACGATGTACTGGAAGAGCGTGCCGATCATGGTGTCAGCTCCGAAACGGGACGATGCGAGCGCTCCACCACCTTGCGCCAGGCTGCCCGGCGGGCCGCCTGGTCGATGGCGAAGACCGAGTCGAGGTCATCCGGCGCGATCCGCCCGTCCTCCGCCAGCACCTCCTCGATCACCGCGACGATGTCGAGAAAGCCGATGCGACGGTCCAGGAAGGCCGCGACCGCGACCTCGTCAGCGGCATTGAGAATGGTAGGTGCGGCCCCGCCCGCCCGCAAGCAGGCCCTGGCGAGCGGTAATGCCGGGAAGCGCTCATGATCGGGCGCGGTGAAGGTCAGGCTGCCGAGTGCTGCCAGATCCAGGCGCGGCACGGAGGAGCCCAGCCGCTCGGGATGACCCAGGCAGTAGGCGATCGGCACGCGCATGTCGGAGCAGCCGAGCTGCGCCAGCACCGAGCCGTCGCAGTAATGCACCATGCCGTGCACCACCGACTGCGGATGCACCAGCACGTCCAGCCGCTCGTCCGGCAGGTCGAACAGCTGGTGCGCCTCGATCAGCTCCAGCCCCTTGTTGATCATGGTGGCGCTGTCGATCGTGATCCTGGGGCCCATCCGCCAGTTGGGATGGCGGAGTGCCGCCTCCGGCGTGGCTGCTCGCATCTCGGCCAGCTCCGCGCAGCGGAACGGGCCGCCGGAGGCGGTGATGGTCAGCTTCTCGACGTCCCGGCCCTCGCTGCCGGCCAGCGCCTGGAACAGGGCGTTGTGCTCAGAATCCAGCGGCAGGAGGCGGGCACGGTGGCGGCTGACCGCGGCCTTGAACAGGGGGCCCGCCGCGACCAGGCATTCCTTGTTGGCGAGTGCCACGGTCGCCCCCTGACGTACGGCGGCGAGGCTGGGCGCCAGACCGGCGATGCCAACGATTCCCGCCACGACCCGCTCGGCCGGCAGCTCGGCCGCGGCCACCAGGGCGTCCGGCCCGGCCGCCACCGCCAGGCCCGTCCCGGCCAGCCGCTCCTTCAGCGGCCCATAGCAGGCGGCATCGCCGATCACGGTGAGTTCCGGCCGGTAGCGCAGCGCCAGCCGGGCCAGCTCGTCGACCCGGGTCTGGGCGGTGAGTGCCACGATCCGGAAGCGTCCGGGGTGCTCGTCCACCAGGGCCAGCGTGCTCGTGCCGATCGACCCGGTAGCCCCCAGGACCGTGAGGCTGGTCATGTCAGGACGTCCGGCCCCAGCAGACGGACGAACAGGGCCGTCACCGGGGCGGCGAACAGGACCGCATCCAGCCGGTCGAGCGCCCCGCCATGGCCCGGGATCAGGTTGCCACTGTCTTTCAGGCCGGCCACCCGCTTCAGGCTCGATTCGAACAGGTCACCCGCCTGCCCCGCCACCGACACGAACAGGGCGGCCAGGGCGGCGATCCCGGGCGTGCCATGGGTACCCAGCGCCACGAGCGCGCCTGCCAGCACGCCGCCCACTGCTCCGCCGATGCAGCCGGACCAGGTCTTGCCTGGGCTGATCGAGGGCGCGACCTTCGGCCCGCCCAGGGTGCGCCCGACCAGATAGGCCGTGGTGTCGGTGGTCCAGATCACCGCGAACATCCAGAGCACGATGGAAAAGCCCTGCGGCTCGACCAGGCGCAAGTCGATGATGACCAGGCAGGGCATGGCGATGTAGATGGCGCCGAAGCCTGCCCGGTTGCCGTCGGTGCGGCCGAACAGGGCACGCAGGAACACCGTGCCCAGCGCCACCAGCCCGGCCAGCGCCAGCCCCTCGGACAGCCCGCCGCGATAGAGCCCGACCAGGCCCAGTATCATCGCCGCCGCCGCGGTCAGGATCGCCCACTCGTTCAGGCCGGTGCGGCCGCGCAGCCGGGCGACGATCCGGCCATACTCGTAGGCCATGCAGGCGACGGCCCCCACTACCAGCAGGTCGAAGGCCCAGCCGCCGGTCCACAGCCCGGCGAGCGCCAGGACGATCAGCACCAGGCCGGAGCTGAGCCGCTTGTAGAAGGCGGGATCGAACTCACGGGCCACCGTCGGTCAGCCGACCACCTGAGCACTGCTGGACGCGCCGAAGCGGCGGTCACGGCGCGCGAACTCGGCGAGCGCTGCTCTGAAATGATCCTCGTCGAAATCGGGCCAGGCGACGTCCAGGAACACGATTTCGGTATAGGCGAGCTGCCACAGGAGGAAGTTGCTGATCCGCTGCTCGCCGGAGGTGCGGATCAACAGGTCGGGATCGGGGATCTCGGCAGTGGTGAGGTGCTTGGTGATCAGCGCCTCGTCGATGGCATCCGCTTCCAGATGCCCGGCCTTGGCGGCGTCGACCAGCTGGCGCACCGCCTGGGTGATCTCCCAGCGGGCACCGTAGTTCAGGGCCAGGACCAGATCGAGCCGGGTATTGCCGGCCGTCAGAGCCTCGGCCTCGTTCAGCATCAGCCGGATGTCGTCGGCCAGCCGCGAGCGGTCACCGATCACCCGGACCCGCACGCCCTCCTTGTGCAGCTCGGTCAGCTCCTTGCGCAGGTAGAAGCGCAGGAGGTTCATGAGCTCGTTGACCTCCAGCGCCGGCCGCCGCCAGTTTTCCGAGCTGAAGGCGAACAGGGTGAGGTAGCGCACCCCTTCCTTCACCGCGGCACGGATGGCGCGGCGGACGGAATCGGCGCCGCGGCGATGGCCCATCACGCCCGGCATGCCGCGCGCCCGAGCCCAGCGACGGTTGCCGTCCATGATGATGGCGACATGCACCGGCGGCGACGAAGCCGGGCCCGGCAGAGAGGACGGTAGAATGGACAAACGCGTCGGCCCCCAGGCTCTCAGACCTGCATAATGTCCTTTTCTTTCTGCACAAGCAACTGGCCGACCATCTCGATGTGCTTGTCGGTAAGCTTCTGGATAGCGTCCGAATGCTTGGCCTGCTCATCCTGGGAGATGTGACTGTCCTTTTCCAGTTTCTTGAGCTGGTCCATGCCATCGCGGCGTACGTTGCGGATCGCCACCCGGGTGCTCTCCGCGTACTTCTGGGCGAGCTTGACCAGTTCCTGACGACGCTCGCGCGACATCTCGGGCAGCGGCAGGCGCATGACCTGGCCTTCGACCTGGGGGTTCAGGCCCAGATTAGCGGAACGGATCGCCTTCTCGACCGCCTTGGCGAGACCTCGGTCCCACACCTGGACCTGGAGCATCCGCGCATCGGCCACCGTGATCGTCGCGCACTGGTTGAGTGGCATCTCCTGGCCATAGGCCTCGACCACCACCGGCTCCAGCATGGCCGCAGACGCGCGGCCGGCGCGCACGCCCGAGAGTTCCTTCTTCAGCGCCTCGATGGCGCCGTCCATCCGCTTGTTGACCGAATCCAGATCGAAACTCTTCACGCTCATCCTATTCCTCCCCGCCGATCACGGTGTGCGGTCCCAGCCCCTGCACCACCTTCGCATAGGCGCCGGCCTCACGCACCCGGAACACCACGACGGGAATACGGCTCTCGCGGGCAAGTGCGATCGCCGAGGCGTCCATCACCCGCAGATCGTCCGCCAGGACCTTCTGGTAGCTCAGCCGGTCATAGCGGGTGGCGGCGGGATCCTTCTTGGGGTCGGCGGAATAGACGCCATCCACCTGGGTCCCCTTCAGGATGGCGTCGCAGTTCATCTCCGCGGCGCGCAGCGCGGCACCGGTGTCGGTGGTGAAGAACGGGTTGCCGGTGCCGGCCGCGAACAGCACCACCCTGCCCTTCTCCAGGTGCCGGATCGCCCGGCGCCGGATATAGGGCTCGCACACCGCCGACATCGGGATGGCCGACATGACGCGGGTCGGCACGCCGGCCCGCTCGATGAAGGCCTGCACGGCCAGCGCGTTGATGACCGTGCCGAGCATGCCCATGTAGTCGGCGCTGGCCCGGTCGATGCCCGAGCCGGCCAGGCTGGCGCCGCGCACGATGTTGCCGCCGCCGATCACCAGGCATTGCTGGACGCCCAGCGCCTGGACGGCCGCGACATCGTTCGCCAGCCGCTCCAGCACCTTGCGATCGTGCCCGGAGGCCTGCTCGCCGAGCAGGGCCTCGCCGGACATCTTCATCAGGACCCGGCCCCAGCGCGGTGCCAGGCCCACGGATGTGCTGCCGGAAGTGACGCTATCCTCGCTCATCGCGTCGCCGCTCCCTTCCGCCGACATCCGTCGACCATGCTCGTCACCAATCGCCGGATCAGACGCCGGCGAGCTTCGCCACCTCGGCGGCCAGATCGTCGGCCGGGCCCTTGTCGATGCCCTCGCCGACCTGCATCCGCACGAACGCCGTCAGCGCCACCGGTCCACCGGCATCCTTGGCCGCCTGGGCGACCACGTCCTTCACCCGCTTGTCCGTGTCCACCACGAACACCTGCTCCAGGAGGACGACCTCCTCGTAGAACTTGCGGATACGGCCGTCGACCATCTTCTCGATGATGTTGGCGGGCTTGCCGGAAGCGGCCGCCTGCTCGGAGAAGATCTTGCGCTCGCGCGCCACCACGTCCTGGTCGAGCGCGTCGGCCGAGATCGCCTGCGGGCTGGTCGCGGCGACATGCATCGCGATCTGCTTGCCGGTCTCGGCGAGCTTCGCCTTGTCGCCGGTGGAGGACAGCCCCACCAGCACGCCGATCTTGCCCAGGCCCGGCCCCTGCTGGCCGTGCATGTAGCCGGCCACCACGCCGTCCTCGACCTCGACCAGCGAGGTGCGGCGCAGCGTGATGTTCTCGCCGATCACCGCGATCGCGTTGGTGATCTCGTCGGCCACGGTACGGCCGGACGCGGTGGTCAGGCCCTTGAGCACCTCGACATCGCCGCCGGCCTTGAGCGCCAGGGTCGTGATCTCCTGGACCAGCGCCTGGAACTGCTCGTTGCGCGACACGAAGTCGGTCTCGGCGTTGACCTCGACCAGCGCACCGCGGTTGCCCTCGGTCGCGACGCCCACCAGCCCGTCGGCCGCGGTACGGCCGGACTTCTTGGCGGCAGCGGCCAGCCCCTTCTTGCGCAGCCAGTCGACGGCTTCCTCGTAGTTGCCCTCGGTGGCTTCCAGCGCCTTCTTGCAGTCCATCATGCCAGCGCCCGTCTGCTCACGGAGCTGCTTGACGAGGGCGGCGGAAATCTGAGCCATGATACTGTTTCCTGAAGGTCGATCGGTGCGTCGGGTTCAGTTGCTCGCGACGGGCACCGGGGCCTCCTCGCCCACGACCTCGCCGGTGTCCGGCAGGGTGGTGGTGTCGACCGTCAGCTGCTCAGCCAACTCCGGCTCGGCCACTGATCCGCTGGCCTCGACCGGCTCGATCGCCTCGATGGGCTCGATCGCTTCGGCCGACAGGTCGACCGCCTCACCGATATCGGTGCCCGACGCGGTCAGGTCGGCGGTGATGCCGTCCAGCACGGCCGCGACGATCAGATCGAGATAGAGGTTGATCGCCCGCGCCGCGTCGTCGTTGCCCGGGATCGGGAAGCGGACCACGTTCGGGTTGCTGTTGCTGTCGCAGATCGCCACCACCGGAATGCCGAGCTTGTTGGCCTCGGCGATCGCGATCTCTTCCTTGTTGGTGTCGATCACGAAGATCAGGTCGGGCAGGCCGCCCATGTCCTTGATCCCGCCCAGCGAGCGCTCGAGATTGTCGCGCTCGCGGCCGAGGTTCAGGAACTCCTTCTTGGTCAGGTGGCCCTGGCCACCCTCGACCCGCGCCTCGATCTCGCGCAGCCGCTTGATCGACTGGCTGATCGTCTTCCAGTTGGTGAGCGTGCCGCCCAGCCAGCGATGGTTGACGAAATACTGGCCGCAGCGCCGCGCGGCGTCGGCGACCGGGCCCTGGGCCTGGCGCTTGGTGCCGACGAACAGCACGCGGCCACGACCGGCCACGACGTCGCGGATGGTGCGCAGGGCACGGTCCAGCTGCGGCACCGTCTGGGTCAGGTCCAGGATGTGGATGCCGTTGCGCACGCCGAAGATGTACGGCGCCATCGCCGGGTTCCAGCGCCGGGTCTGATGGCCGAAATGCACGCCGGCTTCCAGCAGCTGGCGCATGGTGAAGGTCGGGAAGGTCATGATCCTAGGATCCTCGGGTCGGTTCTTAACCTCCGCGGGCGGAAACGCCGGGCGGGACCCGACGCACCGAATGAGGGCGTGCCAACAGGGCACGACGACGCCCGCGTGCGAGATGGCCGGGCTTGTACACGGCAGCCGCCCGCGGTGCAAGCATGCGCGGCCTTCATGCCGCAGCTCAGTCGGAACTCAATCCGGGCCCCGGCCGCTCGGCCAGGGCCCGGTTCCTGGCCGCCTCGACGGCCAGCGTGAAGCCCTGGGCCAGCCCCAGCGCCTCGGCCATGATCACTTCCGACAGGCCGTCGGCCGGGCCGCTCAGCACCGAAATGTCGCGCCAGACCAGCAGGTTGGACCGGGCCAGGTGATCCCCCTCACCCGGGACGCGGTAGGTCAGCAGGTGCTCGGCATCCAGCTCCAGCACGACGATGCAGCTGCCGCCCTCGGTCACATGACCGAAGGCGCCGATGGTCAGGAACGCCCGCAGCTCCGGGTCTCCGCCGGCATCGGCCTGCTCGATCAGCCCGAACCCGCTGGCCGCGAGCGCCTCGCCCACCGCAGTGCGCGCGGCATCCTCCTGCGCCCAGCACTCCGCGCCGATCCGGTTGTCGGTCGTGACCGAGACCTCGCTGAGCGCAGCCAGGATCGGCCAGCCATTGGCGGCGAACCCGGCTGCCGGGTCGGCGCGGGCCGGCCAGGCCAGGGCCACCAGCATGAGCATCGCCAGCCGCATCGCCATGACCCTGCTCCCACTGGCCCCGTCCAAGGGCGTGATTCTCCTAAGCCGGCGGAAAGACTTCAACCTTAATCGGTCAAAGGGTGATCCTATTTCTACTTTCCGGAAATATTCGGCCTGTCTGGTCAGCTGCCCGCGGGCTGGCCGGCCTGCGCTGCCACGCGGCTCGCCCGCTCGCTGGTCCACAGCGTGACAAACACGCCCGACCCCACGATCACCAGGATCCCGGTCCAGGTCCAGGCATCCGGCAGATCGCCGAACAGGAGCCAGCCGAGCGCCACCGTGCTGACGATCTCGAAATAGCCCAGCGGCGCCAGCACGCTGGCCGGCGCCTGCTCATAAGCGCGCAGCAGGAGGAGATGGCCCACCGCAGCGATCGTGCCGATCGCGGCGAAGCCCAGCCAGTCCAGCCAGCCGAGCGGCTGCCAGACGAACGGCGCGATCGGCGTCATCAGGACGGCACCGACCAGGGCGCAAAAGAACAGTGACTGGAGATGCGGCGCCAGTCCCGCCAGCTTGCGGGTCAGGATGATGTAGACCGAAAAGACGAAGGCAGTGGAGAACGCCAGGAGCGAGGCCGGCTGGAACACCGCCGCGCCCGGCCGGATGATCAGCAGTGCCCCGCCCAGCCCGATCAGTGCCGCCAGGATCTTGGCGCCGCTCAGCTGCTCGCCCAGCAGGGCCGGGGCGATCAGGGTCACGATCAGCGGGTAGACGAAGGCCAGCGCCAGCGTCTCGGCCATGGTCAGGTGCATGAGGGCGGTGAAGAACAGGAGGGTCGCAGCCAGCAGGCAGGCGCCGCGCACGACCTGCAGCCAGAAGCGCGGCGGGGTCAGTGCCCGCCAGCCGAAGCGCGGCAGCACGATCGGAAGCAGCACCAGCATGTTGAAGGCATACCGCCCCCAGGTGAGGTGCAGGGGATGGAATCGTTCGCCCATGAGCTTGGCGATCCCGTCCAGGACCGGCAGGATCGTGAACGCGAGCAGCACCAATCCAATTCCGAGAAGCGCGCCCTTGTCCGGCCTTGCCAACGTCGTCCCTCCGATCTTCCGCAGCCGGCACGGCTGGCCGCGCCACCGCTAGCCCGTCGCCATGGCAAAGGTGAAGCGCAATCCGCAGCAAGCCGTGCGCAGCCGCACGAAGCGTACCGGCAAGGACCCGAGGCCACGCCCGGCCCTGCCAACGCCACAGCAGTCCGCTTGGCTGCCGGGTGCCCTCGGGCAGTTCCTCAAGGCACTGCGCTGGGCGGGCCTGGCCCTGCTCCTCCTGGTGTTCCTGCCGGCGCCGCTGCTCCTGGTCGGCCGGTTCGTGCCGACCTGGTACACGCCCCTGATGTTCCTGCGCCTTGCCGAAGGCGAAGGCCTGCAACGGCAGTGGACGCCTTTGGAGAAGCTGCCGGTCCCGCTGCGCAGCATGGCGCTGGCCTCGGAGGATCAGCTGTTCTGCAGCCATGGCGGCTTTGACTGGAAGGCCCTGGAGCGCCAGCTCCAGCGGGTTCAGGCGGGCGAGACGGCCAGGGGTGCCTCGACGATCAGCCAGCAGACCGCCAAGAACCTGTTCCTGTGGGATGGGCGGAGCTGGCTGCGCAAGGGGCTGGAGGCCTGGTATACGCTGCAGCTCGAGGTCATCTGGCCCAAGCGTCGGATCATCGAGGTCTATCTCAACATCGCCGAAATGGGTCCCGGCGTATATGGCGCGGCCGCCGCGGCGCGCTACTGGTTCGGCAAGGATCTCGCCGCCATGTCACGTTTGGAGCTGGCACGGCTCATCGCGATCCTGCCGGCCCCGCGGGCATGGCGCGCCGAGCCGGCATCCGCGAACCTGCAGGCGCGTGCCCGACAGATCGACGCGCGGGCCAGAGCACTGGGAGAGCTGGACGCATGCGTGCGCTGACCGTCATCCTCGTGACCCTCCTGGTGCTTGGCCCGCACCCCAAGCCCATCGACGCCGCCATCCCACAGCGCCTGGAGGGGCTGGCGCTGGTCAACGAGGACGGCAGCCTGTCGATCGGCGGCACCCAGGTCCGGCTGGCCGGCATCCTGATCCCACAGCTCGGCACGCTCTGCATCGAGGACTATCGCGGCACCAGCTGCTCCGATTTCAACGTCCGTCGCCGCCTGGAGCGCAAGATCAGCGGCTTCGTCCATTGCAACCTGTATGGCCGCGGGCCCGACGGCGTGGCCCAGGGCGTCTGCACCGTGGAGGGTCGCAACCGCTTCCGCCCGCGCCAGGATCTCGGCGCCTGGCTGGTAGCGCAGGGCCTGGCCATGGCATTGCGCACCGCCCCTGCCGAGTACGAGGCCCTGCAGCAGGTCGCCAAGGCCAACCGCACCGGGATCTGGTCGGGCTCGCTCATGCCGCAGATCGACGACTGGGGCGACGATTCCCGCTTCTGAAGAGTCTAAGCTCCGGACGAGTCCTTCCTGGCCACGATGATGCTGCTGCCGGTCGGCAGCACGATCCGCCGCACGTCCTGGCAGCCGGCGCTGGCCAGCCATGCCGCGTGCTCGCCTTCGGTATAGGCGGCACCCGCCGGGTAGAGATTCATGAGCGTGAGGTCCAGGAGCACCGCCGAGGGCGGACCCCGCCGGTCGTTGTCGAGAATGCCTCCGCCGATGATCACGACGGTGCCGCCCGGGCGCACCGCGGCCGCCGCATGGCGGATGGCGAGGCCCGCTTCATCCGGTCCCAGGACCTGCACCAGCGCACGCAGGACGGCCAGGTCGTAGCTACCGGGCGGTGGGCCGGCCAGGATGTCGCCTGCCAGGGTCGTCACCCGCTCGCCGCCCGGTGTTTCCTGGAGCAGGGCCGCCGCCAGCCTCGCATTCCTCGGCAGCTCGAACAGGATCGCACGCCGCTCCGGTTCCAGGACGCACAAGGCGGCAGCCAGCCCGCCCGAGCCGCCGCCGATGTCGATCATGCTGCGCACCTCTGCCAGATCGAGCCGGCGGGCCAGATCCTGCCCGGCCGCAACCGACAGCGGGTGCATACCGCGCAACATCGCCAGCATCGCCTCGTCGGGTGCCCCGGCGAAGTCGTGCATGGCTGCCGGCTGGCCCGACCGGATCGACCGGGCGGTCTGCAGGTCGGCATGCCAAAGCTGGGCCAGCAGCTCCTGCCCGCCGAGATGGCCGGGCCGCCCCTCGACCAGGAAGGCCGCGGCCTCGGCCGCGTTGCGGAACCGCCCGTCCGCCTCCTCGAGGAGGCCCGTGACCACCAGGGCGCGGAGCAGGCGGGCCAACCGCCCCGGGTCCGCGTCCAGTGCTGCGGCAAGCTCCCGGGCCGTGGCCGGACCGGCATCCAGTCGGGTGAAGACGCGCAGCTGCATGCCCGCCAGGAGGGCCATGGCCGGAGCGACCCCGGCCTGCAGGCGCCGGATCGTGTCCGGCTGCACCGGAGCCGAGCCGATGTCCGACCGATGCCCGGCCGTGCTGCTGTCCGTTCCCGCCGGTGAACCTGCCGTCATCGCCTGGTCGTCCTCGTCATCGCCACGAACCATCTCCGGCACGACCGGGGATGCCGCACCGCCGCTGGCCCCTTCTAGCATGGGAGCCCGCCAGCCGGCCGATGGAGTTCCTGCCGGCCATCGTGATAAGCCGGCCGCTGACGGATCACTGCGGCGCATGGGAGGTGCCGACGGATGGGTACGGATCGGACCCGGTTGGCCCGGCGGGGGATGCTGGCAGGGTTGGCCGGCTTCCCTCTCCTGCTCCGCGACGGCCGGCCTGCCCGCGCCCAGGAGCAGGCTCCATCGGTCCCGCCCACCGACGTCACCTTCCTGTTCTCCAATGACGTCCACACCTGCCGCATGGGCAACGGCCTGAGCCCGAACTGCGCGGAGGAAGGCAAGACCGACGAGAATCTGCTCCGGCACATTCGCGCACTCAACCGGGTCACCGAGCTGCGCTGGCCGGCCGAGATCGGCGGCAAGGCCACCGGGCTCGCCAGCGCCGGTCAGCCGATCGCCCCGCCGCTGGGCCTGGTGCTGGGCGGCGATCTCACCGACGACGGCGGCGGCCAGACCGCCCTTCCCGAGGAAGGCAGCCAGCTCGTCCAGTTCTCCGAGCGCTACCGGCAGGGCGAAGGCGATGATCGGGTGCACATGCCGGTCTATCTGGGCCTGGGCAACCACGACCTCGACCAGGACGGCCACCCGCCGGACGTCGACTGGTACCGGCGCGAGTTGCGCGACTATGTCGAGGTGAACCACCGCAGCGGCGTGTTCTTCCATCCATCCGTCCCGGTGCCGAACTACCATGTCGATTCCGACAGCTATTCCTGGGACTGGGACGGCCTGCACCTGGTCCAGTGCCAGCGCTTCGCCGGTGACACGGGCAAGGGTGCGATCAGCGGCCTGGACTGGCTGAAGGCCGACCTCGCCGCCCATGCCGCCGATGGCCGGCCGGTCATCCTGTTCCAGCATTATGGCTGGGACAGCTTCTCCACCGAGCACTGGGACCCGGCCCGCCACACGTTCGATCCCGAGGGTGCCGGCCCGGCGCACTGGTGGACCGACGCCGAGCGCGGCGCGCTGCTGGACGCGATCTGGGGCCATAACGTGATCGGCATCTTCCACGGCCATCAGCACGAGTCGGCTCTGATCTACCGGGCCGGCCAGCTCGACATCTTCAAGCCCAAGGCCGCCTTCCTCGGCGGCTTCGCCGTGGTGCGCGTGACCGACCACGCTCTGGACGTGGTGCTGTGCGAAGCGGCGGCCGAGGGCTCGGTGGTATTCGACCAGGCGTTCAGCAAGACGCTAAGTTGATGCGACCATTGACCACACCGCCTCGCAGGCGAAACATAAACTCCCTGAGGCCGCATCAGTTCCGGAACGACACTCGCACCTTCTGGAAAATCTCTACGATGAGTTGCATAACATTACCGACACTCGGTGAGGCATCATAATCCCGGAAAGTGGAGCGGAAACATTATAACCAAGGTCAGAGGCAAGCCGCATAAAAGCATGATGACGTACGTGTCAGACAATGGTACTGTATGCACATCGCATGATGTTGTTCCTTGATTGAAGTATCAAGTTACCGCCGCCGAAGGGCTTATGAAGCAAACGGCACATAAGGGATGTTCTCTTATGCTCCTACATAGGTAGACGTTGCCAGGTGGTTCCGCGGACCAGCGGACCCGGCCTAGATTCTAAAAACCAGCATCTCCCTCGACATTGATCACATGCAAGGCGCGGGCGGCTGCTCGCGCATGCCGATTCTGATGCGTTTTCACGTCCTCGCGCCCCTGCGCTGCAAGTGCCCCTGCGGTTCGTGGGAGGCATGCGCTCCGGCTGCGGCCAGCAATCGGGAGACCAAGAGATGGCGAGCATCAAGGAGATCGGCAGCTCCGGCACACTTGGCGCAATGGGTGCGGCCATCCGGCAGCTCCCGGGTCCGCGTTCCAGCGAACTGCTGCGGCGCCAGGCCCGCTGGGAGTCGAACGCCCGCACCTATCCCAGGCGGCTGCCGATCGCGATCGCCCGGGCCTCGGGCAGTTTCGTCCAGGACCTGGACGGCAACGTGTTCATCGATTTCCTCACCGGTGCCGGCGTCCTGTCGCTGGGCCACGGCCATCCGGAACTGGTGGAAGTGGTAGCGAGGCAGCTCGAGCTGCACGCGCATGGCCTGGATTTTCCCACACCGGCCAAGGATGCGTTCGTCCAGGCCCAGCTCAGCATGCTGCCGGGCACCATGCGGGACCGGATGAAGCTGCATTTCTGCGGTCCCGCCGGAGCCAATGCCGTCGATGCCGCGATCAAGCTGTGCAAGACCGCGACCAGGCGCGGCGAGATCGTCTCCTTCCAGGGCGGCTTCCACGGCAGCAGCCACATGGCCATGGCGCTCACCGGGCTGGTGGAGCAGAAGGCCCCGGTGCCCAACGGGGTGCCCGGCGTCCATTTCTTTCCCTATTCCTATTGCGGCCGCTGCCCGATGGGCACCGGGCCCGAACACTGTGCGATCAACTGCGCCACCTATCTGGAACTGGCACTCCAGGACCCCAATGGCGGCATCCCCCTGCCGGCCGCGCTCATGCTCGAGCTGGTGCAGGGCGAAGGCGGGGTCATCCCGGCGCGGCCGGAGTTCGTGCAGCGGATCGCCCGGATCGCCCGGCAGCTGCAGATCCCGCTGATCGTGGACGAGGTCCAGACCGGCTGCGGCCGGACCGGGACCTGGTTCGCCTTCGAGCAGTATGGGATCGAGCCCGACGTGATCGTGGCGTCCAAGGCACTGAGCGGGATCGGCATGCCGGTCGCGATCATCATCTATGATGAGCGTCTGGACTGCTGGGGGCCCGGTGCCCATACCGGCACCTTCCGCGGCAACCAGCTCGCCTTCGCCGCCGGGGCCGAAGCGGTCCGGATCGTGCTGCGCGACCGCATCCTCGACAATGTCCGCCAGCGCGGCGCCCAGATCGACCAGCGGCTCTCGCGGCTGCTGAGCCTCCCATGGGTGCGGGAGGTGCGGGGCATGGGCCTGATGTGGGGCGTGGAACTCGCCGATCCGCGCGATGGCAGCCCTGCTGGCGCGGTGGCGCGCGAGGTGCAGGCGGACTGCCTGCGGCGGGGCCTGATCGTAGAGTGTGGTGGCCGTGACGATTGCGTCGTCCGCCTGCTGCCCCCCCTCAACGTGACCGAGGAAGTGGTCGACGCCGCCTGCTCGATCCTGGTGGCTGCCATCACCGCAGCGAGTACCGACACCACCGCCGTGGCCTAGCCGACCTCCGCACCACAAGCGGGAGCGCGATCATGCTGGAGATTCCCGGCGCGCTGGCGCGCGCCCAGGATGTCGAGCCGCCGGATCTGGCAGCCATCACGAGCCTGGCACGACCGCATTGCGTCCTCGTGGATTCCAGCGCCCGCCATGAGCCTCGCTGGCGCGCGGGCGAACGGCTGCACCATCTCTTCGAGGAGACCTGCGACCGGTTGCAGGCGAACAGGCAGGCCGACCGTCTGGCTGTCGATGCCGGCGACGTCACGGTCACCTATGGCGATCTCGATGCCCGCGCCAACCGGCTGGCTCGCTATCTCGGGGCACAAGGCGCGCAGCCCGGCGACCGGATCGGCCTGATGTTCGACCAGGCGTCGTCGGCCTATGTCGCCATGCTTGCCGTGCTCAAGATCAACGCGGTGTACGTGCCGCTGGACGCCGGCTTCCCGGCCGACCGGCTGTCCTACATCACGGAGGATGCCGGGTTGCGGTGCCTGCTGTCGCTGGCGCCGCTGCGCAATCGCCTCGCCCATCTTCCCGTGGCGCTGATCTGTCTCGACGAGGCGGAGGCCGAGATCGCGGCCCTGCCGGGGCACCGGTTGACGGCGATCGAGGCCGGGGAGCCTGCCGGCGAACTTTGCTACGTGATCTATACCTCGGGCTCCACCGGCCGCCCCAAGGGCGTGGCAATCTCCCAGGCGGCCATCTGCAACTTCGTTCGCGTCGCCGCCGAGAGCTACGGCATTCAGCCGGATGATCGGGTCTACCAGGGCATGACGATCGCCTTCGACTTCTCGGTCGAGGAGATCTGGGTGGCCTGGATCGTCGGCGCGGCCTTGGTGCCCAAACCGCCCGGCCCAAACCTCTTGGGCCGGGACCTCTGGGACTTCCTCGACGCGCAGGCCGTCACCGCACTGTGCTGCGTCCCCACCGTGTTGGCGACCCTGGACCAGGACCTGCCACGCCTGCGCTTCCTGCTGGTCTCCGGCGAAGCCTGCCCGCAGGAGCTGATCGCCCGCTGGCACCGGCCAGGGCGCCGTTTCCTCAATGTCTACGGCCCCACCGAGGCCACCGTCACCGCCACCTGGTCGGTGGCCGAGCCCGGCAAGCCCGTCACCATCGGATCACCCCTGCCCACCTACAGCGTGGTAATCCTCGATCCGGCCGAGGCCAGGGTGCTGCCGATCGGCACGACCGGCGAGATCGGCATTGCCGGGATCGGCCTGGCCGACGGCTACCTCAACCGCGATGACCTCACCGATCGCGCCTTCATAGCGGACGTCATCGGGATCGCGCACAACCCCGGCGGGCGGATCTACCGGACTGGCGATCTCGGCCGCATCAATGCGGATGGTGCCATCGAGTATCACGGCCGCATCGACACGCAGGTCAAGATCCGTGGCTACCGCATCGAGCTGACCGAGATCGAATCGGCGCTGCTCCAGGTCGAGCGTGTGGCACAGGCCGTGGTCACCACCATCGAGCCGGAGCCGGGCCTGGTGGAGCTGGCCGGCTACTACACGCTGCAGAATGGCGCGCCTGCGCTCGACCACGGCCAGGTCCTCGCGCGCCTGCGCCAGTGCCTGCCCCCTTACATGGTCCCGGCCTTCCTCGAGCAGCTCGATGCCATCCCGATGCTCGCCGGCGGCAAGGCCGACCGCAAACGCCTGCCACGGCCCAAGGGCCCGCGCAGCCTGGCGATGCAGCGTACATGCGCTGCCCCGGCCACCGACATGGAGGCAGTCCTGGCCGACCTACTCGCCCGGGTGCTGCACCTGGAGCAGATCTCCGCCGACCATCACTTCTTTGATGAACTCGGCGCCAATTCCCTGCTGATGGCCCAGTTCTGTGCCCGGGTGCGGGAACGGTCCGGCCTGCCATCGGTGGCAATGAAGGACATCTACCTGCACCCGACAGTCAGGCAGCTGGCCGCAGTCCTGGAGCAGAGGGCGCCCGCTGCCCGGATGCACATGCGGCAGGAGCCGATACCGGCTGCCGGAACCGGCCGCTACGTGCTGTGCGGCGCGCTGCAGATCCTTTTCCTTCTTGCGGCTTCCTTCCTCGGCACACTGGTGATGATCGGCGGCTATGAGTGGATCTCGGCAGCCATTGGCTGGGCCGATCTCTACCTGCGCGCTGTGCTGTTCGGCGACACGCTCTTCGTGGCCATGTGTCTGCTCCCCATCATGGTGAAATGGAGCCTGATCGGCCGCTGGCGGCAGGACGAGATCCCGATCTGGAGCCTCGCCTACCTGCGCTTCTGGATCGTCAAGACAATGGTTCGGGCAAACCCCATGGTGATGTTCCTGGGCTCCCCGCTCTATGTCCTCTACCTCAGGGCACTGGGTGCCAGGATCGGCCGGAACGTCGTGATCCTGTCACAGAACGTCCCAGTTTGCACCGATCTGCTCTCGATCGGCGATGGCACCATCATTCGCAAGGACTCGTTCTTCAACGGCTATCGTGCCCATGCCGGCCGGATTCAGACCGGCCGGGTGAGCCTCGGCAGGGGCGTGTTCGTGGGCGAGCATTCGGTGATCGACATTGACAGCTCGATGGGCGACCAAGCCCAGCTCGGCCATGCCTCGTCCCTGCATCCCGGCCAGGCGGTGCCGGACGGTGAGCACTGGCACGGCTGTCCGGCCAGGCCGACTGCGGTGAATTATCAACGGGTAGCTCCCGCCGAATGTGGCGCGCTGCGGCGCACCGGCTATGGCGCCATGCAATTGCTGACTACTTTGGCGCTTACGGTACCCCTTGGGTCAGCCGGCCTGACGATGATGCTTGAGCATCTACCGCTGCTGGAAAGCGTTCGCGACCAGGAGTTCGCCGGCTACGACACCTGGTCCTTCTACGGCGGCTGGCTCGCCGTCTCCTTCATATTGTACTTCGGCACGGTGCTCGGAGGGCTGGTCATTGTAGCCACTGTCCCCAGGCTGCTTACCCTCATGCTCACGCCAGGCAAGATTTATCCACTCTACGGCGTACATTTTGTCGTCCAGCGACTTATTCAGAGCATCAGCAATCAAAAGTTTTACACTGAGCTTTTTGGAGACAGCTCCTATATCATTCACTATCTGCGTTTGATCGGCTATCGTTTCGAATTCATCGAGCAGACCGGCTCCAATTTCGGAACGTCCCTGAAACACGAGATTCCGGGTCTGTGCGCAGTCGGCTCTGGCACATTGGTCTCGGATGGATTGTCGATACTCAACACCGACATCTCCAGCAGTTCCTTCTGCGCTTCGCATGTGCTGCTGGGTGCGCACAGCTTTGTTGGCAATGACATCGTCTATCCGGCGGGCGGCCGGACGGGCGATGACTGCCTGCTGGGCACAAAAGTCATGATCCCGCTCGATGGTCCGATTCACAAAGAGGTCGGTCTCCTCGGATCCCCATGCTTCCAGATTCCGCGGTCGGTTCAACGGGATCACCAATTCGACCACCTAAAGGCCAAGGATGAGTTGCGTCGCCGGCTTGTAGCCAAGAATCAATACAACCTTGCAACAATGGGCATATTCTTGACTGCAAGGTGGATTCATTTTTATGGATTAACCCTGATAACCATTTTTTTGCTCGATTTATATTTTTCGCACAGCCTGCTGCCGTTAGGATTTTTACTTGGCTCTGCCGTCGCGTTCAGCGTTGCCTACTTTGCTTTGCTGGAACGTGCCTTTGCTTGCTTCCGCCACCTGGCTCCAAGATACTGCTCGATCTACGATTCGTACTTCTGGTGGCATGAGGCTTACTGGAAGCTGCTAGTGCCAGCCTTTGTCATGGATCTGTTCAATGGAACGCCAATCAAGAACGTGATCTGGCGGCTGCTGGGTGTACGGATAGGCAAGCGCATTTTCGACGATGGGGCCGGCATTCCCGAGCGGACGCTTGTCTGTATCGGCGATGACTGTGCGATCAACGCCAATACGACTATCCAGTCCCATTCACTGGAGGAAGGCACCTTCAAGTCGGACCACATCGTGATCAGCGCCGGTTGCACCATCGGCGTCGGAGGCTTTGTCCACTATGGCACGACAATGGGTGAAGGTGCCGTACTGGACGCGAACTCCTTCCTGATGAAGGGCGAGGTGATGACATCAGGCTCGACTTGGCGGGGTAATCCCGCCCGGGAGGTCGTCGACGTCGCGCAATCTGCCGAGGCTCTCGACGTCTCACCAGGCCCCAGGCCGAAGAATGTAGTCGCTCCCATCCACCCGACGCAGCGGGCAGCTTAAGCCGATATCAGCTAATGTCTGCTGATACTCCACTCGACAGTTTCAGGATCATTCGATGCGGGCTCGGCTAGCTGTGCTGTTGGCGTCAACCCTGGGGTCGGTGGCAGTACCGGCGTCGGCAGACGAGCCTCTGCGCCGGGCCACCGCTCCTCCCCAGTTGTCGAGCGAGCCGGTGTCCGACGAAGGCAGGACGCTCGCCCCGGACAACGACGAGGAAGACGAAGACGAGGAAAGCGGCGACGAAGACGACGATGAAGATGACGAGGATGAAGCGCTCAGTACTGGCGAGGGGGAGGGAACCGCACCGCACGAGAGCACCGGCACACGAAGTTCCCGCCATCACTTCGAAACGGCGATCTCCTTCGGCCTCAGCTACGAGACCAACCCGGATAATGTCGCGAAGCTAGGTGGCAGGAGCCTCCCCCCTGGCGACGGTCAGTCAGGCAATGATGATGACGATGATGACGACGATGATGAAGACGACGATGAAGATGACGAGGAGACCCGGCAGAGCGATTTCTCCGCCACCTTCGGTCTGGATCTGACGCACCGCTATGACCTCGACACGACGATTCCAACCCAGTTGCGCACCGACCTTTCGCTGGAAGGGGCGCGCTATGCCGACCAGACCGACAACGACTACACCTCGTTCGACCTGATGCTCGGCCCAGAGTTCCAGCTGGACGAATCTAGGGAAGCTAGCCTGCGCCCTTTCATCGCCGGCACACTTCTGGGGCTGGGTGGCGAACTGCTGTCGCGCTCGGCAGGTGCCGGGCTCGAGGGCGACCTGCTGCTGACGCCGAAGCTCACTCTCGGTGCCACCTTCAGTTCCCTCTACGAGAAGTATGAGGACACCCAGGACGAGCCGACCGGCAGTGACCAGACCGGATGGTTCCATGCCCTGTCGCTGAATACCGATTACGAGCTTGCCGAGGATACCACCCTCACCATCGGCCTGATCGGCAACTTCAAGCAGGCAGCGGAGAGCTTTGAGCAATATTACGAGTTGGGCTTCAGCATCGGTCTTGAGCATTCCCTGCCAAACCCGCTGGGCCAGGACCTGGACCCGATGAAGCTCAGCGTCGAAGCCGGCTACATCTACCGCCCTTACGACGATCCCGATCCGGACGCGGACATCGACAAGACGGAGACCGACCGGCAGTTCGATGCCAACTTCGTAGCGATCGTGCCCTTCCGGCCCCGCTGGAGCACGATTGTACGCCTCTCCTATACCAATAATCAGTCCAACTACCCGGACGAGGAGTACGACAATTTCGGCATCCTGGTTGGTGTCAGCTATGACTTCGACTCGGACAATGACTGACAGCCTGCCGCCTGCTGCCTGACGACCGGAATGCCGCTACTGCCATTTTTCAGCGGCATGTCCCTCCATCGCGCCCGGCAGCAGGTCGCACGGCGCATGCCTCAATGCACCGTCGCCACCTCGCGCACCTCGATCACGCCGGCCATCCGCTCCAGGTCCGGGCGCCTGGCCGGGGGCAGGCCCAGCCCGTCCGGCAGGGCCAGCACGACCTCGCCTGCGGCATGGGTCAGCACCAGGCGCAGGCGGCCCTGGCGGGCGGTCTTGGGTGCCAGCAGCGGACGCATCGCCAGGGCCGCCTCCACCGAGGAAAGCCGGATGGTCAGGTCCGGCACGTGCGGAACCAGCAGTTCCTCGAGTGCCTCGACCTTGTGCGCGGTCAGGCGCACCATGTCGCCGTCTACCCGCCCGTCCGCCTCGATCACCAGCGGCACCTTGCTGTCCAGGAGCTCGCGGGTGCGGGCCAGGATCTCGGAGAACAGGGTCACCTCGAACTGACCGGACGGGTCGCTCATCGCGACATGGGCAAAGCGCGCGCGCTCGGTCACCCGTTCCTGCTTGCCCAGCACCACGCCTGCCAGCTTCAGCCGGCCCGGCTGGCCGGAGGTCAGCCGCTCGACGATCTTGTCCGAAGGGGTGATGCCGTACTGCGCCATGGCGGCGACATAGCCGTCCAGCGGGTGGGCGGAGAGATAGAAGCCGATCGCCTCCATCTCCGCCTGCAGCCGCTCCAGGGCCGGCCAGTCCTCGGCCTCGGGCAGGCTGGGTGCGCTGGGGGCCGCGGTGGTGCCGCCGAACAGGCTGTCCTGGCCGCTCTCGGCCTCGGCCTGGGCCGCCTGGGCGGCACGCAGCAGGAATTCCGCGCCCTCGCAGATCCGGCGGCGGTTGGGCAGGAGCTGGTCGAACGCGCCCGCCTTGGCCAGCGCCTCGAGCAGGCGGCGGTTGATCACCTTGGTGCCCAGCCGGTGGACCAGGTCGAATGGCGAGGTATAGGGGCCGTTTCGCTCCCGCTCCTCGACCAGCGCCTCCATGGCGGCACTGCCCACCCCCTTGATCGCCGCCAGCGCATAGCGGACCGCCGGCCCCTCAGGGGTCTCCTCCACCGAGAACTTGACCTGCGAGGCGTTCACGTCCGGCGGCAGGAGGGTGATGCCGCTGGTGCGCAGCTCCTGCTGGAACATCAGCAGCTTGTCCTGATTGGCCATGTCCATGGTCATGCAGGACGCGAAGAACTCGTGCGGGTGGTTCGCCTTCAGATAGGCGGTGTGATAGGCTAGCAGCGCGTAGGCTGCGGCGTGCGACTTGTTGAAGCCGTAGGAGGCGAACTTCGCCACCTGGTCGAAGATCACCTGGGCGAGGTCCTGGTCGATGCCGCGCTCGGCCGCCCCCTTGACGAAGATGGCGCCCTGCGCGTCCATCTCCTCCTTGATCTTCTTGCCCATCGCCCGGCGCAGGAGGTCCGCACCGCCCAGGGAATAGCCCGCCAGCTCGCGGGCGATCTGCATCACCTGCTCCTGGTAGATGATCACCCCGTTGGTCTCGCTAAGGATCGGCTCGAGCAGCGGGTGGAGATAGCCCGGCTCCTCGGTCCGGTGCTTGACCGCGATATAGCGCGGAATGTTGTCCATCGGGCCCGGCCGGTAGAGCGACACCATCGCGATGATGTCCTCGAACACGTCCGGCTTCAGCTTGCGCAGGGCATCGCGCATGCCGGCACTTTCCAGCTGGAACACGCCGGCCGTCTCGGCCCGGGCCAGGAGCTCGTAGGAGCGCCGGTCCTCCAGCTCGAGCTTGGCCAGATCCAGCGCGGTGCCGCGCTCGCGCACCAGCTTCTCGCCCATAGTCAGCATGGTGAGCGTGGTGAGCCCCAGAAAGTCGAACTTGACCAGGCCCGCGGTCTCGACGTCCTTCATGTTGAACTGGGTGACCGGCATGTCCGATCTGGGGTCGCGATAGAGCGGCACCAGCTGCTCCAGGGGCCGGTCGCCGATCACCACGCCCGCGGCATGGGTGGAAGCGTGCCTGGGCAGCCCCTCCAGCTTGCGCGCGATCTCGATCATCCGCTCGACCTGCGGGTCGCTGTCGCGGGCCTCGATCAGCCGGGGCTCCATCGCCATCGCCTGTTCCAGGGTCGGCGGGTTGGCCGGGTTGTTCGGGATCAGCTTGGAGATCTTGTCGACCAGGCCATAGGGCAGGCCCAGCACCCGGCCGACGTCGCGGATCACCGCTTTCGCCTGCAGCTTCCCGAAGGTGATGATCGAGGCGACCCGGTCATGGCCGTAGCGGTCGCGCACGTAGCGGATCACCTCGTCGCGCCGGTCCTGGCAGAAGTCGATGTCGAAGTCCGGCATCGACACGCGTTCGGGATTGAGGAAGCGCTCGAACAGCAGGCCGAAGCGGAGCGGGTCCAGGTCGGTGATCGAGAGCGACCAGGCCACCACCGAGCCCGCCCCCGAGCCGCGGCCCGGCCCCACCGGGATGCCGTTCGCCTTGGCCCATTTGATGAAGTCGGACACGATCAGGAAGTATCCTGGGAACTTCATCTGGGCGATGACGTCGCACTCGAACTGCAGCCGCTCGCGGTACGGCCTGGCCGCCGCCTCGCGCGCGGCATCGTCCATCCCTTCCGTCCAGACCGACTGGCGCAGGCGCGCTTCCAGCCCTTCCGCCGCCTGCTTGCGCATCTCCGCCTCCTCGTCGGCGGCAAACGTCGGCAGGATCGGCTTGCGCTTGGGTGCCTCGTAGGCGCAGCGCCTGGCGATCACCAGCGTGTTCTGCACCGCCTCCGGCAGGTCGGCGAACAGCTCCGCCATCTCTTCAGCGGACTTGAACCGGTGGTCCTTGGTGAAGCGGCGCCGCTCGTCCTCGATCAGGAGCCGGCCATCCGCGATGCAGATCAGCGCGTCATGCGCCTCGTAATGGTCCTCTTCCAGGAAATGGCAGTCATTGGTCGCGACCAGCGGCAGGTCGAGCGCGTAGGCCAGATCGATCATCGCCCCTTCGGTGGCGTTCTCCTCGGGCAGGCCGTGGCGCTGGATCTCGACATAGAGCCGGTTCGGCCAGATCGCCTTCATCCGCTCCAGCATGGCGCGCGCCCCCTTGGCGTCGCCGCGCAGCAGGCGCTGGCCGATCGGGCCGAACGCACCGCCGGTGAACACGATCAGCCCCTCGGAATGGGCCGCCAGCTCGTCCATGGTGACCGCCACCTGGTCCTTGCCGGCCAGGTAGGCGCAGGTCATCAGCCGGGACAGGCTCAGATAGCCCGCCTCGTTCTGCACCAGGAAGACGAGTTGCTCGGTCTCCTGGAGCGGCGGCGCCCCCGTCTGTGGCCGCCGCGGCTCAGGACCGCCTTCCGGCACCAGCGCCAGCAGCGCGCCCACCACCGGCTGGATGCCGGCCTTGGTCGCCTCCTTGCAGAACTCCATCACGCCGAACAGGTTGCAGCTGTCGGTGACCGCCACCGCCGGCATACCCAGCGCCTTCGCCTTCTTCGCCAGCTCGCCGTTCTTGATCGAGGCCTCGAGCAGGGAGAAGCAGGAATGGACGCGCAGATGCACGAAGGAGGCGAGCGCCATGGGATCCTCTGGATGAACGGACCGCCCGAGCCTGTCCGCCCGGCGGGCACAGTTCAAGGTGCTGCTGGTGACGCGTAGCTCGCGCGCATCATCGAGAAAACATAATCCAGCTGCAGGTAGCTGTCGAAGCTCGTCACCCCGGTCGAGGGCAGCTTGAACCATTCGGGCTGCGGCGCGCCGCGATAGCTCTCGAACGAGCCGTCCTCGTTCTGCTTGAACACTGGCGGGCGGGTGGCTTCCGGCGGGCCCAGCTCGTGGTCCGGATAGCCTGTGCCGAACTCGAACGAGGCGGCGGCGTTGACGCGCGGCCCGATCGCCGATCGGACATGGCAGGTCATGCACGACGCGGTCCGCTGGAACCCGGTTTCCAGCTCGGAGTTGGCCAGCTGCACCGGCTGGCCGTAATCGTCGGTAAAGTCGATCTGGGTGCCGCGCAGCCGGTAGTGCGCCCAGACGGTATCCTCCAGCCCGAAGCCCGCCGGCAGCCGGCCGCAGTCCAGCGCCTCGGGCGGGCAGGCCACGCTGTCGCGCGATGGGATCAGCCAGCCTTCGTCATGGATCCCGCGGCGGAACGGGTTGTCGACATGCTCGAAAGTCGCCCACAGCCAGCGCGGCAGGACCTTGGACATGACATGGAGCGAGGTCAGGCCGTACAGGCGCTCCTGGCCGTCCGGCTCGTCGCTGAGCGTGGCCCAGTGGTAGCGGATCTTGTCCGCCTCGCCGATCGGCCGCCAGACCGCCTTGATCTCGATCGCTCCGGGCGGGAACTGCACCGGCAGGCCCGCATAGAAGCGCCGCTCCTGCCCGTCGATCGAGTAGAGACCGTTGTCGCGGAGATAATCGAAGGTGGCACGGTTCATCCGCACCTCGTCCTTCTGATGGCCGGCCGTACCGGGCGGGATCGGCCTGGTATCGCGCACCAGGGTCTGCTGCAGTGGCTGCTCGTCCGGATCGCGCTCCGGGCCCAGCCGGCTCGACGCATCCGGCCAGGGCGGCGGCGCCTGCCCGTCCGGCAGATAGACGTCCTTGGTCAGCGCCCAGGTCTCCCAGACCACCGGCCGCGGCTCACCCAGTGCCGCTTTTGGATCCGGCGCACTTTCCCCGTCCAGCGCCGGCCAGTTGATCGCGACGAACAGTTGCCAGGCGAACCGGTCCGGATCGCGCAGGGCCAGGGCCACGTCGTCCGGCACGATCCAGGGCTCTGCCGCGGCGCGTGCCGCCGGGCCGGTCAGGGTCAGCAGCACGCCCAGGCCAGCCATTGCTGCCAGTGAACGCCATCCCTTCATTCCCGCCTCCCCACTCATTCGTCGTACGGCTCGCGCTCGCCGCAGACCGATGCCTGTACGGGTCATAAGAGTGACGCCGGTACGCATACCAGTAACAGTCCGCGAACCGTTTTTCCGGAACGACGAAAATCGGGAGAGGTGCATCTCATCCAGAGGGCAGCAGATCCGGGCTGCCCGACTGCAGCGCCGGCCGGGCGACCGCCAGGAGCTGCCTCCAGCCGCACCATTCGATCTATGGGTAGAGCGAGATCGAAGTTGTGGGTGGCGGCCAGTGTCGATGTTGCGCACCGGGTCCATGCGCAGAACGGACAACCAACGACCTCGCACAAATCACAATAGATACGGAACGATTCTAACAAATATCATGCACGCTTCACTCCAGTTGGAGTTCGGACTCCTCGATGATAGGCGTCCACTTGACGAGTTCAGCCTGGACATGTGCTGCAAGTTCTTCAGGCGTCGAACCTATCGGTGTAACGCTCAGCACCTTGAGCTTGGCAGCGACTCCGGGAACCTTCATCGCTGCCAGTGCCGCATCATGCAGTCGTCGAATGACCGGCTCAGGCGTCCCGGCCGGAGCGAAGAGGGCATTCCAGGAGTAGGTATCGTAGCCGGACAGGGTCTCGGCGATGGTCGGCAGTTCCGCGACGGCGGGAGCGCGCTCCCTGGTGGTGACTCCCAGACCCCGCAGCGTGCCGGCCTGGATATGCTCCAGCGTGGGCGGCAAGTTGTCGAACATGATCGGCACATGCCCTCCCATGACGTCGATCAGGGCCGGTCCCGCTCCCTTGTAGGGCACATGGATCATGTCGACTCCGGCCATGCTCTTGAACAGCTCGGCCGAGAGATGGGATGGAGTGCCGTTGCCGGCGGAGGCATAATGGTATCGGCCTGGATTGTCCTTGAGCAGGTCGATCAGCTGTTGGACGTTCTCGGCAGCAAGACTGGGATGGACAACCAGCACGTTGGGGATGAGTGCAAGCAGCGAAATCGGCGCGAAGTCCTTGATGGGGTCGTAGGGCAACTTCTTGTAGAGCGCCGGATTGAGCGCGTGCGTGGCGATCGTCGCCATCAGGATCGTGTAGCCATCGGGATCGGCCCTGGCCACGGCGGCTGAGCCGATGGTACCGCCGGCTCCTCCACGGTTCTCGATCACGACCTGCTGGCCGAGATGCTCTGCCATCTCCGAAGCAAGGAGACGTGCCACGAGATCCGTCGATCCACCGGCAGGGAATGGCACGACGAGCGTGACAGGCCGGTCAGGGTATGGACTTCGAGCTCCAGCCTGTGCTGTCTTCCAGGCAGCCATTGCCACCATTGTGCCAATGCTCAGCATTGTCCGGCGACGAATAAAAATGCAAGACGCCGACATGATGCTTCCTGGAGATCTATATGTGCCCTGCTCTAGTGTGAGGCAGGTCATGCAGTCCAGGATTGTCCAATCTGCTCACTACTGCAACCGCATTCATGTGCCGTCGAGATGGCGGAGGCTCCCAGTCTGCTCGCTCGATCTTACAGATGTCCCTGTGGCGTCGCAGCGCTGGAAACGGTCTCCGAAACGGGGAAAGGCCCGCGGGAGGATAGAGGATACGTGTAGGCCCAGCCGAGCCATGATCGCCGGAGCTGCTGTCATGTCTGAGGACCGTCGCCGGTATCCGACCGTCCTGTCGAAAAAGGAGTGGGCGCTCCTTGCGCCCGATGCAGGGCAAAGCGTCAGCGCCATAGGGCCACCGTTGGCCGGCTGTTCCCAGGTATCCTGGCCACCCCAAGCTTGGTTGCCCCTGGCTTGGCACAAACAATCACTGCACCGAGCCCATGGCACCATGCGCTGGCCCATCTTGCGGCGCTGGACCAGGGTCTCCAGCGCCGCCCGTTCAGCCTCAGTCAGTTCAAGTGCAACCGCCCTCGGTCCACGAGCCATGGCAGCCTTCCCTGACAAGGGAGCCGCCATCGCTCAACTTGCCCGAGGTGCAAGCTGATCTTCATCTCGCACCACAAGGCCGGCAGGCTTATTCTGCAGGTGACATGAAGCCCGTCGTTTCAGGGACGCCCGGCTGTCGCGTCGCGGTGCAGCGGCGTCGTGTCCGTCCGCGTCACCAGCACGGTGACGATCTCGAACAGACCGATCAGCACGAAGGGCACCCAGCTCCGCTCGGCGAAGCCGAACAGCCAGGGCGACGCCATCAGCAGGATGGCACCGGCCACGTCCAGGATCAGGTGCCCCGCCATCGGGATGAGCCGGAGGATCGCCAGCTCGTAGCGGGTCAGCAGGCTGTAGACGATGATCCCGAGGCCGAGCAGGATGGGGATCCACTGGCCAAAGCTGCGGTCAGAGGTGCCTGCCATGTAGGGCAGGCCGATCAGGATGATCGCCACGATATAGTCGAGCGCGCCGTGCGCGCGGGTCGAGAGGAAGCGCATGTTGGTCACCCAGGGACTGTGCTCGCCAAGCTAACCCTGGTGACTACCGGTCGTTCCTCCCGGCTCAGCCCGGCGAGGAGACCCCGGCCATGGCGCGGGCCGGTTCCGGCCGCGGCACCGCCAGAAGCTGCCCCCGCTCCAGCCGCACCACCCGGTCCATGCGGAAGGCAAGCTCGGGGTTGTGGGTGGCGATCAGTGCCGCGGTGCCCGTGCTGCGCACCACGTCCAGGAGCAGCGCGAACACGGTCTCGGCCGTCGCGGTGTCCAGGTTGCCGGTGGGCTCGTCGGCCACCAGCAGGGCCGGCCGGTTGGCCAGCGCCCTTGCGATCGCGACCCGCTGCTGCTCCCCGCCGGAGAGCTTGCCCGGCCGGTGCTCGCGCCGTTCGCTCAGGCCCACCTGGGCCAGCAGCTCGGCCGCCCGCACGCGCGCCGCACGCCTTGCGGTGCCCGACAGCATCTGCGGCAGCACCACGTTCTCCTCGGCCGTGAAGTCGGCGAGGAGATGATGGAACTGGTAGACGAAGCCGATCGCCTCGCGGCGCAGCCGGGTGCGCTCGACATCGCCGAGCTTCGCGGTCGGCCGGCCCAGGATCCGCACCTCGCCGCCGTCCGGCCGCTCCAGCAGGCCGGACTGGTGCAGCAGGGTCGACTTGCCCGCACCCGAAGGGCCCACCAGCGCCACGATCTCGCCGCGCCCCACCATCAGGTCCACGCCGGTCAGCACATGGAGCCGCTCGCTGCCCTGCCGATAGGTCCGCGTCACCCGTTCCAGGGACAGCACTGGCTCACTCATGGCGCAGCGCCTCCACCGGGTCGGTCGCAGCTGCCCGAAACGAGGGGTAGAGGGTCGCCAGCAGCGAGAGCACCAGCCCCATCAGCACCACCGAGACGACGTCGCCGGTCTCGATCCGGGCCGGCATCTGCGACAAAAAGCGGATCTCGGCGGCGAACAGCTCGGTGCCGGTGATCCGCTCCAGGAACAGCCGGATCGCATCGATGTTGGCGGCAAAGGCGATTCCCAGCACGGCACCCAGGCCGGTCCCGACCAGGCCGATCGCGGTGCCGGCCAGGAGGAAGATGCTGAGGATGTTGCCCTTGGTGGCGCCCATGCTGCGCAGCACCGCGATGTCGCGGGTCTTGGAGCGCACCAGCATGGTGAGCCCGGTGATGATGTTGAACGCCGCCACCAGCACGATCAGGGTGAGGATCAGGAACATCACGTTGCGCTCGACCAGGAGCGCGTTGAAGAAGTGGCTGTTGACCTGCTGCCAGGTGAGCAGCTGGGTACCGGGCGGCAGGAGCTGGTCGATGCCTGGCCGCAGGTCGCCCACCAGATCGGGATGCTGCACCTCGACCTCGATCGCGGTGACTCCTTCGCCGGTCTGAAAGTAGCGCTGGGCGTCGGCCAGGCTCAGATAGACGAAGCTGTTGTCATACTCGTACATGCCGATCTCGAAGACCGCGCCGACCGTGAAGGTCACGACCTTCGGGATCATGCCGATGCCGGTCGCTGTCCCCTTGGGCGAGATCAGCTGGAGCGGCGAGCCGACCCTCAGCCCCATGCGCTGGGCCATGCGCACGCCGACCGCGGCGACGTTCTCCCCTTCCAGCCGGTCGAGCGAGCCCGCCAGCACGTGGTCGGCAATGAACGGGCGCTGCTTCAGGTCCTCGAGGCGCAGGCCGCGCACCAGGGCGCCCGACGCGGCGCCGTTCGCCGACGCCATCACCTGGCCCTCGACATAAGGAAACACCAGCTCCACCCCCGGTGCCTCCCCCAGCCGGTCGACCAGCGGCTGGTAGTCGATGATCGGCCCCTGGGAGATCACCGTCGCGTGGCCGTTCACACCCAGCACCCGCGACAGGAGCTCGAAGCGGAAGCCGTTCATCACGGCCATCACCACGATCAGCGTGCCGACGCCAAGGGCGATGCCGAGAAAGGCGAAGCCCGCCACCAGGGAGATGAAGCCCTCCCCCTTGGTGGGGCGCAGGTAGCGCCGGGCGATCAGCCGCTCGACCGGGGAGAACATCAGGCGGCAAATCGCGCGAGCAGGGCGTCCACCGACAATTCCTCGACCGCACCGGTCCGGCGCGACTTCAGCTCGACCGTGCCGGCCTTGGCACCGCGCGGGCCGACCGTCACCTGCCAGGGCAGGCCGATCAGGTCCATGGTGGCGAACTTCGCACCGGCCCGCTCCTCGCGGTCGTCATAGAGGACTTCGACCTTCGCAGCCTCCAGCTTCGCGTAGAGATCGTCGGCCACCCCGCGGCAGAGCTCGTCGTCGGCACGCAGGTTGATCAGGCCCACCCGGAAGGGGGCCACGCTCTCCGGCCAGACGATGCCCTTCTCGTCATGGTTCGCCTCGATCAAGGCCCCCACCAGCCGCGACACGCCGATCCCGTAGGAGCCCATCTCGACCGGGACTTCCTTGCCGTCCGGGCCCAGAACGGTGGCACCCATCGGGGCAGAATATTTGGTGCCGAAGAAGAAGATGTGCCCGACCTCGATGCCACGGCCGGAGCGGAGCCGCTCGGGCGGCACCGGGCAGTTGGCCGGGTCATGCAGTTCGTCGGCCGCCGCGTAGAGCTGCTTGAGGTGCGCCACGTCCAGGTCGTCGGCCGAGAAGTCGATCTCCTCGAAGGCCTGGTCGAAATAGACGGCACTCTCGCCGGTCTGGGCCAGGATCTGGAACTCATAGGACATGTTGCCGCCGATCGGGCCGGATTCGGCGCGCATCGGGATGGCGGTCAGCCCCATCCGCTTGAAGGTCTTGAGATAGGCCACGAACATCCGGTCGAACGCCGCTGCCCCCGCCTCGATGTCCAGGTCGAAGGAATAGGCGTCCTTCATCAGGAACTCGCGGCCGCGCATCACGCCGAAGCGCGGGCGGACCTCGTCGCGGAACTTCCACTGGATGTGGTAGAGGTTGAGCGGCAGCTGCCGATAGCTGCGCACGTGCTTGCGGAAGATGTCGGTGACGTTCTCCTCGTTGGTCGGCCCGAACAGCATCTCCCGCTCGCCGCGATCCTTGATGCGCAGCATCTCCTTGCCATAGGCGTCGTAGCGCCCGCTTTCCCGCCACAAGGATGCCGGCTGGATGGTCGGCATCAGGATCTCGATGGCACCGGCGCGGTTCTGCTCCTCGCGCACGATCTGCTCGACCTTCTGCAGGACGTTCCACCCCAGCGGCAGCCAGTTGTAGATGCCGGCCTGGAGCTGCTGGATCATGCCGGCCCGCAGCATGAGCTGGTGGCTGACGATCTCGGCCTCGGCCGGCACCTCTTTGAGGACCGGGAGGAAGTAACGGGAAAGGCGCATGGGAACTCGACGGTCGTGGGCTTCCTTGACGGGCGGACCATAGGGGCGGGCGTGGTCTGCCGCAACGACAGGCAGAATGGCACGCCACTGGTTTACGTAACGTTACCGCCCCCCGTCCTCAGGACCGGCTGGGCGCGACCCTCAGGATCTGCCCGCCGGACCGGTCGGTGACGGCATAGACCGCTCCGTCCGGCCCGACCTTCACATCGCGGATCCGGTGGCCGAGATCGATCCGCTCCTCGCCCGTCACGCGGTCGCCGTCCAGGATCAGCCGGACCAAGCCCTGCGAGGCCAGCCCGCCGATCAGCATGTTGCCCCGCCATTCCGGGAACAGGTCGGCGTCGTAGTAGGCCATGCCGGAAGGTGCGATCACCGGGTCCCAGTAATAGACCGGCTGCTCCATCCCCTCCCTGGCGGTGATGCCCTCGCCGATCGGCTTGCCCGAATAATCGATGCCGTAGGTGATCACCGGCCAGCCATAGTTCTTGCCGGGCTCCGGCCGGTTCAGCTCGTCGCCGCCTCTCGGCCCGTGCTCGACCGTCCAGAGCCGGCCCTGCCCGTCCAGGGTCGCCGACTGGAGGTTGCGGTGGCCGTAGGACCAGATCTCGGGCCTCGCGTCGTCCCGCCCGACGAACGGGTTGTCGTCCGGCACGGTGCCGTCGAGGTTCAGCCGGATCACCTTGCCCAGATGACTGTCCAGCTGCTGCGCCTGGACCCTGGGCCTGGGGTCGGAGCGTTCACCCAGGACGAGGAACAGCTTGTCGTCCGGCGTGAACACGATCCGGGAGCCGTAATGCTTGGTCGACCGCCAAGTGGGCATCTGCCGGAACAGGATCTCGACATTCTCCAGCGCCACAGTACCGCCCTGCTCGCTCAGGCGGGCGCGCGCCAGGGTCGTGCCGTTGCCGCCTTCGCGCGGCTCGGAGAAGCTGAAATAGATCAGCCGGTCCTCGGCAAAGCCCGGGCTCAGCGCCACGTCCAGGAGCCCGCCCTGCCCGCGCGCGTCGACCTCGGGCACGCCGGTGACCTCGATCCCCCGCCCGCCGCCGGCCGGCAGGATCCGCATGGTGCCGGCCTTCTCGGTGACCAGCATCCGCCCGTCCGGCAGGAACTCGAGCGCCCAGGCACTGGCCAGGCCGTCCACGACGGCCGTGACCTCGACCTCGGTCGCCTCGGCCGCCGGCGCCCTGGTCTGGCCGGCAAAGGCCGGCTGCTGGCCCCGGGCGTTGGGCGGGCTGGTCTCGACCGGTGCGCGGTCGGGCCGGGCCGTGGCCTCGGCTCCGGTAGCCGGCAGGTTGCCCGTCACGTCGTCGCTTCGCTGCGCATCGTTGGCATCCACCGTCCCGCAGGCGGCCAGCAGCATGGCCGAGGCGACCAGGGCAGCACGCTTCATCGACCAGATCTCCCGAGACTGCACTCCTGGCCACCAAGCTAGGCCGGGAGGGTCGCCGGAAAAGAGCAAGGCGCTTGCGGCGGCACCGGGTCAGCCGCGCAGCGTGACGATCCCGGAGGTCACGAACCAGTGGAATGCCCAGACCACGAGCGCCGCCAGCACGGTGGTGACCGCCGCCTTGGTCCAGAGCCGCGGCTGTGCCGGAGCACTATCGGCATGACCTCGCCCCGGCTCTTCGGGCGGCTGGGCACCGAACGGGAGAGCCATGAAGAAGATCATCCACCAGGCGATGACATAGCTGACGAGAAATTCGAAAAAGGTCATGTTTCGTCTGCGTCCGGGCCAGTGCCGGTTCAGGCCTGCTCGAGTTCGACCAGCGCCCCGTCCATGTCCTTGGGGTGAAGGAACAGGACGGGCTTGCCGTGCGCGCCGATCTTCGGCCGGCCGTCGCCCAGCACGCGCGCACCGGCTGCCTGCAGCCGCGCGCTGGCGGCCATCAGGTCGTCGACCTCATGGCAGATATGGTGAATGCCGCCGGCCGGATTCTTCGCGAGGAAGGAAGCGATCGGCGACTGCTCACCCAGCACGCCCAGCAACTCGATCTTGGTATTGGGCAGCGTCACGAACACCACCCGCACGCCGTGCTCGGGCAGATCCTGGACCTCCGAAACCTCGGCGCCCAGGAGGTCGCGCCAGCGCGCCCGCGCCGCCTGGAGGTCGGGCACCGCGATCGCGACATGGTTCAGGCGGCCCTGCTGCATCGGTCAGTCGTCCTCCAGCGCGTCGAGGGTGCGGTTGTCCAGGCGCGACACCTGCACCTCGATGATCGGCCGCCGGTCGCGCGGCAGGACGAAGGCTTGGCGGACCGCCGTGCGCACGGCGTCCTTCACCCGCTCGTCCTGCGCGGCATCGTCGTCCGACAGCGCCTCCACGGCAGCCACCACCGCCTCGATCACGTCGCGGCCGGCACTCTGCGGTGCATGGTCGCCCGCCCCCAGATCGGCCACGATCGGCGGGGCCAGCACGCTGCCATAGCCGTCCAGCACCAGGCTCACCATGATGGTGCCGTGGTTCATCAGCCGGCGCCGGGTGCGGAACAGCTCGTCACCCACGCCGCGGATCCGGTTGGAATCCAGGGCCAGCCGCCCGGTCGGCACCGAATCGACCACCCGCGCGTCGCCCGGCGCCAGCATCAGCACATCGCCGTTGTCGATGCGGATCGGATTGGGCACGCCCAGCGTCCGGGCCAGCTCGTGATGGGCACGCAGATGGCGCGGCTCGCCATGCACGGGTACGAGGATCTTCGGCCGGATCCAGCGGATCATCCGCTCCAGCTCGTCGCGGGACGGATGGCCCGAGACATGGACGAAATGGTCCTCCTCGGTGATCACCTCCACGCCATTGCGCACCAGCTGGTTGTGCATGTCGTAGAGCTTGCGCTCGTTGCCCGGGATGATCTTGGAGCTGAAGATCGTCGTGTCGCCCGCCTCCAGCTTGATGAAGGGATGGCTGTTGCCGGCAATCCGGGCGAGCGCCGAGCGCGGCTCGCCCTGGCTGCCGGTGCAGATCAACAGGACCTTGTCGCGCTGCAGCGAGGCCGCCTCGCGCGCATCGATCGGGCGCGGCGCATCCTGCAGGTAGCCGACCTCGCGGGCCGCCTCCAGCATCCGCAGCATGGAGCGCCCGACGATCGCCGGGATGCGACCGCTGGCCTTGGCCGCCTGGAGCATCGAGCCGATCCGGGCGATGTTGGAGGAGAAGGTGGTGATCAGCACCCGCTTCTTCTGGCGGCCCACCAGCTCGATCAGGCTGTCGCGGACCTCAGCTTCCGAGCCGCTGTCGCCCGGCCTGAGCGCGTTGGTGCTGTCGCCCAACATGGCCAGCACCCCGTCCCGACCGAGCTCGGTGAGCTGGTCGATCGGGGTGCGCTCGCCCACCAGCGGCTCGGGATCGAGCTTCCAGTCGCCGGTGTGTAGGACGTTGCCGTACTCGGTATGCAGCACCAGCGCGCTGGCATCCGGCACCGAATGGGTCACATGAATGAAGCTCAGCTCGAAGGAGCCGACGCGGAAACGCTGGCCGGGCTCGACGATGTTGATCTGGACCTCGCGGCCGAACGGCACGTCGTCCAGCTTGCGCTCCAGCGCGGCCGCCACGAACGGCGTGCACCAGATCGGGCAGCGCAGCCTGGGCCAAAGATAGGGCACCCCGCCATAATGATCCTCATGGGCGTGGGTGATCACCAGGCCCTCCAGCTCGGGCAGGCGCTCGGCGAAGCCGATGTCGGGCAGGATGATGTCCACACCCGGCAGGCTCTCGTCGGCGAAGCTGATGCCGAGGTCGACCATCAGCCACTGGCCATCCACGCCATAGAGCGCGGTGTTCATGCCGATTTCGCCCACGCCGCCCAGGGGGATGAAGCGCAGGCCGGGAGTGTTTTCGGTTGGATGCATCACTTGGTGTCGGTCTCGTCCGTTCGCGTTGCTGACAATCCCGGACGAAAGCGGGTCCGGGTCCACATGGGCGGACAGCCCGGCTCCGTGCGCGAACGGCGGGGTCGGACCAGAAACGATCCTCCGCGCTGACCGTCGGCGCACCGGTGGAGACGGGCCGAGAAAGGCTGGCCGGGCCGCATGGCCGGCAGGATGGCGAAGTGGGATGCCGATCGTGCTTCGGCAAGATGGCGATCGTCGCAGCAGCGTCGCTGGCTGCCAGCCGGCTCACGGTTGCGCCGCCGCCGGGTGGCGGGGCGGCAGGGCCGGCGGCGATGGCACGAGGCATGGACGGCATTCACTCCTGCCGTCTTCTACGCCGTCGTGGCGGATCCTGCCAGGGCTTCACCGGCGAACAGGACTTCGCCGGCCGTGACCCGCTGCAGCCGGCCGGTATCGACCAGGAGCGCGCCCTCGCCGTCGATGCCGACATAGGTCCCGCTCAGCACCTCCCGCCCGGGCCGGATCAGGATCGGCGTGCCGGGCGGGAGGCCGTGCGTGCTCCAGCGGCCGGTGATGGCCGCCATGCCCTCCTGGCGCCAGGCGGCATAGTTTCGCGCCAGGTGCTCCAGCAGCAGCGCTTCCAAGGCACCCGGCTCCGCGGTCGGCAGCAGGTCGGTCAGCGCAGCACTCGGCCGGTCCGGCAGCACCGGCGCGCTGGCGACGTTCACGCCCATGCCGATCGAGACCCATTCCACCTGCTGGCCGGAACCCGATTCGGATTCGAGCAGGATGCCGGCCAGCTTGGCGCCGTCCAGCACCAGGTCGTTCGGCCATTTCAGGTGAAGGCGGCCCGGCGGGATGCCCAGCGCCGCGCAAGCCTCGGCCAGCGACAGGCCGGCCACCAGCGCCAGCCCCGCCACCGCGATGGCCGAACGGCTCGGACGCAGCAGCAGGGTCAGATAGAGATTGCCCACAGGCGAGGTCCAGCCCCGCCCGTGACGGCCCCGGCCGGCAGTCTGGCGCCCGGCCACCACCACCAGGCCTTCTTCGGCCCCGGCCCTGGCGCGCTCGCGCACCAGGTCCATGGTGCTGGGCAGCTCCGAGTAGCGCTCGACCCGCCAGACCAGACCGGTGCCCGGCCTCTCAGTGGAAGATGGCACTCGCCGCTACCCCGGCACTGGCGAACAGTGGGTTGATCGCCAGCACCGCCACGATCAGGAGGATCGCCGAGATGCCGGCCACGGCACCGATGGCCGGCCGCAGCGGCAGGTCGAACGGCTCGGCCGCCTGATCAAACCAGACCAGCTTCACGATCCGCAGGTAATAGTAGCAGGCCACCACGCTGGAGAGCAGGCCGATCACCGCGAGCCAGACCAGGTCCGCGTCGACCGCCGCCTTGAAGACGTAGAACTTGCCGAAGAAGCCCGCCGTCGGCGGGATGCCGGCCAGCGAGAACATCAGGATGGTCAGGATGATGGCCAGGACCGGCTGGCGGCGCGACAGGCCGGCCAGCTCGTTGATGTCCTCGACATAGCTGCCCTGGCGGCGCATCGCCAGGATGCAGGCGAAGGTGCCGAGCGTCATGACCATGTAGATGAGCATGTAGAGCGCGACGCCGCGCACGCCGGCCATGGAGCCGGAGGCGAGGCCGACGAGCGCGTAGCCCATGTGGCCGATCGAGGAATAGGCCATCAGGCGCTTGATGTTGCGCTGGCCGATGGCGGCGAACGAGCCGAGAAGCATCGAGGCGATCGAGATGAAGACCACGACCTGCTGCCAGTCGGCGACGACCGGCTCGAAGGCGTCAATGACGATGCGAACCAGCATGCCCATGGCAGCGACCTTGGGGGCGGCCGCGAAGAAGGCCGTGACCGGGGTCGGCGCGCCTTCATAGACGTCCGGCGTCCACATGTGGAACGGCACGGCCGAGATCTTGAAGGCAAGGCCGGCGAGGATGAACACGAGGCCGAAGACGAGGCCAATCGAACGGCCTTCCGCTGTCAGGGCCGCGGCGATCTCCTGGAAGCCGATATGACCGGTGAAGCCGTAGACCAGCGACATGCCGTAGAGCAGCATGCCCGAGGAAAGCGCGCCGAGCACGAAATACTTCAGGCCGGCTTCCGTCGAGCGCAGGCTCTCGCGGTTGATCGCAGCGACCACGTAGAGGGCGAGCGACTGGAGTTCGAGCGCGAGGTAGAGCGACAGCAGGCTGTTGGCCGAGAGCATCAGCAGCATGCCGAGCGTCGAGAGCACGATCAGCACCGGAAACTCGAAGCGGTCGAGCTGCTCGGAGCGGGCATGGCCGACAGTCATCACCATCGCGGTGATGGAGCCGATCAGCGCCAGCACCTTCATGAACTTGGCGAAGGCGTCGGAGACGAAGGCGCCGCCATAGGCCTGCCCCTCGCCCGTCGCCAGCACCAGCCAGAGGCCGGCGATGATGAGAACCGCGACGGCGAGCCCGGTCACGGTCGTTCCCGACCGTTCGCCCGAGAAGACACCGATCATCAGCAGGACCAGGCCGCCGACGGCGAGGATGATCTCCGGCGTCGAGAGCTGAAGGCTGGCAAGGATTGTATCAGCAGTCATGTCTTGGGTCCCGTCGTCAGTTCGCCAGGAGCGCAACGGATTGCTGCGCCGCCTGCAGAGCCGCGGAATATTGGTTGAGAAGCGCGTCGACCGAGGCCGCCGTCACATTGAACACCGGAGCCGGATAGACGCCGAAGAAGATCGTCAGGATCACGAGCGGATAGAGCAGCAGCTTCTCGCGGCCTGACAGGTCGAGCAGCGACTTCAGGCTTTCCTTCTCGAGCGCACCGAAGATCACGCGGCGGTAGAGCCACAGCGCGTAGGAGGCCGAGAGGATGACGCCCGTCGTGGCGAAGAACGCGACCCAGGTATTGGCGCGGAAGGCGCCGAGCAGGGTCATGATTTCGCCGACGAAGCCCGAGGTGCCCGGCAGGCCGACATTGGCCATGGTGAAGACCATGAAGGCGACGGC
>NZ_DATMFZ010000030.1:0-4904 GCF_035556675.1 Geminicoccus sp. | reverse complement strand
CGGACGTGCTGATCGAGCGGGGCGTGGCGCTGGAGACCTCCTGTGAGCAGGGCATCTGCGGCACCTGCCTCACCCGGGTGCTGGCCGGCGTCCCGGACCATCGCGACGAATTCCTGCTCGAGGACGAGCAGAATGCCGGGGAACTCATCCTGCCCTGCGTTTCCCGCGCGAAGACTGCCCGGCTCGTCCTGGATCTCTGAGAACCGCCGCTGCCGCCGGGTTCGTTCCGTAGGCGCGCAGCAGGGTGGCGAGCAGGACCCGGTAGTTCGCCTCGACCGCCGCGAAGCCGCCGCTGTCCCGCGCGATCTCGCCGGCATAGGCGAACGCATAGCTCAGCATGCGCGCCAGCTCGGCCCGCGGCAGGCCAGCCTGGAGTTCGCCGCGGCTCACCGCCAGATCCAGGGCGAACTCCACGGCCGCCAGCACCTCGGCCCGGAACTGCGCGATGCGCTGCCGGATCCCGTCGCTGACCACCTCGGAATCCCCGGCAAACCGCGTGAGCAGGCTCCACACCCGGCCGGGCTGGCCCTCCTGGTTGAAGCGGTAGTACGAGGCCCGGTTGAACTCGATGGTGGCCTCGATCTTCGCCGTGAGGCTGGACTGCTCGTCCCGCCAGATCCGCAAAAAATGCTCGGACACGCGGGCCGCGTAGCGGTCGAGCGCCTCGGCGGCCAGCCCCTGCTTGTTCTTGAAATGATAATGGATGTTGGTGGTGGTGATGTTCAGGATCTGGGCGATGTCGGCAAAGCTGGTGCCGCGAAACCCGTTCAGGGTGAACAGTTCCGTCGCGACCGCCAGGATCAAATCGCGCATGGACGGGCCGGCCTGATCGCCGGCACTGCCATCCTTCGCCGGCGCGCGCCGGCGCCCCTTACGCACGGCCGGCCCGTCCGCCTGTGCACCGGGCGAGCCGCTGGCGGCCAGAAGGCGCGACACGGGCAGATGCGGGCCTGCCAAGCGCAGGGTCTCCTCGAGGTCGAAGCGGCTGACCCTGGCCGGCTGCATGCGCTGCAAGGTCGTGCCGAATCGTACCTATCCGGCTCCGTCTTTCAAAGGCTTGGCTGGATCGCGCCGACCGGCGGGGCGGCCGGCCATGCTCGCATAAGGGAGTCCGACGGGCATCCCGAAAGGCGTAGGCTGCTCCGCCCTGTCGCCCACCGGCACCAGCGGATTGCGGCGGCAGGGCTGGAGGACAGCCATGCGCGCATCCTGCCTCACCCTGGCGCTGCTCCCTCTGTTGCCGGCCGGGCCGGCCGGTGGCCATGACTGGTACGAGGGGCTGCTCTCTCCCCGCGGCTTCCCGTGCTGCAGCAGGAATGACTGCCAGGTGGTGCCCTACCGCCTGAACCGCGCGACCGGCGAGGAGGAGATCCAGGTGTACGGCCGCTGGTGGCCGGTCGATCCCCGCAAGGTGCTCGCCCTGGCCACCCCGGACGGCAAGGTCCACGCCTGCTGGGACCATCGCTACGTGCCGCCCGCCGAGCGGGTGACCTTTGGCTGCATCATCCTGCCCAGGATGACGCAGCTGGAGGTCCGGACGGTCGGCTAGCGCGATCGTCGATCAGGCGGTTCCACCTGGCAGCAGTGCTGCCGCGCGCGATGCTGCCGGCCCGGGGCGCCAGCTGTGATCTTGGTCATCATGACGAGGCTGGCCGTCCGATAGATTCCGGCATGGTGACACAGGCACGGCCACGGAGCAGCCATCATGCCGACCCATCCTTCCCCCGCGTCGATCGATGACAGCCAGCGGCCCGCAGGCCGCGTGATCGAGGCCGCCGATGCGGCGGCTGCCGTTCCCTGCCGGGGTGCCGGCCGCGCAAGCCGGCAGGAGATGCGAAGATGACCGACATGAACCTGGCCGAGCTGGTGAAGATCGTGCACCTGCAGGCCATTGCGGCCCGCGAGGCCACAGTATGCATCACCGCCGCCCTGGCCGAGACCGGCAGCCCGGAGCTGCGCATGAGCCTGCACCGGCACTTCCTGCGCTCGGCCGCGGTGCTCGACCAGGCGAGCCCGGTGATCGGCGAACATCTGCGCGAGCTCGCCGACCTCGTCGAGCTGGTCGGCAGCCTGCCCGGCGGCCTGCCGGATGCCTTCATGGCCCCGCCGGAACGGACCGCGCAGCCGCACTGAAGCAGTTCAGGTGGCGGGCCTGCACCACGAGCCGGCCCCGGCTCGCTGCCACCCGCAATGGGAATGGCGCATGCCGGCCTCCCTGCGCCGCCCGGTCTGTAGCCGGACAACAGCGATCTTCACGTAATTGCCTTCCACAAGGTGGATTCATGTTGAAATGTTCATGAATCCAGAGACATGTCGGCGCAGGCCGGCACCTTGCCCCGCCGCGCAACCCGGCCGCCTCCTTCCATCATGATCCGGCAGCTCCTCGAGACTGCCCAGGGGAGCAAGCGCCATGGCCGTGGTGACCGGCACCATCAACGACGACGTTCTGGACGGTACCGACAACCGCGACCTCATCTTCGGCCTGGAAGGGAATGACGAGCTGCGCGGTCATGGCGGCGACGACGTGATCGAGGTGGGGCCGGGTGACAACCTCGCCAGCGGCGGCAGCGGCAACGATCTGATCAAGGGCCATGGCGGCGACGACCGCCTGATGGGCGATGCCGGCGACGACATCCTGCGGGGCAATGACGGCAACGACAGCCTGACCGGCTGGACCGGCAACGACACGCTGCAGGGCGAAGAGGGCGACGACGCGCTCTTCGGCGACCAGGGCAACGACCTGCTGTTTGGTAGCGGTGGAACGGACCTGCTGCACGGAGGGGCCGGCGACGACCGCCTCTATGGCGGAAGCGGCGATGACCGCCTGTATGGCGGGCCAGGCAACAATACGATCTTCGGCCAGGAGGGCGACGACCACATCGAGCAGCCCGCCAACCATAAGGTCGTCAACGGCGAGTTCATCCTGCTCGACGGCGAGCACCTGCTGCTCGGAGGGGCCGGCGACGACTTCATCTTCGCCCCCTACAGCAAGAGCGTCATCTATGGCGGCACTGGCGATGACGACATCTTCCTTGGTGTCGATGACATCGATGAGGCGTCCTACCCCTCGGCCACGGTCGATGCCGGCGACGGCAATGACCGGATCGAGGGCGGGCTGGGCGACGACACCATGCGCGGCGGCACCGGCGACGACTACATCAACGCCAGCTTCGGCAACGACCAGGTCAGCGGCGGGGTCGGCGACGACATCCTGTGGGGCAAGGGCGGCGACGACGTCCTGAACGGCAACATGGGCGACGACAAGATCGTCGGCGGCAGCGGCCAGGACATCCTGATCGGCGGCAGCGGCCACGACCTGTTCGCCGCCCACTTCGCCGACGTCTTCGTGTCGCTCGATGAGTCTGATTCCTGGGTAGCCGAGGCCAACGACCTGATCGTCGACTTCACCCGCGGCCAGGACCGGCTGCAGCTCACCTACTTTGGCGAGGGGCATCCGGCGACCGGCGAGGGAGCCGCATCAAAGACGGTTACCTTCCAGGATCTCGACACCGACGGCAACGGCACGCTCGGGGCCGGCGACGCCGGTATCTCGCTGCAGGCGGTCACGTACGATGGCCAGACCAGGACCTCCCTGGTGCTCGACACCGAGCAGTTCGCCTTTGCCCCCGACGCACCGGTCGCCACCACGGGCACCATCACCCTGTTCGGCGTCACCGCGCTCTTCGCGGCCGACATCGATTCGGTGACCCCGAAGCAGGCTTTCTTCGGCTGATCAGGCCGCAGCGATCGGTGGGATGGCTGGCCTGTTCCTCCCATCGATCGCTGCGGAATGGTGCCTGTTCAATTTCCTCGTAGGGATATTATGAAATATCGAAGCATGGAATGATCGTGACACTCGTCGCCGCTCAGGCCAGACGCGCCGGCCCGGCGGTGCCTGACCGGGCCAGGAAAGAAGAAGCGGCGTCAGGGATTGTCCGCGTCAGGGATCGAATGGGAGCGATGCCTTTCCGGACGGCTGCGGCCAATGGCCATGCCCGCCCGCCGGCAACCCTGTCGCCCCTGCGCGGTTGCCGGGCTGGAGGTGCGACATGATCGGGGATGACGTGCAACGCGCGATCGACCTGCTCCTGCAACTGAACAGCCAGCTCGATGGCAACATCGCGCCCGCCGAGCTGGACGATCTCGAGCGTATCCAGCTGGCCGCCCAGGCCGAGCTGTCCAAGCTGCTGCTGCGGCTGGCCGAGCACGACCCGGAGGCCGAGCGGGTCGCCCTGCTGCGGCTGGACAGCGGCGGCTAGGGACCAAGCAGCCCGTCTGCCGTCACCGTCCAGGGATGCGCCGTCAGGTCCGGCCGCGCAGGGTGAAGCCCACCAGCGCCGCCAGGCCCAAAGCACCCGCCGCGGTGAGCAGACGGGCGCTCGATCCGGTCAGGCGCAGGGCGTCGGTCTTGGCCTCCTGGCTGAACGATCCGCGCAATGCGTGGCCGCCCGGCACGGGCTGGAACAGATTGTCCCGCCGCTCCAGGCCGGTGGGGGCGGGCCGGCACTGGCCCGCGACCGTGGTGGCGGCCAGATAGTGGTCGGCCAGGCCGGGTGCCGCCATGTCGCCCAGGATCGCCAGGTCGGTGCTGCCGCCCAGCCAGTATTCCCGGTCCGCATGACGGGCGGCATGGCAGATCGCTTCGGCGGCGACCTCCGGCTCGTAGACCTGCCCGGCCGGCCGCGGCTGGCATTTCATGTGGGTGCGCGCCCAATCGAACTGCGGCGTGTTCACCGCCGGCAGGTGCACGGTGGTGAGCCGGATGCGGCTGCCGTCATGGATCAGTTCGGTGCGCAGGCTGTCGGTGAAGCCGCGGATCGCGTGCTTGGCACCGCAATAGGCCGACTGCAGCGGAATGCCCCGATAGGCCAGGGCGGAGCCGACCTGCACGATCGTGCCGCGGT
>NZ_DATMFZ010000029.1:0-21784 GCF_035556675.1 Geminicoccus sp. | reverse complement strand
GGCGAAGGGCTGGCCGACGGCATCGTGGAACAGCTGTCCGTCGCCCGATTCTGGTCCGTGCTGGGCCGGGGCGTCAGCTTCGCATACCGCGACCAGTCGAACCCGGTGCTGGCCCTGCGGCAGGAGCAGGGCGTCACCCTGGTGGTCGACGGGAACCTGCAGCCGTCCGCCGAACGGCTGCGTACATCGGTAGAACTCATCGATGCGGCCACCGGCCAGCAACTCTGGTCCGAGCGGTTCGACCGAGCGCCCGGCGACTGGACGGCACTGCGGGACGAGCTGGGCTCGCGCATCGGCTTTGCGGCCTACTCGGCCGGCGTCTTCCCTGCCATTACCGATCGTGCTTCCGGGCGCCCGATCGAGGAACTCAGCGCCAACGACCTGGCCCTCCTTGCCCGTGAGCAGTTCCTGGAGATGACGCAGGAGGCGAATGCCAGAGGCGTGGAGCTTGCCCAGCTGGCGCTGGCCCGTGATCCGCGGTCCAGCGCTGCGCTCTATATGCTCTGCCGTCTCTACCATGATCAGGTCAGCGAGGGTTATGCACCGCAAGCCGAAGCCATGGCTCGCTGGGGCGAGACCGCAATCCGGGTGATCGAGCTCGATCCGAACTATGCCTGGGGCTACGTCGAACTCGCGGCATGGTACAGCTACAGCGGCAAGAAGGACGCCCTCGTTCTGGCAGCGTTCGACCGGGTGGTCGAGCTGGCCCCCAACCATCCCATTCTGCTGGCACAGGTGGCGGAGCAGCTGCCCTATCATGGTCAGCTTGAGCGGGCCGTTGCACTGCTCGCCCGGGCGGTTCGCTTTGATCCGGAGATGCGCTTCGACTGGCGCCAGTCGCAGATCAACTTCTTCCTTCGCCGCTTCCGCGAAGTGGTCGACCAGATCGAGGACTTCACCGATCTCGGCCGCTGGAACTATTTGTTCGCCACGCTCGGCTACGCGCAGCTCGGCGAACCAGAAAAGATGGCAGTCTGGCGCCGGCGCTTTGTCGAGAGCTGGCCGGACTACTCGTTCGAGCGCTCGGTCTCCCCGACCGGCGATTTCTCACCCGCCGCTGCGAAGGAACGCACCCTGTGGCTGGACAGCCTCGCCAAGGCAGGCCTGCCCAAATGCGCGACGCCCGAGCAGATCGAGACGCTGAAGATCAGGCCCCTGCCCGAGTGCGAGGCGGAGCGGGCCAGGCAGGCTGTATCCAAGACATAGGCAGGGCGGGGCATCGCCTCCGTCCTGGATCAAGGCGTGACTGGACCGCGCGTCAGGCTCCTTGTGCGTTGGGCTCCAACCGGAACCTGACGGCCCAGCTAGACCCAGCGGATCAGCACCACCCCGCCGGCCAGCATCGCCACACCGATCAGGCGCGGCAGGTCGATGGGGTGGCCCGGCACGCCCAGCAGGGCGAAATGGTCGATCAGGATCGAGGCGATCAGCTGGCCGGCGATGAAGATCGCCACCGTGGTCGCCGCCCCCAGCCTGGGCGTGGCCATCAGCGCCGCCAGCACGTAGAGCGCGCCGATCATCCCGCCGATCCACATCCACCAGGGACCCGCCAGCAGCTCGCGCAGGTTGGGGGCCGGCAGCCGCCCCGCCACCACCAGCACCGCCATCAGGCAGGTGCTGACGAACACCGAGATCAGGGCCCCGTAGATCGGGTGCCCGGCGCGCGACGCCACCTGGGCGTTGAGCAGGGGCTGCATCGAGATCCCGGCCCCCATGACCGCGATCCATGCCCCCAGCAGAAACTGAATCAAGCCGCACTCTCCGAACCGGCGCCCTCGCCTAGCATGGCCGCTGCCGCTAGAGTGCGCCAGCCGCGCCCTTAGCTCAGCGGATAGAGCAACCGCCTTCTAAGCGGTAGGTCGCAGGTTCGATCCCTGCAGGGCGCGCCATTTTTCAATGACTTAGCCGATACTGTTTCCGGTCAGATGCCGCCTCTGGACATCAGCTACGGCAAGATTTCGGCAAGATGCCCACCCGCTCCCACCTCCACCGCTTCCCCATCGACGCCGCGCGCGACCTGACCATCCGGTGCAAGGCGTGCGGCCACGAGCAGTGGCACCCCCAAGGCCGTCTCTCGGGCCTCGCGCACCATGGCGTCTACTTGGGCGACATCGAGCCGCGGCTGATGTGCTCCAAGTGCGGGGCGCGGGGGCAGGTGGAGATGCGGGTGGGCAACCGGTCTAGCTGACCAACGCGCCGTTGCGAACACCCAACGAACCGGCAGACGGGTGCTTGGCTGTGCCGCTGCCGATATGCCGGATGTTGCCGTACATCGCGCAGCGCGCCGCATACTCGACCGGGTCGATCACGGTCACGTCGAATGCCTTCAGATAGCACTCGGTCCCGTTCTTGGTCTTGCCGTCCACCAGACCGTTGCGGTCGCCGATCGACACCCCGCCATAGACCTCGCATGTGGTCGCCACACCGTCATCGCCTGTCGCTGGTGCGGCATGGGCCTCGATGCCGCCAAGCTTGGTGCCGGACAAGCGATGCACCGCGTTCTTGCGGGTAATCGGATTGGTATAGACCGCATGGGCGCCATAGGCCGGCACCAGCCCGCCGCCGATATTGTATTCTGCGATCGGGCTCTCCCCCATCTCGTAGCAGTTCTCGTGCGAGCTCATGCCATCGTCATGATTGTCATGAGTGTAGAGCCCACGGTGCCGACAGACCGCGAAGTTGTGCCAGTTGAAGCCGTCGCCGGTGTCGGTGTTGAAGGAGCCCGACCCGGCCGCCTCGCAATCCTGCAGGTCGGACCACCACGCCAGGTCGAAGCCGTTGAGCGGCGCACCCAGCACGGTGCAGTCCTGCAGGTAGGTGCGGGTGATGCCGCGGGTGTTGATCCCGCCGTAGCGGACCTCCAGCCCGACCATCCGCAGCGTTCCTCGGACAGGCGTCCAGAATGACGGAGTGCCGCTGATCAGGCCGTTGCCGTTGGACACATAGATGCTGGCATCAGCCGGATTCCCGCCGCCCTGGATGGAGAAATACAGGGTGCCGCTGGTGTAGAAGCAGCGTGGCTCCGTGGTGGCGTCGATCTCGTCGAGCGCATCGTTCGTGATCGTGGCCGTGGTCCGCTCGATCCTGACACAGGGCAGTCGGTGCCCCCGGCCGCGCAAGCCGGCATGTTGCTCCTCGATCGGCACGGCGGTGCTGGTGTCGACCGTGCCGTCCTGCCACAGGAAGTTCGGCGGCCCGGCCAGGCTGATCGAGGCCTGATAGACCTTGGTGCGCCCGGCGGTCTTGGTGATACCGGTTAGCTTGGTCCCGAACCGGAATACTGGCCGTTCATACGCCGAGGTTGCGTCGCCGATGACGGTGAGGTCCAGGACCTTGCTGATGTCGAGTTGCCCCGCCCCCATGTCGCCGGCCCGGACGTGGATCTCGCCGACGCCGCCCATCCAGTCCAGCGCCTTGGCGAGGGTGCGCCAGGGGTTGCCGGCCGTGCCAGTGCCGGTGGAATCGCTGCCGGTCGGTGACACGTGCGCCACCGCATGACCCAGGCCCGGCTTGGAGATGGGCAGGCTGTAGAGTTGCGCCTCATCCACGGGTGACGTGGTGGTCAGCAGCCGGGGGCGGCGGAACTTGGACGCCGTGGCGCCGGCGCTGGCCCAATGGGTGAAGCGGATCTGGATCTGTACGGTATTGGCCGGCACCGTCGTGGTTGCGACCAGCGGCACATATTGGCCAGTGGTGGACGCCGAGCGCGCCGTGGCCCGGGTGCCAGACAGCTCGGATCCGCCGCTATCTCGGAACAACAGCGCGACCTCGCAGCCGGTAGCCGCGTCCGTGTGCCCTTCGGCCGTGACCTGGATCGGCTTGCCCGGTGCGAACTTGCCAACCGCGTCCACATACCAGGAGCGGTTGGGCGTGCCGCTGGTGCCGCTGAACCCCAGCACCGGCTCACCATCTTCCTTGCTGATCTGCACGGTGCTGCCGCTGCCGCCGCTGAACTCGGGCTCCGGGAACAGATCGAAGTATGGCGGCGTCTCGGGCACCGCGCCCGCCAGACTGGTCCGATAAGGCGCATACTTGGGCGGGACACGGCCGATGATCACGCCGCCGAACTCGGCATAGGTGGCCGTGTTCCCCTGTTGGAAGCGAACGCGGATCGTGGCCGTGTTGGCGGGCACGGCCGCGCTGGCATCCTTCTGGTCGCGGGTGCCGGTTGCCGTGTTGCTCAGACTGGTGCGGCTGATCTCAGTCCCGGAGCCGTTCAGGTAGATGACGTGCAGGACTGCGGAACCGGCCACGTCCGAGCGCAGGCCGGCGCGGTAGTAGAGCAGTGTACCAGGTGCGAATGGCCCAACGGCCGGGATGTCGTAGGTCTGAGTCTGCGCCCCGGTCACGGTGGTCCCGGTCGGCATGGTGATCCGAAGCCGGGGCTCGCCATCGGCAACCACGCGCTTGCCATAGCGGGTGGCGACCGGCCCGAACCCAACGAACTCGGGGTCCGGGAACAGGTTGGTGCCCACGTCCTCCAGGTAGGGGCGGAAGCCGCCGATGGCGCCATAGGCGATATAGGGTTCGGTCAACCGGATCATGGTTCCGGCCACCGATCCGGCGTCGAAGTAGAACCGGACGGATGTGCAGGCCGGGTCGAATTGCAGCCCCTCGAACATGACCTGGATCGGCGTCGAGGTGGCCGCGTTCGGCAGAGCATAGGTCGCCCGCGCGCCCGTAATCTCGGCATTGGAGGCGTTGCGCTGCACGACCAGGATCCGCGCAGCCGTGGTTGCGGCTTTTTCAGCCACGGTGACGCCCGCGCTGAAATACCCGCCCGAGGTCGGCACTACTTCGGGAAGCAGCATGAAGGTGGCGCCTGTCTCGATCTTCAGGCTCCAACGCTCCTTGTGTTTTTCCCGCGTCAGCGTGGCGGTCGTGCCGGCGAAGACCGTAGCGTCTCCGATCCCCTCCCACTCATAGCCTGGAACCAAGTTCGGAAAGCGGCTGCGCAAGGAAGCAGCCATGCCGTTCGCGGCAGTCTTCGCGACCTCGCTGACGCGATCAACCGCCGCGACCCATGTACCAGTGCCCGATGCACCCTGCTTGCGGTACGTCCCATTGTTGGAGACCGTGGAATCGTTCGTCACCTGGGCAAGGGTGCCATCTGCGAAGGCCAAGTTACCGTCCATGGCGCTCTTGGTGGCGAAGCCCACCACGCCTGAGGACTGCCCCGCCTCGATGCCGTCCAGACGATCCGCATGATTGCCTAGCGCCTGCCCCAGGCCCACCCTGGAGCCGCGGACAAGGACAGTGGCCCCGGTGAGGCCTGTGGTATTATCTGCCATGCTCAAGCCTCCGCGGGCGGATCAGTGCGGACGCGCTTGCCGTTCTCATCGGTCGTGATGCGCCGGCCGAGTTCATCGACCAGCCAGCGGGTCCAAGGCGGAGGGAGATCGACGCCGACGCGCGCCCAGCGGCGCCGCCTGAGAGCCAGTATCATGGCAGTCTCCTGTTCTGCTTTTTGTGTCGTCGGAGGCTAGGAGCCGGCTGCCGAGAGTTCCGGGCAGACGGCACGGATCGCCGCACGAAGCTGTCCTAGCTCCATGATGGCGTCGTCGATGCGGCCGGTGCGGATGCGCGCGATGCGTTCGGCATTCTCGGCAATGATGTCCACGTCCGGCCGGTAGTGGGCATGGGGCGGAACGCGGGCAGCCATGGCGATGATGATGCCGGCGTCGCGGCGGGCATCGTCGATGGCGTCGAGCTGGTCGGCCAAGCTTTCCCGCCAGTCCTGCGATCGGGGGACCAGCGGCGGGCAGACCCTACCAGGGGCGGGAGGGGTCACGCAGGCGCTTGCGCACAGTGGCAGGATCGCCGCCAGCGCCAAGGTAAGCGTCCGTCGCCTGGCGTGAGGCCTTGGCGTCTGCGGCTGCGTGCTCATTCTCGACGTCCTCCCGGGCGTCCTGCTTGATGCTGCGGATGGCGACCAGGACACCGGCGACGGCAGCGCCGGCTACAGCGAGGTAGCCGCCGAGGCGAGACCAGAGGTCGATCATTTGCCTGTCGCCTTGCGGGCGCGGATCGTGCCGATCAGGGTCAGGATCATCCCGGCTGCCATCATGACGCCGACGATCGTCTGCCATGTCGGCCCTAGCTGGATCGCCTTCATGCCGGTGGCGGTATGTACGATGTCCGGGCCGTAGGTCACCGCAGCGCTTACGCCCGTCAGGATCATGCCTGCCCCTCGCTTGGTGAGCGGCAGCGGCTTCTCCGGGTAGGCGTCCAGGGCGAGCTTGAAGTTGGCCGGCCAGTGCTCCGGCCGGGGCTTGCCCGGGTTCCAGACCCGCTTGTAGACCACCCACATCTCGTCAGCATCCAAGCTCAGCGCCTGGTTGTCGGTCAGGAGGTAGAGACGAGCCAGCCACAGCGCCGCCTTGTCGTCGGCCATGATCCGCGAAGCATTGGCAGATCGCGCATCAGGGTCGGGGTCGAGCCCGACCGATGTCAGCGCCTCGATGATGTTGCGCAGGGCCCGCACCTTCGCGTGCCGCAGCGTCAGGCGGATGCCGCTGTACTCGAAGCCCCATAGCCCATACGCGCCCAGGCCCGGCGTCTGGATCGGCTGCAGGTCGACTCCAGGCCCCGGATCCGCATCGTGCAACTGCCGGCGGTGCGTCAGCGCACTCTCCTGCAGCCCGATCGCCGTCAGCATCACCACGGCCTCGCGGCTGGCGATCTGCTGCTTGGATCCGACGATGTCCCCCAGCTCTTCCAGGCCAGGCTTGATCAGGTCGTGGACCAGGGTCCGCACCTGCGCGAGGGTCGGCATGTTCAGGACTCCAAGCGGCAGCGGCCCGCCAGGAGGCAGGCTGAAATTCGTTGCGTGGATGGGAGGAACGTTAGATGATCAAAGCACCAAGACTGGCCCCTGCGTTCACGTGCACGGGGCCAGTTTTCATTTTGCCGCCACGGCCGGCAGTTCCGGAATGTGGATCAGCCCCACTTCCTGGCCATTGCGCGCCTCACCATCCGTGCACTGCGCACTGTCGGCGAACAGCAGCCAGCGGATGAACCGAAGCCCCTCCGTCTGTTGCACCGGGATCAGCAGCGAAAATTCTGTGTAATCCGGGCTTTCTTCTGGCGAGCGGACGATCGGCGAGGCCGTCAGGCTGGACGGTGACGAGGCCTCGATCGCCGGAGCCGGAACCGGCGGATCATCGTCGTAGATCATCTCGCGCTTCAGAAGCCCACCCGTGCAGGCGACGTACCTCGTGCGGGCTGCGGTCACGACCAGCTTGGGCACATCGCCGGTCAGCCACCATCTGGCCGTTCCGTCGATGGACATCGCCCGGGTTGGCGTCACCCCGTACCAGCGGATCACAGTGTAGTCTGTCAGGTTCACCGCCGACGCGATGGCGATGACGATCAATGTCCCAACGAATGGGACCAGGTACCTTTGCCGTATGATGCGGACCAATCTGGTGTAGCCGTGCCAGATGTCAGCAAGTGCGGCTTTCATGGTCCCGATCCCTTGATCGTCAGCAGGGCTGTTATCCAATCCGCGACCGCTCGAAAGTTCGCTACCAGCAGGCCCAGCCCGATCGGGATGCCTGCCAAGATCACGCGGTCCCAAAATGCTTGCCACCACTTACGGTCCTTTGCCGGAGCAGCGAGAGCGTTCCAGTCCGGTCTGCCGTCTTTCAGCAGGCCCATCCTATCGAACGCTTCGACCGTCTCTCGTTCCACGACTTTTTCGGCAATATGCTCCACATCCCGCTCGGTGAGCATGGATCAGCCCTCCCCCGGCGGTGGCCCTGCATACGACACTTTAGGAACATGATGCGTGTTGCAGATCACCGAATGGGATTCTGAACCGGGAGACCGGAGCAGGGTTCGTCCGTTATTTGAGGAGCAGCCATGGCCGATGTCCCTCATCGGTTTGTGGTCAGCCCCGGCCGGCGAGTGTGGTAGCTACCGGCCGGGGCGCTGGGATCAGGCGGCCTGGCCACCTATTGTGCGGTGCCGCGACCATAGCCGCAACGCGCTAATCAGCGCAGCGGCAGGACACGTGCCCATCCGAAAAGTCATTGTAGCGGTGTGTCAGCGAACCGCCCGGAACAGGAACGGCCAGTCGTTATACTGCGTCCCGCCGTTGTTGATGTTCGGGTGATCGAAGCTCTTGCCGCCGTCCCGGCTGAACTCGGACTGCGTGTTCGGATGCGCCAGGAATGCTTCGAGGCACTTGAACCCGCCCTGCTTGACCCCGCTGAACATCGGCCAGAACCAGGCGCCCTGCCGGTACGGTGCGCGCAGGGTGAGGCTGTACGACTTGTAGGCCTGCAAGGGCACGACCCGGCTGAACTTGGTGAAGAACCACCGGTGCGGCTTGGCGCTGTCGCCCTTCGGATTGCCGCGCGGGTTGCCGAAGTAGGCGCTGGGGATGGTGACGCTCGCCGGAATGATGGTGATGTCGCCCGGGTCGGCCATGCCTTCGGCCAGGATGGTGGGGCTCTCCAGGAAGCGGAGTTCCGCGCCGATCTGCGGCTTGTCCGCCTGGCTGAAGCCGCGGGTCCAGAAGCCGTCCACCTCGACCGTGTAGGCGGGCATCTTGAAGGTCTGCCGGATGAGCTTGTCACCGTCGACCAGACACTCGCCGCGGTTCGCGAACCGGTACGGCTGGCCATAGGCGCGGCCAGACTTGAACCGAAATTCGAGGAACGGGACGTAGGCGCCTTCGGCCGCCGCACCCCAGCTCGACGCATTGGCGATGGCCGTGCTCTTCCAGCCGTTCGTGGTCTGGATCGTCTTGAGGAACGGGTAGGCTGGGCCCATGCGCTGGGGATGCGGCAAGGGCTTCTGCACAATGCCGAAGTTGGCTGAGTAGTAGTTCGCCTCGCCGGTGGCCTTGGTGTCGTTGTGCCAGACGACCCAGATGATCTCTCCCCTGCTGACCTTCGCCGGAGCGCGCAGTGCCAGCAGCGGGAACGCGGCCGACTTGGCCGGCACCCACGTGTCGGTCCTGCCGATCATCTTGTCAAAGTCAGGCATGCCTCCGGCGTCACGGTGGAAGCTTAGCCAAGCATCGCACTGCCCGCCGCCATAGCCGGTCTCGCCGGCCTTGTTGACGCGCGAGTTCTGCAGGATGTGGGTGATCTCGTCATCGTAGGGCATGACGAAGGCCGTGGCCGCCGCGTTGCCGGCCCTGATCTGCTTGTTGCCGATCGCCTCGAAGCTGGCGCCGCAACCGTAGAACAGCCCCCCGAATGCCATGTCGCGCGGGTCGACTGCCGGCTGCACCACCGGAGGCGGAGGCGGCGGAGCGGGCGGCGGTTCCTCCACCGACGGAGGCGGCGGAGGCGCGGGCGGCACCTGCGGCTCGGCCGGCTGACTGGGCATGTTCGCCAGGACGGCGGCCTTCAGCTCGGCCAGGGTGGCTCGATCCTGCGCTTCCTCTGCCTGTCGCCGGGCCGCACGCGCATCCAATTCCGCGATGCGCGCCAGAATATCCATGGTCATCATGGGGTAGCCTTTCGGGGGTTACGCCGCCTTAAACAGACACGGCAAGTCGTTGTAGGGCGCGCTTCCAGCAGGCACTGACCACTCCGACCAGGCCGAACCATCGTCCATGAACTGACATTTGGTGTTGTTCTTGTCCGCGCCGAAGCAGTCTACGGCGGTATAGGTGCCGGCCTTTGTCCCGCTATAGACCGGCCAGAACCACAGCTTCGCCCCAGCATTGGCGGTAAAGGTGATGCTGTACCTGGCGCCAGCGGCAAAGGTGACATTGCCACCGAATGGCACATAGAGCGGCGGGATCGGAGTCGCCGTGTTTTCGTCTGGCGCATAATCGGTCGAGCCGTGGATGATCTGCCCCGGCGTATACTGGTCCGAAAACTGCTGCAGGCTGCTGCTCGGTACGACGATCGTCTTCAGCACCGATCCGCCAATCTGCGCGATCTGGATCTGCAGCTCAGGATTGCTGCTCTGCGCGAATGTCCGGATCCAGACACCCTGGGCGGTAAACGCCCAGTTCGGCATCTGCCACAACTGCCGCACTCGGTAGCGCGTGCCATCGACCCGCTTGGGAGTTAAGTTGGCGAAACGGTAAGGCTGGCCGATTGCGTGCCCGTCCGTATAGACAAGCTCGCCAAACCAGCAGTATGACCCGGCCCATTCTGCCGACTGCTTGCTGTTTCGGAACTCTCTCCAGCTGCTTCCAAGGTTGTCACTGACAAAAACCCGCATGCCGCTGAAGAATGGTGGCATCCTTCCTGCAATGGGCTTGGTGCGGATCAAACAGTTCAGGTTCCAGCAATGGTCCCAATAGTCCTGACCGCTGCTGTTGGTTTCCAGGATCTGATAGACCAGCGCCAGCCACTTCCCGCCTTCTGGAATCGTGACCGGTTCAAGCAGGTTGAAATGCGGGTGCTGGTTGAGGTGATCGCGCGGCGTGAAGTTGGGCGTCCGGCCGAGCAACACGCTCATGTCCGGGGTGCCGTCCGGCTTGACCGGACGCAGCTCTACCCAGGCGGTGCATAGCCCATTGCCATAATCGCGCCCGCCGCTGGTTAGGCGGGTCGGGTTGCCGCGGGTGTTGACCGAGATCGACCGGATCTTGCCTGGCCGATAGGCGAAGAAGGTGCCGGCTGCGATCCGCTTGCCGCCGTTGTTGGCGTAGACGTTCACATTGCCTATGCGCGAGCCGTAGGAGCCGCAGCCGTAGTAGAGCCCATTGAAGGGGCGATCGGCGTTGCCGCCGACCGGCACTTCGCCGACGTTGACCGTGAGCAGAGCGGTGCCCGTGGCAATCCCACCCGTGCGCGAGCGGGCGGTGAAGATGAAGCTGTCGGAGCCGGTGTAGTTACTATCCGGTGTGTAGCGGACCTGCCCGGATTGGATTGCAGCCGTGCCGTGTTCTGGGTCGCTCACCGACACCAGAGTAAGCGCCGATCCATCCTCGGCGGTGGCACCGGCAAGCACGTCGATCAGGGCCGTCCCATTCTTCGCGACATCGACCGAAACGCCCGGCAAGGTGACCTCACTCAGCCGGACGGAGATCCGCAGGGGGCTGGACGGGCCCATAGGGTGCTTGCTGGCGACCTGGACACCGAACTCCAGGATCGGCGAGTTCGCGCCCGTGAGGTTCAGGCTGATCCGCGTTTCATCCAGGGCGGACACGCTGCCCTCGGGTGGCTGGTCGATGGCGATGATCTTCCAGCCCCAGCCGGCCGGATCGCGCACCGCCGGTGCAAGGTCGATGGTCGTCGTGGCTCCGGGCGTGCCGGATAGGACGATGGGTGTGCAGACCGGCGCCAGAGGTTCAGCCGCCCACTGCTCCGCTCGCGCCTGATCGGCGGTCTCAAGAAGCTCGATCGATGACAGCATCCGCAGCATGCGGAAGTTGGCGCCAGCCTGGGGCACACCGTTGACCAGCCTGGCGCCCAGGATCAGATCGCCGGCGGTCGGATCCTCGTCACCGGTCCAGGCGACCTCGATCGGGCTGCCGCCGTCCGTCCGGACCTGGATCTTTTTCGCATCCGGGTCGAACGTGACTGCCAGGACCATCGCCTTGCCGGGATTGCCCGACCCAAGCGCCGCGACGGATGCACCAGCCACGCTGAGCCGCCCGCCGACTGCAGCGCCGGTGAGCGCCGGATAGCGCAGCTTCAACGCAGCCACGTCCACCGGGTAGGGCGCCGTGACATAGGGCTCTGCCCCGGCCGGCGGCGTCGGGTTGACGGCCATGAGGCTGTTGCTGTGGCTCGCCCCCGGCGCCGTAGCGTGGGTCAGGCCGAGTGTGTGCATCAGCTCGTGCGTGGCGACCCGCCGCCGCCAGCCGCCCACGCCCCACGTCTTCTCCAGGTCCGCTTCTTCGGCCGGTTTGTCCGGCCCGAAGAAGATGTTCCCCTGCGGCGGGTAGTTGCCGATCGCGTCGGCATAGGTGCGATCGACCTGCGGCGAGAAGGCTACCAGGATCTCCGCCGAGGACGCCGGCACCTCCTGAAGGTTGAACCCAATGCTGCTGAGTGCAGCCGCACCCGCGCGGATCGCATCCTTGGCATCGTCGTGCAGGGGGTACCAGCCATCCGCATAGTCGACTGTACCCGGCAGACCATCCAGGCGCCCGCCGGTGTTGTCCTCGGCATAGACGAACCCGACGTCGGGGAAGCCATAGGTGATGGTCAGGCTGGGCCAGACCGGCGATGACGCGACCAGGTTGGCAGGATCAAAAGGCAAGCCAGCCGACCCGCCGCCGGACGGCGGTGCCTGGACGGGAGCGGTGAAGCTGCTCTTGACGGCACCGGTCACCTGCATATGCAGGTCCGTGCCCATCAAGCCCGCCTCCGGGTTGGCTGCCCCGCTGAGCGGCCAGTATTCGATCAGACCCGGGATGCTGAGCGGGTTGGCGCCCTGAGCCAACGCCGCTTTTTCCGCATCGGTCAGGGCTCGACCCCAGATCGCCACATGCTCGATGTCGGCCAGAACGCCGCCGGTGGGCGACGCATCCGAAGCTCGGCCGATAGCGGTACGATCGGGGGAGATCGGCGTGGCGCTGGTGCTGTTCGTGCCCTTGTTGCCCGTGTCACCGTTGAGGATGATCTCGCGAGCGGTGGTGCTCGTGAATGTCGCGCAAGCATGCTGCGCGACATTGGCGGCGATGTTGTTGCCGCTGACCGCGATGCCCCAGGCAGTGCCGGCCGTGGCGCGCGTCTCGGCGCGCAACCGACCGTTGAGCATCGAGACCGCAAACCAGTCGAGCTCAGAGCTGCGCCGGCCCAGCCAGAACAGGTAGCCCGTGCGCGCCGGCTGCGGCGTGCGAAACCACAGGGACACCGTAAACGGCGGGCCTAGTTTTGCCGGCTTGTCGACCTGGGCAAAGCTGCCGCTGCTCGAGCCCGTGAATGCCCTGCTCATCCGATGCGCACTTCCCAGGCAGGGTTATCGGTGGTGGCGCTGGTGTCCTGGGTCAGGAGCACCTGAGCGGCGGTGGCAGAGGCCGGGACCATCACAGCAGCGACCACAGTGAGGATCCGACCGCCGGGGGGATCGATCGTCATGCGCTGGCCTTCGCCGAACGCGATGGACACGCGGCCGGGGGCGGAGGTCAGGTCGACCGTCGGGTGCTGATCCGTGCTCGGCTGCAGCGCGTCAGCCCGCCTGCTCAAGTCGGTCAGGACAGGCACGCCGGCGCCGTGCTGACGCTCGACGAAGTCCGGCAGGGATGCCTCCCCATCGAACGCCGCCACGAGGCCCGGCAGGGCAAGCACGTTCGACCCACCGCCCCGGCGGTAGGTACGAAACCGAAAGGCGATGGTCATGCGTCAGGGGCCAGTGATGCCCGAGACGAGCCAGGTAGCACCTGCCTCTAACGAGAAGTCGACGCACTCGACGATGCCGGACGCGAGCTCGCCGCCGCTGGAAATGAAGCCGACAGGGCCACCGGTGACCAATGAGCCGGGCGGACCAGCGAAGGTGATCTTGCCCTCGCCTATCTGGAGCCATGGGAAAAAGTACCCAGTAGCGCCGACATTCGGCAGGGTCCAGGTCACCGCCGTGGCACTGAGCGAACGAAGCCGAACGCCGGTCAAAGACGTGGGAATGGTCTGGTTGCCGGCCGGCATGTCGACCTGCTTGATCCGCCCCCCGCCGACGATGTCGTCCCGAAAGTCAATGGGGTCGCCAAAGAGGCTGAACCCATCGCCAAATTGATTAACCCTCGGCACACGACCTACCTGGTCCTCAGTCGGGACAGGTAGGGTGTTCAGGTATTCCCAGATCGCGTCCCAGTTGTTCTTGAACCAGGACCAGCTGCGCTTGCCGGGCTTGCCGACATCAAAGTCTAGATTCGCCATAGTCGGTCAGCCCGCGTAGATGACGGCAGACACGAGGCGCTTGTCGGTGCCGGGGCTCGCCCGCAGCACCTTGCCCAGGACCGAGCCATGCGGCGGGCTGGCATCCCAGCGCCATGCCATGGCACAGCCAGGCACGTCGGAACTCACCAGGAGGTCGCCAGGCTGGGCCTCGCCCACGCAGAGCACGCCGTAGGGTGGCACGCCCAGGCCCGAGACGTCGAAGCCGCCATCCTCGAGCCAGCCGCAGAACACGCCATAGACCCGGGGATCCGCACGACGCTCAGACACCCGCGTGCAGGGCAAGTGCGAGGCCACCGGGCAGGGCTGATCGTCGGTGACCATCACTGTGCCCGGCTCGACGTCATCGCCCGGCACGAGATAGCCGTCCGGGAACTGGCTGGGATGGACGCCATGAAAGGCGCCATAGGAAACCGTGCCGCCAGTGACCGAGATCTTGCCGTTGAGCTTGGTGGCGCCGCGGTAGAACTCGACCAGGGCACCATCGCTGGCCTTGCGGTTGAGCGTGAGCGGCACCGCGTTGGATGCCGTGATCGAGGTCACGCCGGTGGTGGCAATCTCGACGCCGTCCTGCTGCACGTCGCCGACGATCGCCTCGCTGTCGGCTTCCTTGCCAACCAGGAACGAAGCATTCCGGACCCAGGTACCCTTCCCTGCCGAAAGGGTCAGGTAGGTGATCAGCGAACCGCCGACCCGCACCCGATGATTGACCGCGCCGTTGCCACCTGAGGTCAGGTTGCGCCAGAAGGACTCGATCGTGGCATAGGCCTGCGAGGTGCCGGCGCCGTCCGATTGCTCGAAAACCAAGCGCGGGCCCTGCGAACCGGCGGAGGCATTGGTCCGGGTGCGCTGCAGGGTGAGGTCCGGCCCATAGGTCGTGCCATCAGATGCCCAGGTCTGCACCTTCGTGCCGGGCCCGTACAGCGTGTGCGGCACGCCGCCCAGGTGCAATTCCGCGCCATGAACGGTCTCGACCTTCGTGCCTACCAGCCACGTCAGATCAGACGGGCCGAGAATGACCTTGCCGCGAAAGGCCTGGTCAGCCAGCCAGGTATTCGACGCAATCAGGAAGGCGATCAGGCTGCCCGGCGCATCGGTGAAGACGACACTCTCGCCTTCGGGAAACGCGATCGGGCTTTCGTTGTTGTCGCTGTTGGACAGCACCTCATCGACGCTGATCGTGTTCCCGTCACGAGTGCCGAGATGCACCTGCCAGATCGTGCCCTCGTCCGTCGCCATGGCGCGCACGAAAGCGGTCTGCATGTTCTCCGGCACAGTGTCCTGGACACGGCGAAAGCCTGGCTCCGCCACGGTTGCGATCGTGTAGGCGCCGGTGCCCGTGGTCGTCGTGGTGGTCTTGACCCGATCAGGCGGGCTCATGAAAACGCCAGGCATTTACAGCCGCTCCTCACATTCGAGGGTCCAGGACCATGACCGTGGGTTGTCGTGCGCGATGGGCTGCCCGGTCGGCATGACCAACAGGGTATCTTCGCCCAGCGCAGGGCTCTGCTCATCGAGGCAGAGCAGCATTTCCCGGGATGAGCCGCACAGACGATGCAGACGGCGGGCTTCGTTCCGGTCGGCCTCGCTCATCACCTTGAAATCGAGGCGGTAGCCCCGCACGATCGGGCGCTCGTCCGAGAAGACGGCGCCGCTGTAGCGGGAGCGCGAGACCTGCGAGAGATCGCTGACGGTCTGCTGGTAGCCGAAATCGTACCAGCGATCCGGGCGCCATGCCTTGGTGACCCAGACCCGCGGGACCTCCAGCGCGTTCTCGTCCACGCCCAGGTCTTCCAGATCGATCCGGATCACGTCGCCCAGGACCGGCATGTCCAGGCACCAGACCGCTAGGCCCCACGGGTCGACTACGCCAAGTGCTCTGTCGCCGCTGTCGTGGGTCGTGTTGTCGGGGTCGGCGATGTCGCCCACGCCGATACGCAGCCGGCCGGAGGCGGTCGGGCGGAGGTTGGTTCCGACCAGCGCCACCGTATCGATCTCACCAGGCTCAGGCAGCCGGATCTCGATCCAGGTTGCGAACACTCCCGGTGCGCTGCGCCAACACTCGGTCAGATCCGGGGTCAGCAACCGCGAGGGTGGAGCGTTGGTGCCAGTCGAACCAGCATAGGCAAGCGCCATCGCTTCCGGCCGGCGGGCCAGATTGTCGAAACCGATTCGGGCGGTCATTTCAGCCTAGCAGGTCCAGGGTGACTTCGCGGGCGGGTCCGTTGTCCTGGATGCCGACCACGATCGTTTGCTTGCCGCTCGCCAGTCCGAAACGGGGATGGGTGAGCGGCACCGGGTCGCCCAGATCGAGCCGCCAGCCCTTGCGCTTGCAGGTCACGCGATAGGTCGAACGGCCAGGGCTGTGCGTCCGCACGATGTCCCAGGCGCGGGCCTGCGCCCCGGCGGCAGTGGTGTAAACGGCATATTCCGGCGTCACCGAGCGGGCGGTCTGTACCTGCCCCAGCGTGCGGGACGACCCGGCATCCGCCACGCCCACGTAGGCGGTTTGGTAGGCCTTGAGCGTCGCTTCGGAGACGATCTCATCGTCCGGTTTCACGAGCTCGTTGCTGCTCTGCACGGTCTCGTTCGCGCCGTAGGGGATGGCGGCATGGTAGATCGGGCGACCATAAGGCGGCTCGATCCGGCTGATCTCCATGATGTCTTCTTCGCTGATCACCGTGCCGCCGACACCGGTGGTCAGCCGGCGGGCATAGACCCGACCGGAGCGGTTGACCGAGACCAAGAGCCCTGCCGCCTCAGCGATCTGCCCGACCAACTCCAGAATGGTAGCGGTCCCGGCACCAGTCGGCACATAGAGATGCATCGGGTGCGGCCAGGCGCGCTCGGCGTCCAGGAACTGACCTTCCTCGATCTTGCTGCCGGCGATGCCCGCCCGCCGAAGCAGCGCCATGATGATGCCGGATGCGGTCTCGCTGTACTGCGGCCAAGTGCCCTCGTCCCAGGGAAGCCCATCGTCCCATAGCTGGCCGTCATCCCATACGCCGATGGTCAGTGCGGGATCCTCGCCATGCCCCAGGAAATCGACCGTCACGTCACCGGCGGCGAAGTCGCCCAGCTTGAACAGCCCCTCGGCTCGGCAGGTCACCACCTCGCCCAGTTCGACCTCGGCATCTACCAGGGCCTGATAATCCACCACGTCGTTGCGGATGATCAGCGGCGCGCCCATGTCGCGCACTGCCTGCACAGCGCGGGCGAGACCGTCATGAAACTGGTAGATGAGCAGGTCGTTATCGATCAGTTCGGCTCGGGCGTTGCGGACGGCGCCGAAGCCTAGTGGCTTGGTCTTGCCCTCCAGCGCAGCCATGCCACCGCGACCACCCTGACCGGTGTAGACATTGGTGGAGATCGGACGGTCCAGCGCCGACAGAAGGTCTCGGGTGCGGATCTCGACCTTGTCCGCGTACCAGACCAGGTCCTCGACCACGCCCTCCCAGGAGGTCGCCATCTCGCGCACGCGCGGCTTGCGCCGGCCGCCGCGGTCGGAGGTGAACTTGAGCCGGATCGTGCGGCCCTGAAGCCCCCGGCTCTCGGCCAGCAGGTCAAGAGCCCCGTCCGCGTTGTCCAGTTCGATCGTGCCGGCGGTCGCCCGCACCACCCCGCCCATCAGCCCGTCGCCGCCGAGCGACAGGTTGCGAGTGATGGTCATCGGCGCCAGGCGGCCGGGGATGTGCTGGCCGGGATCGAGGTCGTCTTCGGTCGCCGTCCAGCCGCGGGTAGCGAACCGGACCATCGCCACCGGCACATAGCCCAGTGGCACCTCGGAGACGTAGCCCAGCGGGGCGGAGCAGAGCGGCTGATAGCCAAGCATCAGTCGGTCTCCGCCTCGAGGTCGACCGCCTCGACCTCAATGAGCCAGATCATCCGTGCGTCGGCCGATGCAATTTCGATGGCGCCCTCGCTGATCTGGTAGTCCTCCTCACCCTCGATCGAAGACAGCGGGGCGGAGCAGAGCGCATCGAAGCCAAGCATCAGGCGCGCTGCCCGGCACGCATGGTGGTCATCAGAGCCTGCTGGCTCGCTTCCATCTGCCGGCGAAGTTCATCGAACTTGGTCTTCAGGGTCGCGACGACCTCGGAGAGCTTGGTCACCACTGCGGCGGGCCCGGCGTCCTCTGCTTCCTTGGCCTGCGCCTGCACCAGGGCCAGAACGTCCTTCGTGATCTGCTCCAGACGGGCTTCGGTCTGCTGCGTCTTGGGCGAGCTCGCCGCCAGCTGGTTGATCTGGTCCCGCGTGGTCGAGATCAGGCTGGGCAAGGCCTTGATCGCGTCTACGTCGCCGGCCATCGCCTGGGCGTAAAGGCGCTCGACCTCGTTCTCATTCGCCCTGAACGACCGCCCCAACCCACCGGGCCGCGCCAGGTCGAAGGAGGCCAGCAGCCCCTTCAGCGGGTCCATCAGGCTGCCGAACATCGACCGCGCTTCGTCGCCCGCGGACTGATAGGCAGCCTTGGCAGTCTCGAACGCCTGCCGCCGGGTCGCCTCGATCGCGTCGTCCCGCGCCTTGGCAAGGCCAGCCTCGCTGACGCCCAGCGCCTTGGCCTGTTCAGACAGGCTCTCGAACTGCCGCCAGATGCCAGTGATCTGCACCTGCAGTTGCTTGGCCGGATCATCGCCCGCCACGAACGCCGCAATCTGGTCGCGCAGATCCTGCTTTTGGGCCTCGACCTGCCGGCGGATCGCCTTGATCGCCTCGTCCCGTGCCTCGGCCAGCCCCTTCTCGCTGACACCCATCTGCCGGGCCTGGAGCGCCAGATCCTCGTACTGGCGCCAGATACCGGTGATCGACACCTGCATCTGCTTCAGCGGATCGGCGCCAGCCACGAAGGCAGCGACGGCATCGGCCGTGTCCCGCTGCTGCCGGGCGAAGGCGTCGCGCAACGCCTGCTGTTGCTGGTCGCGGGCGGCAGCCAGGCCCCGCTCGCTGAGTCCAAGCTCCTTGGCCTGCTTGGAAAGCTCCCGGTAGGTCCGACTGACGTCGTCGATCTGGATCTGCAGCTCGGCCAGCGGATTGCCGGCAGCCAAAAAGGCAGCGATGCCCGTCTTGGCCTGCTCGATCTCTGCAGCCTTGGCTTCGGCCGCCGCCTTCCTGGCCGCGGCAATCTGCCGGTCCATGGCGGCACTCAGCCCGGACGTGCTGATGCCGTACTCGCGCGCCTGCTTGGTCAGATCCTGGAAGTTCATCCGGATCTGCGTGATCTCGACCTCAAGCTCCTTGGCCGAGTTCCCGAAGGCCAGGGCGGAAGCCACCTGCTGCTGGATCGAGCGCTTCTCGTTCGCGCGGGCTTCCGCCTCCTGCCGCTTCATCTCGGCCGCGGCTTCCTTCGCCGCCGAGATCTGGCGGTTCATCGCTGCCGTGATGCCGGAGGTGCTGAGGCCGTATTCCCGCGCAGCCGCGGTCAGCTCCGCCGCCTGCTCCCGGATCTGCGCGATCTGGTAGGCGAGTTCCTTGGCCGGGTCGCCAGCCGCCAGGAAAGCCGACAGGCTCTGCTGGGTGGATGCCCGTTGCTGCCGGCGAGCTTCCGCCTCTGCAGCCGCCCGGTCACGCGCTGCTTGAGCGGCAGACCGCTTGCGCTCCGCCTCGGCTGCGGCCTGATCGCGTGCCGACTGAGCAACCGCCGCCTTCTGGTCGGCATAGCTCTTTTCGAGCGCGTCGACCTGCTTCTTCTGCGCCTTCATGATCTCGTCGGATGTGCCGCCCATCGCGATCACATCCCGAGCGAGCGCCGTGGCCTCGTCGCGGATCCGCTGCTTTTCGCGCGCCAGTTCGGCCGCAGGGTCACCACGCGAAATGAAGTCCTGGGCAGCCGAGGTCACCGCGGCGCGGGCTGCCTGCTGGATGGCGGCGGACTGTGCGATCTGCGCCCGGGTCAGCGCGCCGGTGTCGATGCCAAGCGCCTTGGCTGCGGCGGAAAGTTCGGTGAAGCGGTCCCGCACCGCCTGCACCTGCGCCTGCATCTGTGTGGCGGCGTTGGTGTTACCGATATAGGCCTGGATCTGGTCGCGAACCGACTTTTCCTGCGCCTTGCGGGCATCGGCTTCCGCGCGGGCCTGAGCGGCATAAGCGTTCTGGACGGCGTTGATCTGCTCCGCCTGCGCCTGGCCCAGCTTGCTGACGTCGGCACCGACCTGACGCCCGGCCTCGGACAGTTCCGCAAACTTCGCGCGGATCGCCTCGATCTCGATCCGCATCTGGGCACCGCTGTCAGCCGTGCCGACAAACGCATCGATCTGTGCCTGGACCTGATCACGCAGCAGCCCGACCTGGCGGACCTGCTCTGCGCTCAGTTCTTTGGTCGAGAGCCCCAGCGCCTTTGCCTGGGCAATGGCCTCGGCAAACTGTGCGTTGAGCTCTTCGACTGCCGTCTGGGCATCGGAGCTTGGCTTGACCAGCCGGTCGATGGCAGCAGCAAGCTGCAAGGCCTTCTGCGTGCCTTCCGCATCGCCATAGTCGAGCTTGCCGGAGCCAACGAGTTGCTGGACGTTGGCGCCGGCGCCCTTCAGGCTCTCGGTGACCGCCTTCATCAGGGCGCTGGTCAACTCCTCGACAGAGCCATACTGCGTCTGCGTCGAGCCGAGCCCGAGCTTGAAGCCGTCCCTACTCCCGACAGCTACGTCAAAGCCCTGCAGGCCAATCGTTCCGCCGGTAGCTTCTTTCAAAGCCGCAGCATAGTCCGCCGCAGCCTGAGCGATCGTCTTGGCGGCGTCTTGGTTTTCCTGGCTGAACTTCTTCCCCGTCTGACCGTAGAGCTCGGCCAGGCCGGTGGTCAGGCTGTAGTTGATCCCCTGCTCTTTGTTGGACGGCTTGCCACCACCAAAGAGACCGCCGAATAGCGAGCCGCCCAGGCCACCAAGAATGCCGCCGAGCGCGGTGCCTACCACTGGGAACGCAGAACCGATCAGGGCGCCTAGGCCTGCGCCAGCACCGCCACCGATCGAGCCGCCGGTCTTGTTGAGACCCAGGAGACCGGCGAGCGTCCCGCCGCCGAATGCGCCCAAGCCCGCGGCGCCCAGCACTGAAGTAAGGCTGGCCGTGGTGCCGAAGATGCCCGTAGCGCCCGGCATGTTGCCGCCGACGCCCAGGAACCCGCCACCCGATGCTATCCCTGCCGTCGTGCCGGGGACGCCGCCCCCGGCCAGCCCGAGATAAGACGAACCAAAGTTGTTGATGGCGCCGCCAAGGGCGCTGCTGTTCAGGTAGGAGCCGCCGGACTGGAGGATGCTGCCGATGCCGCTGGAGAACCCACCGGCAGTGCCCGCCCCGATGCCAGCACCGCCCACGGCGCCCATGATCGGCGCCATCACCGGGCGGATCACCATCAGCGTGGCGATCTCGGCGGCCAGGCGGATGAAGATGTCCTTCACGGCCCCGGCGAGGTCGCTGAACGAGTTCACGCCGCCGCGGAAGATGCTCTCAAAGGTCGAGGTGAACTGGCTCTGGACGCCCTCGATCGCGTTCTCGAACGGCTTCTGCCAGAGCGCGGCTTCCTGCTGCGCCTGGCGCTTCAGCTGGTCGGCTCGCTCCTTCGCGGCCTGTTCCCGCTTCTGCTGTGCAGCCTTGGCCGCTTCGCCAGTGGCCTCATAGCTGGCCGAAAGCTCAGCGTTGCCGGTGACCAACTCGCGGATCGTGGCAGCCTCGGCGCTGTCATCCGCCACCTTGGCCTTGCGGATGGCCTGCAGCGCCTTGATGTCGGTCTCGGCCTTCTTGACCGCATCCGAGCCCTTCTTCTGGGCATCGGTCAGGAGCAACAGTTCCGCCCGCTCATCCTTGAGCGACTGGATCAGTTCCTCGACGCGCTGACGCTGGCGCTCGGCATCCTTGTCCAGGGTGGACGAGCCCGAAGCGACCGGCGCATTCCGCGCGGTCTCGTACTCCTGCTGTGCCTGCCGGCGCTGCGCTTCCAACCGCCGATTGGTCTCGGTCTGGACAATCAGCCGGTCACGCTC
>NZ_DATMFZ010000028.1:0-5001 GCF_035556675.1 Geminicoccus sp. | reverse complement strand
GGCTTGCGTAGGCACCATCGCCCGCGCCCAGGCGCACTCCTTGATCTTTGCAAACTCGGCGATGGCCTTCTCGGCCACCTGACTGTCGGCGAAGCCGTGGAACACCAGGATCTCGCTGAAGACGAACTCCGGCGTCATGTCACGGGTGCCTTTCATCCACGCGGCGAAGCAGGCGCCGTGTGTGAAGTCCGCTCCATCCCAGTCTGCGGGAATGCCGGTGAGCTTCCAGTCCTTGCCCCTGCCGTCCGGGAGGACAAAGACGTCCACCACTCTGAAAGCCTTGTTGGTGTTCCAGCCGATGAGTGCGTTGCTGGCGGGGATGTAGCTCGGCTTCGTGGTGCTCATGTTGGATTTGTCCTGCAGGAAGATTGCGGGGGCAGCTTGTGTTGGGGTGATCGCACAGAGCAGGGGACGGCTGCGCTTAACCATCTCCTTCCCACGAAGGAGATGAAGGAGATGAAGCACGTTCGTCGGCCATTCTACGGAAACTGTCAGACATGGATTGCTCTGTTCTCCTGGAGTGAAAACTGTCTCTGACAGTTTTCACGCGTTGACCTGGGGATGTCCTTCATGTCCTCCATCTCCTTCTGAAAGCCCGGATCTAGCTCTTCGACAGCTTCCACGTTCCGATCCCTTTCTCCTGACCATCAGCCTCAATGGAGTAGCCATCCACGATCCGGCCCTTGTTGGCGCTGAGCCATTTGCCCAGCCGGAAACTGTTCACGTTGCCCCGGTCATTGGCGATCTTGAGAAGCGCCTCACGAAAGTCCGGATGGATAAAGTCCGGCTTACCCCAGTCACCGGTCCGGTGAGCGGTCGCGCGTTCGATCAGCTCGCGTACGGTGACGCGGATCTCCGGTTTGATGACCGCCTGCCACTGCTCCATTACGGAGCGCATCGCCTCCAGCTTCGGATCGTCGTTCCGAGCATCCTCCATGGTCTTCACAGGGTCGGCCTCGCCCAGCCACAAGAGCGCGCCGCGCACCCACTCGCTCCAGTCCGTGAACGAGCCCAGGGGCTTGCTCTGCTTCTGCTGCGGCCGTCCTGCGACGTGGAAGGCCCGCAGGATGGTGAGCGCGGCGGCGACGTACTTGCCGCGGTCGGCCTTCACCATCTCGACCGGATCGCGGTCGAACACGCGCAGTTCCGGGCGCTCGCACTTCGGGTCGATGCGGGCGATGATCGCGCGCCGGGTCATATCGCCGACCAGGACCAGGTTGTTCCCCGTGGCCGTGACCAGCGCCGTGGACGGCAGCTTCGGGATCTCCGACCGGCCCAGGATGCGCGCGCGAACGCTGGTCTGGGTCAGGATTTGGCAGAGGATATCGCCACCGAGGGGCGCCTCGCAGTTGTCGATCGGGATGAATGGATCGCCGGAGAGGAGCATGGCGCCAATGCGCTTCTCCATCTCCTCCTCGTTCTTGCCTTGGGCGATAACCGGCGCCTCGTGGCCGGCCGCCATCAGGCAGGCGATGTCGACCAGGATCGACTTCCCCGAGCCTGCTGCGGGCGCCGAGAAGGCGTGCAGAGGTGCCGTCCGCAGTGATCGACGGATCACCCCCGTCAAGATGGCTGAGAGCGCCACGGAGCGGCATTCGTTCTTCTCGAAGGGGAAGGTGCTGATCAGGTCCAGCAGGATCTGGAGCGCCCCGTCGGCGTCGTCGGCCGTGGGTTGGTCCAGGATCTTGGGCACCTTGAGGCCGCGGAGATCAAGCTTCAGCCCGGTGGCCGGGTCGTAGCCGGGCGTCGCGAGGATTGATCCGTCCGGCCGGAGGGTCGGCGCGTTTATGATCCCGGCGATGGTTGGAAGCCGCCACTGCCCCTTCCGGTCGCGGAGGGTCTCGGCCACTTTGGTGGGGGCGTCGATCGCGATCCAGTTCTCGGACCGGCCGTCGAACTTCTCCCAGTCGGCTGCCCGCGTCAGTTCCTCGGCGAGGGCATGCGCGCCCATCTCGATCAGGCTGGGGGTCTCGATCTCCCCTTTCTTCGGCACCGTGATGCGCACCAGCCCCGGACGGACGATGAAGGGCCCGCGCTGATAGACCTCGCAGGGCGAGCGGATCAGGGCATCCTCGGCCTGGGTGACGATCTCCGGCAGCTTGCCGGCCACGTAGCGGATCAGCGGCGGCTGGAAATAGTGCTCGTCCTCCTCGTCCCGCTGCGGGCCGGCAGCCTGGGAGCCGCCCACGGCTTCGGCGGTAAGGAAGCGCTTTCTGGTCAGGTCCGCGACGCTGAGCCAGCCTTCCTCCAGCATCTTGCGGAGAAAGACGAGACGATCCCGGCCGTCGCAGTGGCCGTGCCGGCAGTGGTAGACGAACCCGTGGTTGTCGGCTTGGTTGGCGTTGACGAGGAAGGTGGCCTTGTCCTGCCCCTCGTTGGTGTGCTCCCGTTCGTTGACACATACGATGTGGTGCTTGATCCCATCCGCCACCAAGCCAACGAACACCTCCGGCTTGGTGGCCTGCAGGGCGTCGACGATTTGGAAGCGCGCCCCGAAGTGCTTGGCCCAGCGGGAGAGGTCGAACACCTCGCCGGTCTGCGGATCGGTGAACTCCGCCGACTCCTGCTCCGGCTTGGCCTTCTTCCGGGTGCGCTGCTTCGGCGGGCTCTCCTGTGTCGGCAGGCCGGTGAAGAACTCCTCCCCCGGCGCCTTCAGGGCGAAGATGTCACACGGTGCACCCTCAATGACCCGGGTCTCCGGCAGCGGGCCGTCAGCGGGGCGCCGGGGCAGGTAGAACAGCCGGGAAGTATCGGTGCAGGCCTGGTCGTGGTCGAGTTCCAGCGCGCCGGCCAGGGTCTCGACTCGCTCTTTCCAGGCGGCATTGGCGAGGATCTGCTTGGGGTAGCTCGCCGCCAGCCAGGGCCGGGCCAGGGGGATGGCGATGCGGAACTTTGGACAGCGCTGGTGCTCGAAGTAGAGAAACTCGCCTTTCTCCTCCGCGATTCGGGCGCCTTCGGCCACGCGCGGCAGGTAGTGCTTTTCTTCCTCTAGGAAGGCAGCCGGCGTCGCCGGCATGTCGGCAGGGAACTGGGCCGCATAGCGTTCCCAGTTGGCCCGCTTCACACGCGTCCTGGTGGTCATGTGCGAATGGCTGGAGGCGATGATGGCGGCCCATCCGCGACGCCGTACGGCCGCCTCGATCTCGTCCAGGGTGAAGCCGGCGTCGCTGTCCAGGAAGGCGACGTCAATCCGCTCTGCTTCCAGCTTCTTGCGGCGCATGCCGAAAAAGGTGGCGGGCACGATGCAGGTGCCCTCCTTCGGCCCGACCTCGTGCCGGGTCAGGAGCGGGATGAGATCCTGCCAGGTCAGGGCGCGGCGGTCGTCCCAATCGCTGTCCTGATTATAGATGCCGAAGGTCGCGTGGTAGACGACGGCCGACGCCTGGGAGGCATCGGGCGGCCCTTGCGTGTGCGCGTTCATCGAGCCTCCCCCGACGGGCCATCTGAGCCGTGCACGCGCGGAAAGCCCTCGCTACTGCGGTCGCCGTCCTGCAGGACGAGGCGGTGGAGCGCGCGGCCCTCGGACCAGGCATTCCACGCCCTGGCGGCGAGCGCGGCGGCGTCGATCTGACTGATCCGCTCCCGGCGTAGGGCGGCATCGCGCAGCCGGAGATGAAGCTGGTAGGCGGGATCGGACTCGCTATCGGCACGGCCGGTATTCACCACGCTGGCGAAGGCGCAGATCCGCTGCATGGGTGTGCTGCGGGCGGCCAGGACCAGGATCAGGCCGAGCGGCGCTGTCCGGGCGGGCGCGAAGCGGTGGCGCTGGATCATCGCCGCGATCTCGGCGATCCGCGGCTCGCGGGCGATTATGTCCAAGATCTGGCCGTTCTCGACCTGCTGGCTCGCCCGCGCCATCTGCCCGGCGTCGTAATGAGCCAGGAGGCGGGCAATGGCGGCCTGGGTGCTGGCGTTTTTCGCGCCCGTGATGCCGAGGGCCTGCCCGGCGGTCCGGCGGGTGCCGGTGCCTGTGGCGGCGAAGGCGCTACGGACTATCCCGAAGCGCACATCCATGAGGGCCGGGATGCCACTGGCGGCCACGGCGCTCAGCCGGTGCTGTCCGTCGTTGAGCACCCCTTCCCGGCTGACGATGATCGGCTCGCCCGTGTTGAGCCAGGCGCCACGAGCCAGGATCTCGCGGAACCGCTGCACCTGTGCCTTCTGGAGAGGCCGGTTGGCGCTGTTCAGGGCCAGCAGCCATCGGGCGATCTCGGGTGTCACCAGGCCGGTACGGGTGCCTTCGAAGCCGGTGACCAGGTCCAGGAGCTCATCCTGACTGGCGCAGATCCGCGAAGCCGAGGAGGGCTTCGGCTCGGCAGCGCTGGTGGCGGGGAGTGTGTTGAAGGGAGGAGCCTGCCGGGGGCGGAGTGTCGAAGAGGGAGCCCGTACTGGTGACTTCGGAGAGGCGCCCCGCGTGATGGGCAGTTTCACCACGAAGAGCGGCAACCGGTACTCCCGGCGCGCGGCGTTGATGCGCCGGAGCTGATGGTCAGCAGGCTCATTGGAGACCAGGGCGACCTTGTTCTCTCGCGCCCAGCCCAGCGCCTCCTCGGTCGTCACAGGAACAGCGCCGAGTTGGGCATCCTCCGCCGCCTGCAGCGCGGCGACTGAACTGAACATCCCATCCCGGGTGCGAAGAGATGCACTCACGGTGTGCCCTCCCTGCCCCACCGACGACCGGAGGCGCACATGGCCGGAACCAGGATGGCCAGCATCAGCGATCCTCCTTTCGGGTGGATGGAGCGGTACCGGATGAGGGGAGCCTGCGATCAGGCTTGCTGCCGAGGTAGCGCCGGTGCCAGTCCTCAGCCTTCCGGCGCGCAGCCGTTGCTCGATCGAGGCACCATTCCGCCGCGTCGCTCCAGCGCCGTTCCCGCCATAGCGCGAACCTCGCCATGAATTTCACCATGGGTGCTCCTGAGCGCCTCCAGCCGCGCATGAAGCAGCGCGCGCCGGGCATCGAGTTGGTTCATCTCGCGCTCCATGCGTGCCGTGTAGGCG
>NZ_DATMFZ010000027.1:0-3534 GCF_035556675.1 Geminicoccus sp. | reverse complement strand
GGCTTGCGTAGGCACCATCGCCCGCGCCCAGGCGCACTCCTTGATCTTTGCAAACTCGGCGATGGCCTTCTCGGCCACCTGACTGTCGGCGAAGCCGTGGAACACCAGGATCTCGCTGAAGACGAACTCCGGCGTCATGTCGCGAGAGCCCTTCAGCCACTCGGTGAAGCAGGCCCCGGCGGTGTACTCGGCGGAATCCCAATCCGGAGGAACGCCGGTGAGGTTCCAGTCTTCGCCCCGGCCGTCCAGGATGACGAAGACATCAACCACTCGGCCAGCTTGATTGGTGTTCCAGCCAATCAGAGCCTGGGAGGCGGGGATCAGGTTGGCGGTTGGCATTCTTCAGGCCTCCTGGAGAGCGGCTGAAGTGGTCATGAAGCTTCTCCTCATTCGTCGTCGCCGCAGTAGCCCGTAGGCGTGCTGTAGCGGCCAGAGACGTTGTTGAACTCGAGTTCCGCCTTCACCCCTCGCCTTCCCCAGCGGCGGAAACGGGCCTTGTTGAGATGGATTTCGGTGATGCCTTTCGGCGTGTGAACTGTGATGCCCAGGTCTGCCTTGTTGGCCCAGTTCGCCCCACCGTTGATGTCGTACATGCCGGGCGGGTTGACCTTGCCGCCGGGCTTCTCGGGTTGAAGCTTGGTCGGATGGGCGACGATCCAGACATTCACCCCGTGGCGGAGCGCGAACGAGCGCAGGCGCTGGAGGCACCGGCCGACATACTGCGTCTCCGTCAGGTTTCCCTGCTGATGCTCGATCTCGTTCCAAGGGTCGATCAGGAGATCCGTGATACCATGCCGCAGAAGCGCGATCCGGGTTCGCTCAAGCAGCCAGTCCAGGGTCGGCGCATCATCCTCGGCATCGCAGACCAGCATGATCATGCGCTCGCGGAACCACTCCTCGGCTTCGCTGATCTCCTGGTCCGACATGCTCGCGCAATCGGGCCGAGGCCAGAACGGCTTGCCTGACCGGATCTGAACGCACTGGGCGACGTAGCTCTCCCAGGGCTGCATCTCCGGCGAGAAGACGACGAAGCGGCGGTTGTGCTTCGCCATCAGGTGCACCTTCACGAACATCACCCAGCTGGACTTGCCGTGGTTTGGGATGCCCGTGACGACGATCAGGCGTCCTTCACCAGGGAGTGCCAGGATCTGGTCTGTCGCCCCTGCCCCGGTCGTCAGCACCTCGGGCGGATGGCCATGGCGCAGCTTCAGGAGGGTGCCGGTTCCGAGGAACTGGATGCCGTCGATCGGGATAGGCGTCGCGGCCGCGATGGCTGCATGGATCGCCTCGGCCCCATGGCGCGCCAGCGTATCCCCGGCGTCCTTGCAGCCCTCCGGCCAGGTCACGATCCAGCAGCGGTGCTTGCCCAGCCGGCGCGCCAGTTCCTCGCGCAGTGCCTGGCCGGGCTCGTCCATGTCGCCCGCCAGGTAGAACTTCTTCACCTTCGACAGCAGGTCCTCGTGCGTCCCGAGCGCCGCGAAGCGCTTGTCCGCCAGCCGCGCCGGGTCGTTCTCGGCGCGCAGCCTGTCGGGGGCACCATCCTTGAGGGTCACCGCCTGCCGGAAGCCGGCCTCATGGAGCGCCATGACGTCCGGCTCGCCCTCGACCCAGATCACCTCGTCCGGGCTTTCGATGGCGTCGATGTTGAACAGGGTCGGGATGGGCGCCCGATCCTGCATCATCTGCTTGTCGGCCGAGCGGAACTTCCGGTTCACCAGCTCGCCGCGATGGTAGTACGGGAACACCACCGCCCATTGCTGTCCGCCATTGGCGAACCAGTGGCTGGCGCCGTAGCAGCGGAAGGCGTCCACCGTCTCCTGACCGATGCCCCGAGCCTCGAACCAGCCGTACAGGCGCTCATCCCGCACCTGCTCCTCCACGGGATGGGGCTCGGGCTTCTGCGAGGCGAGGCTCACCGGGGACCGGCGCGCCGGGAGCGTGCGCAGCTCGGTCTGGATCCGCCCGCCATCGGTCCACCCACAGTGGCCCCGGTGGCACTTCCAGACCGCCCCCATGCCGTCGGTGTCGATCGACAGGCTGAGCGAGTTCTCCCGGCTCCGCCCGCCACCGCAGCAGGGGCAGACCAGCTTCTCCGTGTGCCCGGCCGCCTGGCTGCGTGGCCTGAGGCCGTGCTCGGCGAAGATCTCCGCCAGCGAGTGCGCGGCGCTCACAGCGGGGTCCTCACGCCTGAGCCGGGCTTGTCAGGCGCCGGGGTGATGAAGCCGTCGATCGCGCGATCCCAGGCGTCGAACTCGGCGGAACCGGGCCGCGGCTTCGGCAGGCTGCGGACCTCTGCCGGTGGGCGGTCGAAGTACCGTGGGTCGTAGCGTCGCGTCGGCGCCGGGTCGGGCACGGCCGGTACGCCCTGGTCCTGCCAGCGCCGCCCGTTCAGCCAGGTGGCCGCCATCGGGACGAACTTCGGCTCATCGCTGAACCGGTACCGCCGCAGCCCCTCCATCAGCGGGTTCAGCCCGCCAGCAGCCCGGATCGCCACGGGGAAGGCCTTGGCAGCCGCTTGCCGGGCGTCCTTCCGCGGGTAGGCGGCGTAGAACTCCGCGAACCCGTCCGGCTCCTCGTCCGTGCTGCGCCTTCGGGGCTTCGGCCCTGGAGGGTCAGGGTCCGCCTGGCCAGCCGCCAGAGCGAGGTCGGGAAGCTCAAGCTCGGCAGGCGCTTTCGAACCGAAATCGGACGATATCTTCTTCTCTTCCTCCTTCTCCCTCCTCCCTCCTCCTATCTGCGGAGACTTTTCCCCACCAGTTCCGAACCGGTTCCCCACCGGTTCCGAACTCTGAGGATCTGAAGGGGGAACCGGTTCCGAACTCGCGCCCCTTTCGTCGCTCTCCGGTTCCGAACTGGTCAGGTCATCATTGCCGCTCAGTTCCGAACCGGTTCCGCCCGATCCAACGTAGAGATGCAGATCGTGCGGAAGCGGGTAGAGGTATTTGGGCTTCTTCGGGCGCTGGAACTTGCAGAAGTTCCGAACCGCTCCGAACTCACGCTCCCCCACGCGGAACCGCCGGATGAAGTTCAGCCGCTCCAGGGCACCGAGAAGCTCCCCGATGTCAGCCTGAGCCGCCGGCAGAATCCTCGCCTTGATGGTGAGCGCGCGAAGCAGAAAGACGCCGCGGTCGTCCGCCTCAGTCCAGAGGCCGATCAGCAGCGGGACAGCAAGCGGCGCTTCCACGGTCAGCTGCATGAAGGCCTCGTCCGTGAACAGGCCGGGGTGGATGCTGCGGATGCGCGCCATGTCAGTGCCCCTCCCCCGCCACGAGCCAGCCGGCTGCCCGGGTTGATACTGTGTTCCTCATCGCCGCCTCCGGAACCGGGCCAGCCAGTGGTCAGCGTGCCGGCGCGCTGCTTCCGCGCGGCGCGTCGCCGTTTCGGCAAGAGCCGTCCAGCGCCGTTCCCGCCATAGCGCGAACCTCGCCATGAATTTCACCATGGGTGCTCCTGAGCGCCTCCAGCCGCGCATGAAGCAGCGCGCGCCGGGCATCGAGTTGGTTCATCTCGCGCTCCATGCGTGCCGTGTAGGCG
>NZ_DATMFZ010000026.1:0-5288 GCF_035556675.1 Geminicoccus sp. | reverse complement strand
GCTGGACAATGCGGCCTTCCCCTGGATGGCGGCCCGGCCGATCGAGATCGGCTCGGCACGGCTCCTGGCCCTGCGGCTCTCCTATGCGGGTGAGCTCGGCTACGAGCTGCATGTCCCGATGGAGCATGTTCGCGAGGTGTTCGGCCGGCTGCTGGACGCCGGCAAACCCCATGGGCTCGCCCTGTTCGGCATCCATGCCCTGGAATCGATGCGGCTGGAGAAATGCTACCGCGCCTGGGGTGCCGACCTGGTCACCGAGTACACGCCGTTCGAGACGGGGCTCGGCCGGTTCGTCGACCTGGAGAAGGGAGACTTCATCGGACGGGAACGCCTCATCGCCCGTAAGGCCGCCGGCCTGGCCGAGCGGCTGGTACCGCTCGTGCTGGCCGACGGCGACAGCGATGCCGTGCCGGTGGCCAGAGTGCTGGCCGCCGGGCGACAGGTCGGGTTGGTGGGCTCGGCCGGCTTCGGCCACCGGATCGGCCGCTCGATCGCGCTGGCCTATGTGGCGGCCGACCATGCCGAGCCCGGTACGGCGCTGCAGGTCGAGGTGCTGGGCGAGCCGCGGCCTGCCGTCGTCGCGACGGAGCCGCTGTTCGACCCGGAGAACGCACGCCTGCGGGGCTGAACGGCTGCTACTTCTCCCGGAGGACGATCCGGAACAGCTCGTTGGAAGCCACGCTCGGGCCGAAGTTCGGCTGGGTGGCGGCGATCCCGCCGAAGATCCAGCCGATCTCGTTCCGCTTGCCGGCGCGGCGCTGCAGGGTCTTCAGGTCGACCAGATCGTCACCGCGCACCGGCACGCCCGGCTTCAGGAAGACCCGGGCCTCGGCACCCAGCAGGTAGCTGTCGACGTCCGGCCCGGAGACCTTCGGGAAGGTCGTGGGCAGCAGGTACTGCTTGTAGCGGTCGTGCCGGTCGCGGACGACATCGGTGACCTGGCTGGTGAACGGGAAGTTGTCGTCCGCGATGAACTTCTTCTGCCCGTAGTCATAGGTGAGATAGCTGATCCCACCGAACAGCACGTTGTGCGAGGCCCCGGCATTGGCGTCGTAGATGCCGAGCACGGCGCAGTCATAGATGTTCATGCCCTGCTTGAAGGTGCTGGCCGCCTTAGGATCGCGCTGGAACGGCCGGCCCTTCCGGTCGATCTCGACCGGGACGGTGAACGCGCCATTGGTCTCGGTGAAGACGCCGGCCAGCGCCACCGCCTTCTCTTCCCGGCCGTCGATGATCGAGCCCAGCGTGTAGTCGCGCCGGCGGTAGTTCTCCAGGTCCGGCTTGGCCGGCGAACGCAGCACCTTGGCGATTGCCAGCCGCTTGCCGTCGTCGACGATCTCGAAGCTGCGGATCTGGCCGGTATAGGTCTGGACCACGTTCGGGTCGCCATAGCCGCCGGCAAAGTCCTGGCCGAAGGCGAGGATGGCGCGCCGACCCAGCAGCTTCATCTGCCCGCCAGTGACGCGCAGTGTCTCGTCCTGCACCTGGCGGATCAGCGTCGAGAGCTTCGGCGAACGGTCCGGCTGGCGCACCCATTTCACGATGGCCGGCAGGTCGAGCGCGGTCATCACCGGGAAGGTCTCGAACTGCTTGCGCTTGCGCGAGTAGCCGTAGCCGCCGACGATATAGAGCGTATTGCCCTTCTGCACGGACTGGCTGGCGAACGAGCCCAGCTGGTCGCCCTGGTCCAGGCCGAGGCCGGAATTGTAGAGCGAGCGCGACCAGGCCCGCCAGGTCGTGGTGTCGATCACCCAGATGCGGCGGCTCTGCGCGCGGGGTGGAAAGTTCTGCAACGGATCATTGGTGAAGTTGTGCAGGCCATTGGTCCGGCCGCCCACCAGCACCCACAGATTGCCGTAGCGCCCGGCCGCATAGCCTTGCAGCGTCGGCAGCCGGCCGCCGGTGTCGACCCGCTCCAGGATGATGTCGAACGGCAGGTCCTTGCTGCCGACCGTGATCGGCGAGGTCGTGGGCGTCTGGTTGTCCGCCAGCGCAGGTGCCCCGGTAAGGGCCAGCCATACGATCCCGCAGGCCGTCGCGGCCCGTCGCCATGACTTGAACATCGTCCCTCCCGGACCTGTCTCGACCAGACTATTTCCGGATCGAGCGGCAACATTTTTTCGCGCACGTTACGCGCGGATATCGACCGGGCATCGTAAGAATGTCTGCCCGGACCGAGCGCCCGCCAGTGTAGATTATCTTCGGAACTTTACCAATGTCCTGCGACGCCGCAGGCGCGACATCGGTCTCAGGCCGTCTCGACCCTGATCTTGCGCCGCTCCAGCCGCTCCAGCATCCCGGTGCGCAGGCTGTCGACCAGCACCGCGATGAAGATGATGGCGCTGACCACCAGCGGATAGACGTACGGGTCGGCATTGATCATCACCAGGCCGTTCTCGACGGTCTGGATCAGGATCGCACCGAACACGGTGCCAACCACCCCGCCCCTGCCGCCGAACAGCGAGGTGCCGCCCAGCACGGCGGCGGCGATCACCGGGAATTCCTTCTGGAAGCCGAAGGTCGAGGACGCGGCGGCCACCTGGCTGGCCGAGACCAGCCCGCCGATGGCCGCGCACACCCCGGCGATGCAGTAGACCGAGAACAGGATACGCCGCACGTCGATGCCGGCCTTGGCCGCGGCCTCCGGGTCGGCACCCACGGCATAGACCTGGCGGCCATAGGTGGTCAGCCTAAGCGTCACCCAGGCGATCACGAACACCAGGAGGAAGATCCAGATCGGCACCGGCAGGCCCAGCCAGGTCGTGCGCCCGAGCAGGAGAATCTCCTTGCCGAACGGGATCATCTTCACGCCGGACAGGTAGAGCGCAATCGCCCGGCCGACGAACAGGGTGGCCAGCGTGGCGATGAAGGCCGGCACGCGCAGGCGCGTGATGACGAAGGCGTTCACCGCGCCGAACAGCAGGCCCAGGAACCCGGCCACGGCGAAGCCGAACACGGGGTTCCAGCCCTTCATGTAGAGGGCCACCACGATGCAGCTCGCATACATGTTGGCGCCGACCGACAGGTCGATGCCTGCCACCAGCAGCACGAAGGTCATGCCGATCGCGATGATCGCGATATGCGCCGCCTGGGTGACGATGTTCATGAAGTTGGTCGGGCTGAGGAAGCGCTCGGACAGGGAGCCGAACACCAGCACCAGCACGAGGAACAGAATCAGGGGCGCATTCTGCAGGAGCAGCAGGCGGATCTTGCGGCTGTCGGCAGGGCTCATCGGCCACCCTTCGTCACGCTGTCCCACATCGCGCTGCGCATGATCCGCTCGCGGTCGAACTTCGCCCGCTCATAGCCGGCGCGGATCTCGCCATGGCTCATCACCAGGATCCGATCGCAGATGCCGATCAGCTCCTCGATCTCCGAGCTGATCACCAGGACCCCGGTCCCCTGCCCCGCCAGCTCGTTGATGATCTTGTAGACCTCGTACTTGGCGCCGACGTCGATGCCGCGGGTCGGCTCGTCCAGAATGAACAGGCGCGGGCTGCGCAGCAGCCACTTGCCGATCACCACCTTCTGCTGGTTGCCGCCGGACAGGTTCTTCACCAGCGTCTGGACGAAGTCCCTGGCATTCACCTGCACGTCGCGACCGGTGCGCTCCACGGCGTCGCCCAGCCGGGTCCGCTCGATCAGCCGGCCGAACCCGCCCGCGAAATTGGGCAGGGACGGCAAGGCGAGGTTGTCGGCGATCGGGCCGTCCATCATCAACCCCTCGGCCCGCCGGTCCTCGGTGAGGAAGGCGATGCCGCGCGCCATGGCGGTCTCGGGCGTCGGCCGCTCCAAAGGCTGGCCGTCCATCAGGATGCGGCCAGAGGCATACGGGTCCAGGCCGAACAGGATCCGGGCCATCTCGGAGCGCCCGGAGCCCATCAGGCCGGAGATGCCGACCACCTCGCCCTGGCGGACCTGGAAGCTCACATCCTTGATCATGCCGGGCTGGGTCAGCTTCTCGACCTCCAGCACCGGCTGGCCCTCGCGCGGCCGGCTGGCGCGCGGCGGGTAGATCTGGTCGATCGTCCGGCCGACCATCGAGGTGATCAGCTTGTCCACCGTCATCTGGCGGGTCGGCGCGGTCGCCACCACGTGACCGTCGCGCAGCACGACGATGTCGTCGGTCAGCCGCATCACGTCCGACAGGATGTGGCTGATATAGACGATCGCGATGCCCCGGCCCTTCAGGCGCTGGATCTGGCCGAACAGCCGCTCGGTCTCGCGCGCGGTAAGCGAGGTGGTGGGCTCGTCGAAGATGACGATGCGCGCATCCGAGCCCAGCGCCTTGGCGATCTCGACCAGCTGGCGCTCGCCTTGCGAGAGGCGGCTCACCAGGGTCGAGGGGTCGAGGTCCAGGTCGATCGCGGCGAGCAGTTCCTTCGCCCGGGCGCGCACCTTGCGCCGGTCGATGAAGGGCAGGCCCCGGACCAGCTTCGGGAACCCGCCGATGAACAGATTCTCCTCGATCGACAGGTTCTTGAAGAGGTTCAGCTCCTGGTGGATGAAGGCGATCCTGGCGGCTTCCGCGTCCTTGGGCCCCCTGGGCCGGTAGGGCTGGCCGTCCAGCATCATCTCGCCCCGGTCCGGCTGGTGGATGCCGCCCAGGATGTTCATCGTGGTCGACTTGCCCGACCCGTTCTCGCCGATCAGGCCCAGCGCCCGGCCAGGGGCGAGCTCGAAGCCGACATCGTGCAGCACCTGCACGCCGAAGAAGCTCTTGCACAGGCCGCGGATGGCCAGCAGGGGTGCCTGGACTGGCGCCTGCACCTGCTTTTGGAACATCAGCCGCGTCCCTTCAGGCGCTGGCGCTGCGCATCCACGATCGCGGCCAGCAGGATCACCCCACCCTTGATCGCGAACACCCCGGCAAGCGACAGGCCCAGCAACTGCAGCCCCTTGTCGACCACGGTCAGGAACAGGGCACCGAACACCACCCAGAGCACCTTGGCCTTGCCGCCGAACAGGGACACGCCGCCGATCACCGCGGCGCCGACCACGTCCAGCAGGATGCGCTGGCCCAGCACCGGCGTGCCGGTCTCGAGCCGGGCGGTGTAGATAACCGCGGCCAGGCCGGCACAGGCGCCGGAGATCACGTAGGCCCAAAACATCGTGCGACGCACCGGCACGCCCGAGACCGCGGCGGCGTTCGGGTTGATGCCGATCGCGAACAGCCAGCGGCCGAACAGGGAGTGGCTGAGCGCCACATGGGCCAGCAGACCCACGGCCAGCGCGATCAGCAAGGAGAAGGGCAGCTCGAACACCCGCCCCTGGCCGATGAACACGAA
>NZ_DATMFZ010000025.1:0-30281 GCF_035556675.1 Geminicoccus sp. | reverse complement strand
TTCGGTGAACTCGGTCCGGCAGCGGCCGAGGTCGATGTCCTCGATCCGCAGGAGGAACTTGCCGCCACAGAAGCGCGCCGCGTCATGGGCGAACTGGGCCGAGTAGGCATGGCCGAGATGCAGGTAGCCGGTGGGCGAGGGAGCGAACCGGGTGACTCGCACCGGCTCGTCCGCGAACAGCGGCGGCAGCCTGTCATGACCAGCGAGAACCAAGCTCCACCCTTTCCCTATCGTGCCGGTTGCATGGCATGCCACCGGCTTTCATGGTGCCCATATTGGTTGTCCTCCAGGACACGCCGCAAGCGCCGAACGATGACTGATCTACCCTGCTTCATCCATGGCCCGGCCGGCGGCACCAGGCCCAGTGCCTGCGTCGTGCTGCTGCACGGCCTGGGTGCCGACGGTGCCGACCTGATCGAGCTGGCGCCGGCCCTGGCAGAAACCCTGCCGGGTGCCGTGTTCCTGGCCCCGGATGGTCCGCAGCCGTGCGACCTGGCCCCGTTCGGCCGCCAGTGGTTCTCGCTCCAGTCGAGGCTGCCGGCCGACCTGACGCGCGGAATCGAGGCGGCGTCACCGGTCCTGGCGGGCTTTCTCCAGGCGACACTCGATCGCTTCGGCCTGCCGGCTTCGGCCCTGGCCCTGGTGGGCTTCTCCCAGGGGGCCATGATGGCGCTGCATACCGGTCTGCGCATGGTCGAGCCGCCCGCTGCCCTGGTCGGCCTTTCCGGGCGGTTCCTCGCCGCCGGTGACCTGCCGGCTGCTTCCAGGCCACCGGTGCTGCTCGTCCACGGCGAGGCGGACGATGTCGTGCCGTTCAGCGAGATGGCGGCCGCACGGCAGGCACTCGCCAGGCTGGGCGTGCCGGTCGAGGCCCATGCCCGCCCGGGCCTGGGCCACGCCATCGATCCCGAAGTCCTCCAGCTCACCGGCAGGTTCCTGCGCCGCCACCTGCCGATGGGCGCTTCACCTGGGCCCCAGTCCCGAGGGGAGCCCTCCTGATGGCGGGCAAGCTCCGGATCCGCGTGCTGGAGGCGGCCGAGGCCGGTATGCGGCTGGACGAGCTGGCCGCCATTCTGGCCGATGCGGTGGCGTCCGGGGCCTCGGTCAACTTTCTGGCCGGTTTCTCCGCCGCCGACGGCCGTGCCTTTTGGCAGGACCAGCTGCCCGGCTTGGCCGCGGGCACCAGGCTGCTGTTCGTCGCCGAGGACGAGGCGGGGCTCGCGGGTACGGTGATGCTGATGCTCGCCCATCAGCCGAACGCGCCGCACCGGGCGGAGATCGGCAAGATGCTGGTCCATTCGCGCGCCCGGCGCCGCGGGCTCGGCCGCCGCCTGCTCCAGGCGGCCGAGGCGGCCGCCCTTGCCGCCGGCCGGACCCTCCTGATGCTCGATACCGAGACCGGCAGTGCCGGCGAGCAGCTCTACCGCAATTGCGGCTGGATCGAGTTCGGCCAGGTGCCGGGCCACAGCTACACGGTCGACGGCCGGATCGGCCGGACCACCTTCTTCTACAAGCAGCTGGCCGAACTCTTCCCGCTTCGCCAAAGCGACCCAGCCTGATCCGCCCGGCATCGACCAGCATCATGCCGTCCAGCACCTGCACGGCTTGGAGGTGGACCAGGCGGCTCGGGCACTACCCGGCCGGTCCGCACGGATGGCCATCGTGGTACCGGATGCCTATGATCGCCATTTGGGCTGCGGATGACCGATCCTGCTGATGCCCAGCAGACCCTCTTGATGAACCTTTGGGAAGGCTTGCCCCTCGTGCCGTTCCGTTCCGTCCTGTCCCGCTTCGGCATCGACCCTTATCTGATCGCCCTGATCCTGACGGTCGCCTTCGCCTCGCTGCTGCCGGTGCACGGGATGGGTGCCGAGATCATGGACCAGGTGGTCTATGCCGCAGTAGCGCTCCTGTTCTTCCTCTACGGGGCCAAGCTCTCGCCCAAGGCCGTGCTGGAAGGGCTGCTGCACTGGCGCCTCCAGTCGATCGTGTTCCTGAGCACCTTCCTCCTGTTCCCGCTGATCGGCCTGGGCATTACCTGGGCGGTGAGCCCGTTCCTGCCGGACGAACTGGTGATCGGGCTGATGTTCCTGTGCGTGCTGCCCTCCACCGTGCAGTCCTCGATCGCCTTCACCTCGATCGCGCGCGGCAACGTCCCGGCGGCCCTGTGCAGCGCATCCCTGTCCAATCTGGTCGGCATGGTGCTGACCCCGCTGCTGGTGGCGCTGCTGCTCAGTTCCAGCGAGATGAGCTTCAGCCTGGATTCCCTGTGGAAGATCCTGCTCCAGCTGCTGGTGCCGTTCCTGGCGGGCCAGGCCCTGCGCCCGCTGATCGGCGGCTGGCTGGCGGCGCGCAAGCGGGTGGTGGGGCTGGTCGACCGCGGCTCGATCCTGCTCGTGGTCTATGCCGCGTTCAGCCAGGGCATGGTCGCAGGCATCTGGACCCAGCTCGGCTGGACCGACCTGGCACTCGTCCTGGTCCTGGACGTCCTGATCCTGGCCCTGGTCCTGGCGGTCACCACCCTGGTCAGCCGGCGCGGCGGCTTTGCCATCGAGGACGAGATCGCCATCGTGTTCTGCGGCTCCAAGAAGAGCATGGCGGCCGGCATCCCGATGGCGCACATCCTGTTCCCCGCTGCCACCATGGGCATGATCGTCCTGCCGCTGATGCTGTTCCACCAGATCCAGCTGTTCGTCTGCGCGACGCTGGCCCAGCGCTACGCGCGCCGCCCCGACGGGAAGGTGCCTGGCGAGGTCGAGGAGCCCAGGGCCGGCAAGGTGACCGCGGTGCCGTCCTCCGTCTGAGTGTTCAGATCCGGATGACCCCGTTCAGCAGGCGTAGGATCGGGTCGGTCAGGCGCCGCCCGGCATCGGTGACCGCCAGGCAGTAGCAGTCCTCGCCGCGCTCGGCCCAGGGACGGTGGTCGGTGCTGGCGTCCGCCAGCGCCAGATCGCCGCGCCGGTAGCTCCCGGTATTGTCGCGATAGGCGCCACGGATCACCACGGTGAGCTCGGTGCCCTCGTGGGTGTGTTTGGGCACGGGCCAGCCGGCCTTCAGCCGGAAGAACCGCGTATCGTAGCCGGGAATGTCGGTCAGGAGCGGATATTCGGACAAGGGGCCGCGCCAGATCCAGGGCAACTCGTCCAGCGGGGCCGGCAGGTGGCGCGCCAGCACGGCCGGGACGCCCTGGTCCAGTCCGTGCAGCACCGGTGCGGGCGGTGCCGGCGCATCGAGCCGCGCCAGCACCGCCTCCAGGCTGCCCGGTGCCGGCGGCACATCGTCCAACTCCTCCAGAAAGGCGCCGCCCAGCGCCTCGTAGGCCAGGAGCTGGCTGCGCGCCGTCTGGTTGAGCGCCACGTGGGTCGCGACGGCCAGCGCCAGGGGCTCCGGCAGCCGGCCCGCGGCATAGGCCAGGAGCAGGTCGTGGCGCATCTCGTCCATGGCGTCGCTCATGGCTCGGACTCCTGGCCCTGGCCACCGCCGATCAGCGTCCGCATCTTGCCGAGTGCGAGCCGTAGCCGTGATTTGACCGTACCGAGCGGCAGCGCCATCTCCTCGGCGATGACGCTGTGCGACTTCTCCTCGAAATAGAAGATCTTCAACAGCTTGGCCTGTTCGGGCGGCAGCGTCGCCACCGCTTCCAGCATGCGCTCACGCATCTGCCTCGCCGCCACGATCTCGTCACTGAGCGGCTGGCTGTCCGGCTCTTCCAGCGCGCGCTCGTCCAGTTCCGCTTCCGTGCCCCGATCGCGCCGCAAGAGGTCGATGCGCCGGTTGCGGGCGATGGTGTAGATCCAGGTGGCCGGGGAGGCCAGCCGCCGGTCGTACTGTCCGGCGCGGCGCCACACCGACAGCATGACTTCCTGGCAGAGGTCGTCCGCCGCCGGATCGGCGACGCCCAGTCGGCGCAGGTACGACTTCACCTTCGGTGCGAAATGGCGGAACAGCTGGGCGAACGCCTCGCGGTCGCTGCTGGCCGCCACCTGCTCGATCAGCAGGGCCAGGTCCGGCGGAGCGGAGCCGTCTGCCGGCTGGTGCTGGCGTTCCATGGAAATGGTTATTGTCCGGCATCGCGCAGGATCAAGCCGTCCCCGCCGATCCGGCCAGCCCCGTCAGCCATGCTCGACCGCCGCCCGCCAGCGCTGCCGGTATTCCGTCAGCCCCGCGAGCTCGGCCGGGGCTACCGGCGTCAGCTCGATCGGCGGGGTCGGGCGGACCTTGCGCCAGTGGAGTTCCGCGGCACCGAGCGCGGTGCTGTCCGGTTCGGCCGAGACGGACAAAGGCTGCGGCGCCCGCAGGGCCGCCAGGATCGGGGCATAGAGCCGGTCCTTGGCCAACCCCCCGGCCAGGATCATCTGTCCCTGGCTCTTGAGCAGATCCAGGACCACGTCGGTACCGAGTGCCACGTAGAGCGAGGCCAGCGCCCTGGCCTCGGTCGGATCGGCCAGTTCCGGGCCGGTCACCCGGCCCTTGCCGGCCGTGCCGGGGAAGGTGTCGCCATTGGCGTTGAAGGTCGGCAGCGCCATGGTGCCCCGCTCGATCAGCCGGTGCACCACTGCGAGGTCGGGCTCCCCGCCGCCGCTGCCCTCGAGCTGGGCGACCAGGTCGAACTCCCGGCCGGCCATGAACCTCGCCGTGGCGACCGGGCGGCCGGTGAAGTCGGTGTTGCTCACCATGTCGCGCGCCGGATCGAGTTCGGCGAGCGGCAGGTCGGTATCGAAGGTGATCAGCCAGGTACCGGAGGAGAGCAGGGTGAAGTGGTCGAGCCCGGCCATCCGGTAGCGGCCATAGTCGGCATTGCTGTCATGGATGCCCACCAGCACCGGCGTCCCCGCTGGAATCCCGGTTTTATCGGCCAGCCCAGCCCGGATCGGGCCCAGCACGTCGCCGGCACGGCGCCGCTGCGGGAACAGCCGGTCGAAGCCGAACCGGCGCGCGGTGCTGGACCATTCGCCGGTCGAGGTCGCGATCAGCTGGGTCTGCGCTCCCAGCGCGCAATGCTCCCAGGCGAGCTGGCCCGAGAGTCGGTAGGCCCAGTACTGGCCGAGCGGCACCACCGTCCTGACCTTGGCGAACTGTTCCGGATGCTCGTGCCGCGCGCGCCAGAGCTGGCGGGCCAGCAGCATGCCGTTGGGCGCGATCGAGCAGAAGGTCTCGTTGAACGGCGGGGCGACCTCGGCATAGCTTCGGATCACCTCGTCCGGATGCTCGTCCTCGTAGTCCATGATCGGGAAGGCCAGCTCGCCCGCCTCGTCCAGCATGGCACAGGTCGAGCCATAGGCGGTGGGCACGATCGCCACGACGCTCAACTCCCGCGCCAGCTCCCCGAGTGCCTCGATCATCCAGGCCTCGGTGACCCCGACGTCGGGGTGCCGCCAGGGCGGGCCCGGCAGGGTCGGGTTGGGCGTGCGGCGCTGGGCCAGGACCTTTCCGCCTGCGTCGATGGCGAGCAGCTTGATGTTGGTCTTGCCGACATCGAGTACCAGCACCGCATCCCGCCGACTTTCGCCCATTCCGGTGCCCCTCTGCTCAAGCTATCGCATGTTGACAGAGCTGCTGACCACGGCCCAGCCTTTCCTCCGTCCAGCGCAGGGAGTTGGCAGGAACATGGCGAAGGTCAAGCACCGCAAGCTCAGGCAGGAGATCATCGATGCCTGCCTGCGCATGACCGAGCTCGGCATCAACCAGGGCACCTCCGGCAACATCAGCGCGCGCATCGACGAAGGCATCATCATCACGCCCACCGGCATCCCTTATGAGGACCTGAAGCCTGCCGACCTGCCGGTGGTGTACTGGGACGGGACCTATGAGGGCGACCGGATGCCGTCCTCGGAATGGCGCTTCCACTGGGACATCCAGCGCAGCCGGCGCGACATCGACGTGGTGGTGCACAACCACGCCATGCACTGCGTGGCGCTGGCCTGCATGCACGCCTACATCCCGGCCTTCCACTACATGGTCACGATCGCAGGCGGCCACGACATCCGCTGCGCCCCATATGCCCGCTACGGCACCCAGGCCCTGTCGGATCATGCGATCGAAGCGTTGAAGGATCGCTACGCCTGCCTGCTCGCGAACCACGGCATGATCGCGATCGGCCCGACCGTGAAGAAGACCCTGGGCCTAGCGCACGAGGTCGAGGTGATGGCAGCCCAGTACTGGCGAGTCCTGGCCGCGGGCGAGGTGAAGCTGCTCGGGCCTGAGCAGATGGACGACGTGCTGGTCCGCATCCGCAATTACGGCAAGCAGCCCGACGAGATCCTGGACGGCACGCCGCCGGCCATGGAGCCGCCGCCCAAACGGACGTGACGCCGAACCTGTTCGCCCGGATCTCCGAGCTCTACGCGCGCCCGGGCGTGGCAGAGCGCTGCCTCCTGCTGCAGGACGAGTTCGGCCTGGACGTGAGCCTGGCGCTCTCGGCCGCTCTGGACGGCTGGGCGGGGCGGGCCTGGGCCGCTGCGGACCTGGCCCGGCTGCGCGCAGACGGCTGGGACGAGCGTGCTCGGATCGCCAGAGCACTGCGAAGGGCGCGTGAGCTTGCCAAGCCGCTCGCCGCGACCGATGCCGGCATGGCCGACCTGCGGAGGAAGATCCTTCAGGCCGAGCTCCAGGCCGAGCGGCTGGCGGTGGACTGGCTGGCAGGCAGGCTGGGTCCGCCTGCAGATCATGATCCCGGTTCTGCCGCCACCGCTGCCGCCAACCTGCGCCTGATCGCCGGTGAGGCGCTGCCACAGACGCTGCTGGATCCGATCCTGGCCGCCCTGCGAGGTTGACAGGCAGCCGCCGGCATGCCGATCGAGTGGGCTGGTCGGACGGCATCGACTGGGCCGCGCAGCGCGTATGGAACTCTACCTTCCGATCGCCGAGATGTCGGTAGACATGGTGGTGCTGCTGGGTCTCGGCGCGGCGGTAGGCTTCCTGTCCGGCATGTTCGGGGTGGGCGGCGGCTTCCTGATGACCCCGCTGCTGATCTTCCTGGGCATCCCGCCTGCCGTGGCGGTCGGCACCCAGGCCCTGCAGATCCTGGCATCCTCGTTCAGCGCGGTGCTGAACCATGTCCAGCGCAAGACGGTCGACGTGAAGATGGGTGCGGTGCTGGTGGCAGGTGGCGTCGTCGGCGCCACGATCGGCATCGTGCTGTTCCGGGTGATCCGGGCGCTGGGCTATATCGACGTCACTATCGCGTTTTCCTACGTGATCCTGCTGGGCGTGGTCGGCTCGACCATGCTGAACGAGAGCCTGCGCACGGTACTGCAGACCATGCGGCCCCGCCCGGTGAACCAGCCCAAGCGCAGCCACCGCCACGGCTTCGCCCATCGCTGGCCGCTGAAAATGCGCTTTGCCCGCTCACGCCTCTACATCAGCGCGCTGCTCCCAGCCCTGATCGGGGCGGCGGTCGGCATCCTCACCGCGATCATGGGCGTGGGCGGCGGCTTCGTGATGATCCCGGCGATGATCTACCTGATCGGCATGCCGGTCTCGATCGTGGTCGGCACCTCCCTGTTCCAGATCACCTTCGTGGCGGCGCTCACCACCTTGCTGCAGGCCGCGTTCAACCACACGGTCGACATCGTGCTGGGCCTGCTCCTGATCGTGGGCGGGGTGATCGGTGCACAGCTCGGCACGCGGGTCGCGATGCAGCTGCGTGGCGAGTACATGCGCCTGTTCCTGGCGGTGCTGATCGTGCTGGTCTGCCTGAAACTGGTCTACGACCTGGTGGCGACCCCGGTCTTTCCCTACGAGCTGGTGAGCTGAGCCCGTCCCGCCCGAGCACCGCGATCCCCTGAGCAGGATTGCTGCCGGTGAGCCGCGGCCCCGGGAGAATGATCCAGCCATGCACAGCCGGCTCGCCGTCGTCCGCGACAGGCTGCAGACCGGCCTGTGGCCGATCCCGATCGGGATGACCCTGCTCGTCATCCCGCTCCATGCCCTGGCCGCCTGGATCGACGACCGGCTCGGCGACATCAGCGGGCTGCTGGATGGGTGAGCCGGGCGGTTCCTCCGGCGATCCATCGGGACGAGGCCGGCGAGCCGGGCGTGATCGACCAGCCCAACGACTATGCCGGCCTGATCACATCGAGGCGGCCTTCGTTGCGGCGGAACGGAAGCTCGGTCAGGTGCTGCGGGGAAGGCCACAGCCCGCCGGGGATGGGCTGGCGCTGGACCTAGCCCGCTGAGGCCCGACACAGAAGCCCCTTCTGGAGCCCGCCGCCATTCGTTATGGGCATGCCGTGCGACGGCGGCCGGATGGACAGCGCCGGCCGGCACCGGGGAGGAACAAGACATGCTCAAGGGAATCGATCCGCTCCTGAACGCGGACCTGCTCTACGTGCTGCGCGCCATGGGCCATGGCGACGATCTCGTGATCGCAGACGCCAACTTCCCGTCCGAGACCATGGCAACGCGCAAGCTGATCCGCATGGATGCCGCCGACGGGCCGCGGGTCCTAAAAGCCGTCCTCTCGGTGATGCCGCTGGACGACTTCGTGCCGGACCCGGCGCTGCGCATCGCGGTGGTGGGTGATGAAAGTTCGATGCCGGAAGTGTGCGCCGAGTACGGCACGCTGGTGAGCGAGGCGTCCAAGGGCAAGGTCCAGCTCGGCCAGATCGAGCGGTTCGCCTTCTACGAGCGCTCCAAGAAGGCGTTCGCGGTGATCGCCACTGGCGAAACCCGCCTTTATGGCTGCATCCTCCTGAAGAAGGGCGTGATCCGGCCGGGTGAGTGAGCGGCATGTTCGCCGGCTGCACCTGGCTGAACGAGCCGCCCTCCTGGCGCCTGGAGAACGACGAGCTGCGGGTCGTCACCGGCAGCGGCACCGATTTCTGGCGCGAGACCCATTACGGCTTCACCCGGGACAGCGGCCACTTCTTCTTCATGCCGGTTACGGGCGACTTCACCGCGGAAGTGCGGGTGCGGGCCAGCTACCAGGCGCTCTACGACCAGGCCGGCCTGATGGTGCGCATCGACGCGGCGAACTGGGTCAAGGCCGGCATCGAGCTGTCGGACGGCTGGCCGCTGCTCAGCAGCGTGCTGACGGTGGGCCGGTCGGACTGGGCGACCGGCCGCTTCACCGGCGATCCAGCGGACTTCTCGCTGCGTGCCACGGTGCAGGACGGGGTGCTGCGCCTGCAGGCCTCGGCCGACCGGATCACTTGGCCGCTCCTGCGGCTGGCGCCGTTCCCGAAGGCCGGCCGTTACTTGGTCGGGCCGATGTGCTGCACGCCCGAACGGGCCGGGCTCGAGGTCGGCTTCTCGGACTTCTCCGTAGGGCCACCGAACGGCAAGGACCTGCACGACCTGTCCTGAGGGCTGGTGATCAACCACCACGAAGTTTTTGCTGCACTGCGGCAAGGGCGTGGAATCTCGCTTGCAGTTCCTATATAAGGCCAGCCACGTTCCGCGAGCAGCCAGCTCGCGCCTCCCATCACGGCCGAGCACAGGGTTTCATGGATCTGCGTAACATCGCGATCATCGCGCATGTCGACCACGGCAAGACGACCATGGTCGACAAGCTTCTCCAGCAGTCCGGTTTGTTCCGAGAGAACCAGCAGGTTCAGGAACGGGCCATGGATTCCAACGACCTGGAGCGCGAGCGCGGGATCACGATCCTTGCCAAGTGCACTTCGGTCGCCTGGAAGGACACCCGCATTAACATCGTCGACACGCCCGGCCACGCCGATTTCGGCGGTGAGGTCGAGCGCATCCTCGGCATGGTCGACGGCGTGGTCCTGCTGGTCGACGCCTCGGAAGGCCCGATGCCGCAGACCAAGTTCGTGCTGGGCAAGGCCCTGCGCCTCGGCCTGCGCCCGATCGTGGTCATCAACAAGGTCGACAAGCCCGACCAGCGCGCCCACGAGGTGCATGACGAGGTGTTCGACCTGTTCGCAGCGCTGGACGCCACCAACGAGCAGCTCGACTTCCCGACCGTGTTCGCCTCGGCCAAGAACGGCTGGGCTGCGCACGACCCCGAAGGCCCGCGCGAAAGCCTGGCCCCCCTCTACGACCTGATCGTCTCCCATGTCCGCCCGCCCCAGGTGGACCTGGAGGCACCGTTCTCGATGCTGGCGACCACGCTGGAGGTGAACCCCTATCTGGGCCGCCTGCTCACCGGTCGCATCGCGTCCGGCCGCATCCGGCCCAACACCACGATCAAGGCGATGAGCCGCACCGGCGAGCTGCTGGAGCAGGCGCGCGTCACCAAGATCCTGGCCTTCCGCGGCCTGGAGCGCACCCCGGTCGAGGAGGCCGAGGCCGGCGACATCATCGCGATCGCGGGCATCCAGAAGGCGACCGTCGCCGACACGCTGTGCGACCCGTCGATCAGCGAGCCGATCCCGGCGCAGCCGATCGACCCGTCCACCATCGCGATGACCTTCTCGGTCAACGATAGCCCCTATGCCGGCCAGGAAGGCAGCAAGGTGACCTCGCGGGTCATCCTGGACCGCCTCAGGCGCGAGGCCGAGGGCAATGTCGCGATCAAGGTCACCGAGAGTGCCGGCAAGGACGCCTACGAGGTGGCCGGTCGTGGCGAGCTCCAGCTGGCCGTGCTGATCGAGCAGATGCGCCGCGAAGGCTACGAGATGTCGATCAGCCGCCCGCGCGTGCTGATGCAGACCGACGAGAACGGCCAGAAGCTGGAGCCGATCGAGGAGGTCACGATCGACGTCGACGAGGAATATTCCGGCATCGTCGTCGAGAAGCTGACCCAGCGCCGCTCGGAGCTGAAGGACATGCGCCCGGCCGGTGCCGGCAAGCAGCGCCTGGTGTTCCACAGCCCGTCGCGCGCGCTGATCGGCTATCTCGGCGAGTTCCTGACCGACACGCGCGGTACCGGCGTGCTGAACCGGATCTTCCACGCCTTCGAGCCCTACAAGGGTGCGATCGCCCAGCGCCACACCGGCGTGCTGATCAGCAGCGAGCAGGGCGAGGCGGTGGCCTATGCGCTGAACTACATCTCCGAGCGCGGGCCGCTGTTCGTGCATCCTGGCGAGAAGCTCTATGCCGGCATGATCATCGGCGAGCACACCAGGGAAAACGACCTCGAGGTCAACCCGGTCAAGACCAAGAAGCTCACCAACATCCGTGCCGCCGGCAAGGACGACGCGATCAACCTGTCCCCGCCGGTCAAGATGACCCTGGAGAAGGCCATCGCCTACATCGCCGACGACGAGCTGGTCGAGGTGACGCCCAAGGCGATCCGGCTGCGCAAGCGCTATCTCGACAGCAACGAGCGCAAGCGCATGTCGCGGCAGAGCGAAGCGGCCTGACCAAGGCCAGCCGGGTTCGAGACGATGGAGCGGTCGGCTTGCCGGCCGCTCCATTTCGTTTCGGGGTGCAGCACATCGCCAGGCTGCGGGAATTGATCAGTGCAACCCGGTACTCATCCTGCGAGCCGTCGCCTATATTGAGCGGCAGGTCGACCTGATGGGCCAGCTCCATGGAACGCAAGCTTGCTGCCATCATCGCCGGGGACGTGGTCGGCTACAGCCGGCTCATGGCCGAGGACGAGGCCCAGACCTATGGCGAGCTGCGGACGGCGTTGCGGGAAATCGTCGAGCCGGCCGTGCAGCGCCATGGCGGCCGGACCTTCAAGCATACCGGCGACGGGTTCCTCACCGCGTTCGGCAGCGTCAACGCGGCGCTGGAGGCGGCCATCGAGATCCAGCGGGGCTTTGGCCCATGTCCCCTGGACCTTCGGCTCGGCCTCAACCTCGGTGATGTGATCGAGGAGGACGGCGACGTCTTTGGCGACGGGGTGAACGTCGCCAACCGGCTGCAGGCCATGGCCGAGCCCGGCAGCATCTATGCGAGTGCCACGGTCGTGCGCAGCGCCGACAAGGAGCACGTCGCCCGCTTCCGGCGGATCGGCCGCCGGCAGGCGAAGAACATCCCCGAAGCGATCGAGGTCTATGCTTGGCGCCCGGACGAGGTGGCGCCCGGTGGGCTGGCGCGGCTCCTGCCGGCTGGCCGACTGGCCTGGACCCGGCCACGTTCCACCGTCCTGGCGAGCATCTGCGCCGGCATCCTCGGGGCGGGCTACATCGCGGCCGACAGCTGGACGGAGCGCACGGCCGCACCACCGGCGGCAGCGGGCAGTGCCTCCGGGCTGCTGCGTACGGCGGCAGCGGACAGCCGCCCGACCGTGGCGGTGCTGCCCTTCGACGACCTGAGTCCCGAGCCGAGCCAGGCCTATTTCGCCGATGGCCTGACTGAGGACGTCATTGCCAACCTCGCACGCAACCGCGAGCTGATGGTGATCGCGCGCAACTCGACCTTCGCGCTCGCCGACCAGCCTGCCGACATCCGCGAGGTGGGCGAGCGGCTGGGTGCGCAATATGTGGTGGAAGGCAGTGCCCGGCGGGCGGGCGATCAGCTCAGGGTGGTGGCGCAGCTGATCGACGCACGCACCGGCACCCATCTCTGGTCGCACAGCTACGACCAGCGCATCGAGGACGTGTTCGCGGTCCAGGCCGACCTCACCGCCCGGATCGTCTCCTCGCTGGTGTCCTATGTGCGCCAGAGCGAAGCCGCGGCCGCCGTGGCCCGTCCGACCGCCGACCTGCGTGCCTACGACCTCGTGCTGCGGGCGCGCCGCCATCACAAGCACGGTGCCGCCGACCGAGCCGCGCTGCTGGAGGCGCGTGACCTGTATCAGCGGGCGCTGGAGCTGGACGCGGGCTATGCTACGGCCCGCGCCTATCTCGGCCTCACCTACATCGCCGAGCAGTTCGACTGGCCCACCGGCAACGCGGCCGAGCTGGTCGCACGCGGCATGGCCGAGGCCCGCGAGGCGATCCGGCTGGAGCCGGATCTGCCGCTGGCCTACCAGGTGCTGAGCTTCGGGCTGGCAGCCAGCGGCGAGTATGGGGGCGCTATGCGCGCCGCGCAGCGGGCGGTGGAGCTGAATGCCAGCGATCCGGACAGCCTGATGGCACTGGCCAAGGCGCAGCTGCGGTTCGGCGCCTATGACGAAGCGGTCGAGAATGCCGAGCGGGCGCGACGCCTCCATCCCCTGGCGCCGGAATACTATGCCTACATCCACGGTCAGGCGCTCTATGCCGCGGGCCGGCTGGGCGAGGCGGACGAGGTGCTGGCCGAGTGCGTGCTGCGGGCGCCGCAGGACCCGGACTGCCTGAAGATCCGTGCGGCGGTGCTGGTCGGCCTGGAGCGGCCGGACGAGGCACGCGCCACGATGGCCGAGCTGCTCCGGCGCGAGCCCGATTTCTCGCTGGCAGGAGAAGAGGTCAGTCGGCGCTTCGGCAACTCGCCGCTGATGCACCGCTTCCTTTCCGACCTGTCGCGCGCAGAGGCACCGCCATCGGCCGCGTGAGGCCGGTCAGCTTGGTGACGAGCCCGAACAGCGGCGGTAAGGCTTGATGCACGCGGGAACGCGACATTTCTCAGAATGCCGCTGGGCAATATGCGCAGCCCCAGGCGACTGCCCACCCTCCAACGGGAGAGATGCGGCATGGCCGCGTCCATGGCATCGGTGGTGCCAGTGCCACGCGAGGAGATCCGTGCCTGCCATGCCGATGTCCGACTATGTCCGCAAGCTCCGCCGCCATCTGGGCAACGATCTCATCCTGCTGCCCTCGGCGGCCGCGGTGATCCGGGACGATCGGGACCGGATCCTGCTCGTCCGGCAGATCGACAGCGGCATCTGGTCCACTCCTGGCGGGGCGGTCGATCCGGACGAGAGCCCCTCGGATGCCGCCGTGCGCGAGGCGTTCGAAGAGACCGGTTACCTGATCGAGCTGGTCCGGGTGCTGGGGGTCTATGGCGGGCCGCAATACCGGGTGACCTATCCCAACGGCGATGTGACCTCCTATGTCTCGACCGGGTTCGAGGCACGGGTGATAGGCGGCGTGCCGAGGCCCGATGGCGAGGAGACCTCGGAGCTGCGCTGGTTCACCGAGGACGAGCTGGCAGGTGTCGATCTCAGCATCTGGGCACGGGTGATGGCGGCCGACCTGTTCGCCAACCCGACGGCCGCCCGCTTCCCGAAGCCCGGCTGGCGGCCGTCATCCGGCACGCCAGCCTGAGCCAGGATCCAGGCGTCAGAACTTGATCGTCGTCCCGAGCCAGAACCGCCTGCCATCGCCGACCGTGTTGTAGGCGTCCGGCTCCAGCTGCTTGTCGCCGACATTGTAGACGGCGGCGCTCAGCAACACCTTGTCCGTCAGCGCATAGTTGGCGCCGATGTCGAAGGTCAGGTAGCTGTCATACTCCCGGGCGACCACGGTGCCGTCCCGCTCGAGCGGCTTGCCGTTCTGGCCCAGGCGCAGGCCGGCGTTCAGCTCCTTGCCATGGTAGTCCGCACGCGCCCAGGTGCGCAGGCCCGCGATCGGCGTGGCCCAGTCCACCCGCAGGTTCGCCAGATGCTCCGGCGTGCGCGCCAGCGGCAGGCCCTTGTAGGTCCCGGTCTTCTGCTCGGAGTCGGTGTAGGTGTAGCTGCCGGTGAACGTGATCGTCTCGGTCGCCTGGAAAGTCGCGGACAGCTCCACGCCCTGGATCACCGCATCGTCGATATTGTAGCTGTACCAGAGCCGGTAGTTGGGATCCTCGGGCCAGCGCGCCGGGTTGCCGTCCTCGTCCAGCACCAGCGCATTCGAGACCTTGTCCTTGAAGTCGGTATAGAAATAGGTCGCGTTGGCCGACAGCCAGCTGAAATTGTTCCAGCCGACGCTGAACTCGTAGCTGGTGCTCTTCTCCGGCTCGAGGTCGGGATCGCCGATGATCACGCCGCAGGTGCCGTTCGGGCCATAGCTGCAGCCGCCGCCGCCGGTGGTGTAGGCGTAGCCCGGCGCGATCGTGCGGATGTCCGGGGCGCGGAAGCCGGTGGAGACGCCGCCCTTGATCGTCCACATCTCGGTCGGGTGCCAGACCGCGTAGCCGCGCGGGCTCCAGTGCGCGCCATAGACCTCGTGGTCGTCGACGCGCAGGCCGCCAGTCAGCGAGAAGTTGTCGGTGATCAGCCACTCGTCCTCGATGAACAGGGCCTGCTGCCAGATCTTGAACTTCTCGTCCTGGCCGGTGCGCTTGCCGGGGTTCTGGTCGGTCAGCTCGGTGCTCATCCACTGGCCGCCCACTACCAGCGAATGCAGACCCACCACCGGCAGGTCGATCGGGAGCTGGACCTTGCCGTCGATCACCGTGTTCAGGGTCTCAGGGGAGCGGGCGTTCTTGACCAGACCTTCCTCGTCCGAGCGGGTCCAGGAACGGCGCTCAGCCTTTTCCTGCAGGATCGAGAGGTCGGTCGTGCCGAAGTCCCAATGGCCGGTATGGCTGAGCGAGTAGAACAGGCGGTCCTGCTTGCTGCGGGTGTCGTTCGCATCCACTTCCAGCGTCTTGCCGGCAGTGGCGTTGCGCTCGAGCCGGGTATAGCCGCCGGTGAGCACGATCTCCTGGTGCTCGGTCGGGGTGAGGGTCAGTTTGCCGCCGAGATCATGGTCGTCCGCCTTGCTCCAGCCGCTCTCGATCTCGTCCTCGCCTCGGCCGAAGAGGCGGCCCCAAAGCTGCAGGCCGAGCAGTTCGCTCACGATCGGCCCGCTCAGATAGACCTGGGCTTGGCCGGAATTGCCCGAATCCGAATGCTCCTGCAGCGTGCCGTCGAGCGAAACCGAGCCGCCCCATTTTTCCGCGACCTTGCGGGTGATGATGTTGATCACGCCGCCCATCGCGTCGGAGCCGTAGAGCGAGGACATCGGCCCGCGCACCACCTCGATCCGCTCGATCGCCTCCAGCGGCGGGATGAAGTTCTGCTCGTAGCCGGAGTTGCCGTTGGTCCGGATGTCGCGGGTGCTCTGGCGCTTCCCGTCCACCAGGATGAGCGTGTAGCTGCCCGGCAGGCCGCGGATGAAGATGTCCTGCTCGTTGGCGGTGCCGGTGACCGCCACGCCCGGTACCTCGCGCAGCGCGTCGGTCAGGTCGTGGAACTGCTCGGTTTCCAGCTGCTCGCGGGTGATGATCGAGATGCTGGCCGGCGCATCCTGGATCTCCTGAGCGAAGCCGGAGGCGGTGACCACGACCGGCGACAGGCTCATGGCCTGCGGAGCGGCCACGGCACCGCCTTCGGCCAGTGAATCCGATTGAGCAAGAGCCTGGCCGGCCAGGGCGAGGCAGGAAACGGAGGCGTACCAGAAAGTACGCAGCACCGAGCGAGACATCGAATCCCCCCGAGAAGCCGCTTTTGGATGTGCACGCGCGCGAATGCGCGCGGCGGACGCCGATGGCGTTATCCGGGCGGCAAGCAAAACTAAGTGTTCGGGTGTGCTAGATCGCGAGGTGGTGAAGTGTAAACCTGAATTGATATTGTTTAGAATTGCAGTAACTTGAAACAATGGTTATATCGTACAAAACAATCTCATGTATAGACATCATCGAAGATCATACCATTTCCGGATTGTACAGCCGGCTAGGAGCGTCGGGCGCAACTTCGCCTGGATCACGAAGTCCGCAGCCTTGCCCGCGATTGCGACCAACTCACCCGTGTCGCCGAAGCCCTCATCCTGGTCGTTGCATCCACAACCAAGCTCAGGCGGTGGCCATGAGCCTTCTCAAACGTACTCCTGATGGCACCCATTTGACTAATAAACCAATTGGTTCCATATGCCATCCATGGCTGAAGGCACGCATACATCGGCATCCATAGGCCGGCCTCGCGAGTTCGATCTCGATGAAGCTGTCCGCAAGGCCATGAACGTATTCTGGGATCGGGGGTATCATGACGCCTCGCTTCCCGATCTGCTTGACGGCATGGAGCTGTCGAGAGGCAGTTTCTACAAGGCATTCGGCGACAAACGAGGGGTCTTCCTGCGCGCGCTTGATGTCTACATCGATGATGCGGTCCGTCAGGTTGGGGACAGTCTGAGTGGAGAGGCATCTCCGAAAGCCGCCATTCGTGCTGCTTTCGAGCGTCATGCGGAGCTTTCGTCCGGGAAGGACGGCTTGCGCGGCTGCTTCGTGGTGTTGACGGCCACTGAAATGCTCCCTGGAGACCAGGAAGTTTCGGCCCGGATATCCCGATTGTTCCGGCGGCTGCAGGACCTTTTTGCAGCTGCGATCATCAGGGCTCAGGCCCTGGGGGAGATTGACCAGCGTCTGGATGAGCGGACTCTGGCAAGGTTCCTCGTGTGCCAGATCCAGGGGATGAGGGTATTGGGCAAGGCCGGAGCAGAGCAGGAGGACATGCGGGCGATGGTTGATCTTGCCCTGAAGCCGTTGGGCTGACTCGAATTTGGAACCAAGCGATACAGAAGTCTCGCGGGACGAACTGGGTGAGGAGCGCCTGATGCAGCTATCCATATGAGTTTGAAGCGTTCCCGACGCCTCAACGGGAAGCCGGTCTGCGGAGATGGACCTCATTCGTTGGGCCGATTGCAGCCACTACGTCGCCGGTGAGCGGCCGGCAGCGGTTACGTCGGCGCTGATTGAATTCCTCACCTAGGCGTCACGGACCCACTGCATTCCGAGACGTTCCACCTTGCCGTCCTGGTCGGTGAGGCAGGTAAGAAGCCCACAACAGATCTCGGGAATCCTGCTCGCGCACGAGCGGAAACTACTGCGCGCCGGCAATCCTGCCGCATCACGCAATCCCTGCGTCTTTGGCTTGAAGGAAAGCGAAGAGTGTCTACCGAATTCCTGAACCACGTGAGCGTCGTGACCGGAGCATCAAGCGGAATCGGCTTTTCCATTGCGCAAGCCCTTGTCGAGTGAGGCGCCAAGCGCGTCTATATTACCGGTCGATCAGCCAGGACACTCGACAAGGCCGCCGCTCAAATCGGTCCGGCAGCGGTTGCGGTTGTGTCCGATGTTTCCAGCTTCTCCGATCTGGGAAAACTCAAGGCCGAAATAGAAAAGCATGGTGACCGCCTGGATTCCGTTTTTGCAAATGCCGGGATCTGCGAAAAAAACGAGTTCGGCAAGACCAGCGAAGATGCGTTCGACAAGCCGTTCGATATCAATGTGAAAGGCGTTTTCTTCACGGTCCAGACCTTGCTGCCTGTTGTGAACGACGGCGCATCCCTCGTGCTCACGGCGTCCATCTGCGCCAACAACGGCATGGAGGACCTCAGCCTCTACAATGCTTCGAAGGCAGCCGTGAGGTCATTCGCGCGGACCTGGGCCAATGATCTTCGCAACCGAAAGATCCGGGTGAATGCACTCAGCCCTGGTTTCACATTCACATCGCTCTTTGAGAATGGCCTCCAAATGAGCGGTGTTGAGATTGAAGCTCTGAAGGATCACGTTGCTGGACAGGTCCCGCTTGGCTACATGGCAGAGCCAGCCGAGATCGCAACCGCTGCTCTTTTCCTGGCCTCGACCGATGCCCGCTATGTCAACGGCATCGAAATGACAGTCGACGGCGGTGTATCGCAAATTTGAATGCGGGACTGTGAAGCCCGCTTCGACGTCTTCTCAGCCTTCCACGTTGCCATGAGCAGCCTGCTCCTGCGCCGCATCAGCCGATGGGCACATCCTCCAATGCGCTCTCGATGCCGCTCCAGGCCGCTCAGTGATTGACCAAGCCTGCCCTCGTCGCCCAGCTGCCGTCCGTGGCCATCCCGGCCAATGGAGGCGACTGCTTCATCGCGGGCTTTCTCCATGCGCGACTTCGCGGCAAAGATGCGGCCGACAGCCTCGCCGCCGACCGGGATGCCGCAGCCAAGACCTGCATGCACCCGGGCGGTTTTCCTCAGCCGCTCGAAAGGCTCTGACCCTACGATGTTGATCGACCTCGACGACGTTCGCGCCGCAGCCAGCCGCCTGAACGGCAAGGTCCGCCGCACCCCCATGATGCGTGCCGACCAGATGCTCGACCCGCCCGCGGATGCGTCGCTCTGGCTGAAGCTGGAATGCCTGCAGGTCACCGGCTCCTTCAAGGCGCGCGGCGCCACCAACCGCCTGCTCCAGACCCCGCCCGAGAAGCTGAAGAACGGCATCGTCACCGCGTCCGGCGGCAACCATGGCCTGGCGGTGGCCAGGGCCGGCCGGCTCGCCGGCGTGCGCACCACCGTGTTCCTGCCCGAGACCTCCTCGCCGGCCAAGCGCGCCAAGATCGCCGCCTGGGGTGCCGATGCAAGGGTGGTGGGTGCCCAGTGGGACCAGTCGAATCTGGCGGCGCACCAGTTCGCCGAGGAGACCGGCGGCACCTATTTCCACCCCTTTGCCGACAAGGACGTGGTGGCGGGGCAGGGGACGGTCGCCCTGGAGGTGCTGGAGGAGCATCCCGATACCAACGTGTTCCTGATCGCGATCGGCGGCGGCGGTCTGGTGGCCGGCATGTCGACCGTGATCCGGGCGATCAAGCCGGATGCGCGGATCATCGGCATCGAGCCCACCGGCTCGCCCACCCTCCATGCCAGCCTGGCCGCCGGCGAGGCCGTGACCCTGCCCAAGGTGACGACCACCATCCCGACCATGGGCTGCGGCCGCACCGCCGACCCGATCTACGAGATCGCCGCGAAGAACATCGACGAGATCGTGCTGCTGGAGGACGAGCAGATGGTCGAGGCGGCGCAGTGGCTGTGGTTCGAGTTCGGCCTGTCCGCTGACGCCAGCGGTGCCGCGGCTGCCGCCGCCCTGCGCACCGGTGCGGTCAAGGTCGACAAGGGCGACAAGGTCTGCGTCCTGGTCTGCGGCTCCGGCACCGACGGGATCGGCTGACCCGGGCGGCATGAAGGCCGGGCCCGCGTCACGCCTGGGCCTGGACGGCCCGCTGGTCGTCCATGGCCTGCGCCTGGCCTTTGCCGCCTGGCTCGCCTTCACGGTCGCCACGCTGCTGGGCATCCCGTACGCCTACTGGGCGGCGATGCCGATCTGGGTCGTCGCCCAGCCGCACAAGGGGCTCTTGTTCGAGCGGGCCTTCTTCCGCGTGGCCGGCACGCTGGTGGGTGCCGCGTTCGGCTTCGCCCTCGTCCACTTCGTCGCTGCGCCCTGGCTGCAGCTTGTCCTGCTGGCAGGCTGGATCGCGATCAACGGCAGCCTCACCCATATCCTGCGCGGCGTGCACGGCTATGGCGCGCTGCTCTCGGGCATGACCGCCGCCGTCGTGGTCCTGCCCGCCCTGTTCTTCGCCCAGGATGCGATCGGCACGGCGCAGGCGCGGGTGATCTGCACCCTGATCGGCGTGGTGGTGGTCACGCTGGTAACCGGCTTCTTCACGCCCGCCTCGCCCCGCCAGGAACTGTACGACCGGGTGCGCCGGCTCTCGCGCGACGCGCTGCGCTTTGCCGCTGCCGCCATCGACGGGCTGGCCGGCGCCGATGCGGCAGCCGAGCGAAAGCTCGTGGCTGCCATGAGCGAGGCCAGCGAATCGGCGAGCCTGATCACCGCCGGCTCAGTGGACGGCTACCGGCGCCTGCGCCATGTCCAGGGTGTCCTGGTCGCGGCGCTGGCCACCATGGCGGCGGCACAGGCGATGGGCGAGCGCCGCCGGCGCGGCAAGGCTCGGCCGCAACCCGAACTCGGCGCCCGCCTGATGGGAATGGTGGAGGCGCAGGCACTGCCGGCGGCACTCGGCGATCTCCTGCCCGGCCTGCGCCGGGAGAACCCGCGGCTTGCCCAGGCCCTGGAACGCCAGGCCGGTGCCGAGGCGCTGCTGACCGGCAACCCGGGCGCCGATGTCCGCTCCTTCCGCCCCAAGGCGGTCTATCTTGCCCCGCATCGCGAATGGTGGGTGGCGATCATGACCGGCATCGTCCCGGGTCTGGGCGTGCTGCTGGGCAGCATGGTGGGATGGTGGTCCGGCTGGCCGATGGCCGAACTGTCCGTGCTGGGCCTGTGCATCTTCTCGATGGTGCTGGGCGCCATGCCGCTGCCGCAGCTGATCGCGCCCAGGATGCTGGAGGGCGTGCTGGGCGGCGTGGTGATGGCGCTCCTCTACCGGCTGGCCGTGCAGCCCTTCGTCGATTCGCCTCTGGAACTGATCCTCTCGATGGCACCGTTCATCGCGCTGGGTGGTCTGGTACGGGCCAGCCGGCGCACCGCCATTCCCGGCATCGACTTCAACATGTGCTTCCTCCTGACCAGCCAGGCCATCCTGCCCACGCCGACCGTTCCGCTCGGCACGATCCTGGAGGAAGCCGCTGCCCTGGTGATCCCGGCGGCGGTCGTCACCACCGGCTTCCGCCTGCTGCCGCGCCGGCCCGACCGGCAGGCCATGGCGGTGGCGGAGGCAATCCGCGGCGATCTCGCGCTGCTGGTGGCTGGGCAACGGCCGTCGGCGCCGTCCGGCAGCGTCGGCCCGGCCAGGATATTGCGCCTGATGCTGCATCTGGGCCGCGCTGCCAGCCTCGGCGCCCGGACACCCGGTGGGCTGCTCGCGGTGCTCAATCTGAGCCACGCCATCGTCGGCCTGCACCGCCAGCTGGCCCGGCCGGACCTGGACCATGATACGCGCCGCACCCTCGACGAGGCGCTGGCAGCCTTGCAGGATCTCGCGGTCGCCCCGGACGAGGTCGCGGTTCTCCTGGAGCAGCACGCAGCTCATGTCCCGGAGCCGCAGGCACGGGGTGCGCTGCTGGAGACGGCTAGCGCGCTGCGTGGCGGGAAGGAGTTGCTCCGCTTCGGCCTGGCCGGGCGTTAGCCGATCATCAGCCCCACAGCGCCGGCTTGGGCGGATCCAGCACGCCCGCTTCGACCATCATGCTCGGCTGCCGGTCGACGCGCAGGAGGAACGGCGCGTCCAGGTCGATCAGGAAGGTGCCCTCGACCAGATGGCTGGCCGGCGCCATGGCGAGCGAGGTGCCGAGCATGCAGCCCACCATCACATGCATGCCTGCGTCGCTCGCCGCATTGCGCAGGGCCAGCGCCTCGGTCAGCCCCCCGGTCTTGTCGAGCTTGATGTTCACTCCGGCATAGCGCTCGGCCAGGCGCGGCACGTCGGCCGAGACATGGCAGGATTCGTCGGCGATGAGCGGCACGATGCTGCGAAAGCCCGCCAGCGCCGCATCGGCCCCGGCCGGCAGCGGCTGCTCGATGGCCACCACGCCCTGCATAGCCAGGGCTTCGTGGCAGCGGCCGAGCAGTTCCAGCGACCAAGCCTCGTTGGCATCCACGATCAGCCGGACCCCAGGCAGGGCGTCCGTGACCGCCCCCACCCGCTCCAGCACCTGCTCACCATCGAGCTTGACCTTCAGGAGCTGGTCCGGCCCGAGCTTGCGTGCAGCCTCCGCCATCGCTTGCGGCGTGTTGATGCTCAGCGTCATGGCGGTGCGGAACCGGGCCGGCGGGGCGATGCCGGCGAGTTCCGCCACGGTCCTGCCGGTGAGCTTGGCTTCCAGGTCCCAGAGCGCGCAGTCCAGCGCGTTGCGTGCGGCGCCGGCCGGCAGCCGCTGCAGGAGCCTGCTCCGGCCCGCCGCGTCCGGCGTGATCCCGGCGAGGTCCAGTGACTCCAGCTGGAACGCCACCGCTTCCGGCGTCTCCCCGTAACGGGTGTTCGGCCCGCATTCGCCGCGGCCCACCGCATCGCCCAGGCGGAGCGTCGCGACCACGACCCGGGTCTCGGTGCGGCTGCTGCGCGAGATGCGGAACACGCCCGCCAGCTCGTGCCGCTCGATCGTCACCTGCAGTTCCATGGTGGTCAGCCCGGCAGGTTGGCGACGATGGGGGCGGTGCCGTGGCGGACCGGGTCGACGCAGGGCAGGTGGAACTCCTGCCCGATCACCCGGCAGAGCAGGTCCGCCTCATCCGGCGCCATGTGCTGGGTGTTGAGCGCGATCCCGACGAACCGGGCATCCGGGTTGGTCAGGCGGGCGGCCGCCAGGTTCGCCGCCATGGCCTCGCTCAGGCCCGGTACCGGATAGTCCGGCATGTGCCGCATGCGCTCGCGGGTCGGCTCGTGGCACATCACCAGCGCATCCGCGGCGGCCCCGTGCAGGAGGCCCAGCGACACGCCGGCATAGGAGGGATGGAACAGCGAGCCCTGGCCCTCGATCACCCACCAGTGGTCAGGATCGCGGTCGGGCGTCAGCCATTCGATCGAGCCGGAGATGAAGTCCGAGATCACCGCATCCAGCGGCACGCCGCTGCCGGCGATCAGGATGCCGGTCTGCCCGGTCGCGGCGAACTCGGCATCCAGACCCTGCTTCTTCATCTCGGCTTCGAGCAGCAGCGAAGTGTACATCTTGCCGATCGAGCAGTCGGTGCCGACCGTGAGCAGGCGCTTGCCCTGCCGGCGCTTGCCCTTGCCGACCGGATAGTTGCCGGCGCTGTGGCGCACGTCGATCAGCCGGCGGCCGAGCTGTTCGGCGCGCTGCCGGACCGGCGCGATGTCGGCCAGCTTGGCATGCAGCCCGTTGGCCACGTCCATGCCCAGCTCCAGCGCCTCCATGATGGCCGGCAGCCATGCCTCGTCGATATAGCCGCCATGGTTGGCGATCCCGAGCACGAGGGTGCGCGCACCCTTGGCCGCGGCCTCGGCCGGGATGAGGTCGGGCAGGCCCACGCTCAGCGTGCAGCCGGGCAGGCGGTACTGGCCCACGCAGCGCTCGGGCCGGAACACCGCGATGCCGCGCGCTGTCTTGGCGCTGATCGGGTCGCGTACGTCGCCGAGATAGAGGAGATAGGGGCTGGCGAGCATCGGCGTGGTCTTCGTCCGCTGAAGGCAAGAGTCAGCCCCAGACTAGCGGCCATGGGTCCGCTCGTCGCATAGCCAGAGTGGCAGGTCCATGAGCCTGAGTTATGGTCCGTGGGACGATATCGCGGGAAGAACGGCCCGATGCGCCTGCGCCACCTCGAGGTCTTCAACACGGTCATGCTCGCCGGCACCGCCAGTGCCGCCGGGCGCCTGCTGCGCATCTCGCAGCCCGCCGTGACCAAGCTCCTGGCCCAGGCCGAGGCGGAGGCAGGTCTGCGCCTGTTCGAGCGCGACCGCGGCCGGCTGGTGCCGACCGCGGAGGCCCAGGCCCTGTTCGCCCAGACCCGCAAGGCGTTTGCCGCCATGGACGATGTCCGCCGGCTCGCGCGCAACCTGCGCGACAGCCAGGCCGGCCGCATTCGCGTCGCCGCCATCCCGGCGCTCAGCCTGGGCGTGCTGCCGCGCGCGGTGCAGCGCTTCCTGCGGGTGCTGCCCGGCACGGGCTGCGAGGTCGCCACCTATCACACCCACGAGATCGTCCAGAACCTGCTGCACCATGAGCTGGACGTGGGCTTCGTGTTCAACGCGCCGCCGCACGAGGCGATCCAGGCCCTGCCGCTCGCCCAGGCGAGGATGGTCGCGGTGGCGACCGATCCGGCCCTGCCCGAACCCTTGTCCCTGCGCGACTTGGCCGGCCGGCCGTTCATCGCCCTGGACCCGGCCGATCCGCTGGGCGAGCTGCTCCAGGGTGCGCTCCGCCGCGACGGCCAGGAGCCGCAGGTGGCCGTGCGGGTGCAGACCTACCACACCGCCCTGATGATGGCCCGCTCCGGCGTCGGCGTTGCCGTCATCGACCGCTACACGGCACTGGCGCTCGGACAGGGCAGCGTGGTGCGCGAGCTGGATCCGCCGATCACGTTCACCCTGCATGCGTTGACCGCCCGCTCGCGCCAGGCCGGGCATCTGGCCGACCGGTTCGTCGCCTGCCTGAAGGCAGCCGAGCGCGAGGTCGCCCGGACAACGGGCTGACCCGCCTCCTTCGAAAACGTCCGCAGCGCGTCCGCCGCCCGATTGGCTGATAGGGCAGCAGCTTGGGTCAATGGCTGGAGTCAGTTTAGTTACAGTGTCCGTGATGGACTATTGACCTTTCCGGTCGCCGGGCAGATCTCGCTACCCGGCCCCTCCAGGGCCGTTTTTTAGCGCAAGGGGCCCTGATGGACGTAGCGCCCGACGCGGCCATGATCTCCGGCGACAACCAGCCGTTCGTCCTCGTCACCAAGACACAAATGCTGATCGCCGCAGGCTGCCGGCACGTGCTGTCCACGGCCGAGGCAGGCGAGCCCGGGACGGTGCTCGGCAGCGGTGGCGGCGGTGCCGCCGTGCTGGTCGGCGCTCTTCCTTATGACCGTACCCGCCCGCCGCATCTGTTCCAGCCCGTGACCATCCGGCAGCTGGACCGTCCGGCAGCACCGGCGGACCGGCCACGTGCGGTGGTCCAGTCGATCATCCCCCGCCCTGACCCAACCCGGTTCGAGGCCGCGGTCGCCCGCGTGGTGGACCTGCTGGCCAGCGATCCGGAGCTGCGCAAGGTCGTCCTGTCGCGTGCGCTGGACTTGGTGGTGGACCGCCCGATCGATGTCGGCCAGCTGGTCGCCCGGCTGGCGCTGGACGAGCAGGCCACCGTGTTCGCCGTGCCGCTCCCGGCCGGGCATCGGCAGGCGTCGCGCTGCCTGGTGGGCGCCACGCCTGAGCTGTTGCTCGCCAAGACCGGTTCCGTGATCCAGTCCCATCCGCTGGCCGGCTCCGCACGGCGCTCGGCCGACCGTGCCGCCGACCGCAGCGCTGCCGAGGCACTGCTCCGCTCCGACAAGGACCGGCGCGAGCATGCCATGGTGGTCGAGGCGATCCTGGACCAGCTCGCCCCCTGTTGCCGCGATCTCCCACGCTCCCCGGCACCGGAACTGGTCGCCACCCGTAGCATGTGGCACCTGGGCACGCGCATCGAGGGCAGGCTGACGGATCCGGAGGTCAATTCCATCCACCTGGCCCGCCTGCTGCATCCCACGCCGGCCGTATGCGGCACGCCGCGCGACCGGGCGGACCAGGTGATCCGGGCACAGGAGGGCTATGAGCGCGACTTCTATGCCGGGGCGGTCGGCTGGTGCGATGCCGCTGGCGATGGTGCCTGGTACGTGTCGATCCGCTGCGCCGAGATCGCCGGCACCCATGCCCGGCTGTATGCAGGGGCAGGGATCGTCGCCGGTTCCGACCCGGCGGCCGAACTGATGGAGACCCAGGCCAAGTTCACCGCCCTCCTGGCGGCCCTGGGCGTCGACGCGTCTGCTGCCGCCCTGCTCCGCCCCGCCGCGCCGGCCCAGCCGGATCGTTCCTGCCTTACCTGTCCTGCCTGAGATGAGGATCTGCCGCGATGGGCCTGCCCAAGATCGGCCAATACGAGCTGCCGCAGGAGCATGAGCTGCCGGCCCCCCGCGCACCCTGGAAGGTGGTGACCGGTCGGGCGGCTCTGCTGATCCACGACATGCAGCATCATTTCCTCGACCGCTTCACGCCGGACGTGGCGCCGATCGCACCGGTGATCGAGCGTGTCGGCCAGCTGGCCCGCCACTGCCGGGCGCTGGGCATGCCCGTCTTCTACACGGCCCAGGAAGGCGACCAGGACCGGCGCGACCGCGGGCTGCAGGCCGACCTCTGGGGGCCGGGCATGGGCTGGGACCGCCAGCTGATCATCCCGGCCCTGACGCCGGAAAAGGGCGACCACGTCCTGGTCAAGCACCGCTACAGCGCGTTCCAGCGCAGCAACCTGGAAACGTTGATGCGCGCGCGTGGCCGCGACCAGCTGATCATCTGCGGGGTCTACGCCCATATCGGCTGCCTGCTCACCGCGGCGGAGGCGTTCATGCGCGACATCGAGCCGTTCTTCGTCGCCGACGCGCTGGCCGACTTCTCGCGCGAACGGCACGACATGGCGGTGCGCTACGTGGCCGAGGTGTGCGGCGTGCCGATCTGCACGCAGCGGCTGATCGGGGAGCTCCGCTGATGCGACCGAGCGGCATCGCGGGAAAGATCGCGCTGGTCACTGGGGCTGCTGGCGGCATCGGCGCCGCGGTGGTGCGGCTGCTCCTTGAGGAAGGCGCGCGCGTGGTCGCGACCGACCTCGATCCCGCTGCCATGGACTTCCTGCCGCCCGTCCGCGCCGAGCCCTTGGACGTGCGCGACAGCCAAGCGGTCGATGCGCTGGTGGCAAAAGTTGAGGCGGAGTGGGGGCCGATCGACATCGGCGTGAACGTCGCGGGCGTGCTGGCGACCGACCTCGTGGTCGAGACCAGCGATGCGACCTGGCAGCATGTGTTCGAGGTGAACACGGCCGGCGTGTTCCGGGTCTGCCGGGCACTGGCCAGGCGGATGGTCCCGCGAGGGCGGGGCGACCTCGTGACCGTCAGCTCGAATGCCGCCGGCATCCCTCGGCACGCCATGGCCGCCTATGCCGCGTCGAAGGCGGCGTCCACCATGTTCACGCGCTGCCTGGGCCTGGAGCTGGCGGCTCATGGGATCCGCTGCAACATCGTGGCCCCCGGGTCCACCCTCACACCGATGCAGACCGGGATGTGGGCCGATGCGCAAGGGGCGGAGCGCGTCATCCAGGGCTCGCTCGAAACCTTCCGCACCGGCATCCCGCTGCGCAAGCTGGCCACGCCCGAGGATGTCGCCAACGCCGTGGTCTTTCTCCTGTCCGACCAGGCCAGCCACATCACCATGGCCGACCTCTATGTGGACGGCGGCGCCACGCTGCGCGGCTGACGGTGGGCAGGTCAGAGCCAGCGCTTGAGCCGGAACACCAGCCAGGGCACACCGGCCGAGAGCAGCATCAGTCCCAGCGCCCAGGCATAGCCCCAGCGCCAGTGCAGCTCCGGCATGTAGTCGAAGTTCATGCCGTAGATGCTGGCGACCACCACGGGCGGGGTGATCACCATGCCCAGGATCGAGAGCAGGTAGATCACCTTGTTCTGCTGGACGTCGATCAGGCCGACCGTGGCATTGACCATGAAGTCCATGCTGTTGTTGAGGTCCTGGTCGTAGTCGGCGATCGCCTTGAGGTCGCCTTCGATGGCATTGAACTGGGCGGTACGCGGATGGTCGATGCCGTGGATACGGCGGAACGCCACCAGCCGCTCCAGGCTGTGCAGGCATTCGCGCAGGCCGAAGCTGGTCCGGTGGTGGATGCCGATGCGCTCGATCGCATGCTGCAGGACGTGGATGCGCCGGCTGAGCACCGGCTGATGCCGGTCCTTGGTCATGGTGGCCCGGCCGCGGAAGATCGCCCCTTCGATCCGCTTCAGGTCCTCGCCGATGAACTCCAGCCGGTCGGCGATCCGGTCGATCACCACCTCCAGGACGGCGGCGAGGATGCTGTCGGCATCGCGCAGCGGCCACTCGCCGGCCTGGGCACGGGCCACGAACCGGTCGATCGACTCGGGCATGCCGTAGCGGATCGTGATCAGCAGCGGCCCGCTGCGCACGAAGGTGACCGGCAGCGTGTGCAGCGGCTCCATCTCCCGCCCATAGGCGACGATGGCGCTCATGTAGAGCACGCCGTTGCTGGCCGACAGCCGGCTGGAGGTCTGCAGCGCGCTGACCTCGCCCCTGGTCGGCACGTCGAGGCCGAGCGCCTGCTCGAGCTGCCGCTCCTCCTCCTGGCTGGGCTCGACCAGGTCGATCCACACGGCACCCTGCGGCAGGCCTCCGCCGGCCGCGGGCTCCAGCGGGTACAGCCGTTCCCGGTCGATCTGGAAGTATCGCAGCATCGGTGCCTGCACCCGAGCCGGAGCGTGGCCGAGCCTTGCCGGGTCAGATCGACCCGGCTTCGACCATGTAGTTGTTGGCGGTGCACATCGCCGCGTCGTCCGAGGCCAGGAACAGGGTCATCCGGGCCAGGTAGACGGGCTCGATCGGGACCGGCAGGCATTGCCGCTTCATCGTCTCTGCCAGGGCCTCGGGCGTCACCCAGAGCTCCTTTTGCCGCTCGGTCATCACCCAGCCCGGCACCACCGTGTTGACCCGGATGCCGTGCGGGCCGAGGTCGCGGGCAAAGCCGCGGGTCATGCCGTGCACCGCCGCCTTGGCCGAGGTGTACACCGGCATGCCGCCAGTGGCCTGCCACCAGGAGTTCGAGCCGAAATTGATGATCGAGCCCTTCTTGGCCTTGATCATGCCGGGGGCCACCGCCTGGATCGCGAACAGCATGTGGCGCAGGTTCACCGCGATCCGCTCGTCGTAATACTCCGGCGTGACGTCCTGCCAGCCGTGCCGGTCGTCGCGCGCGGCATTGTTCACCAGCACGCCCGCCGGGCCCAGGGCCGCCTCCAGGGCCGCGAATGCGCGCTGGAGGTCGGGGATGTTGCGCAGGTCACAGCGCTCGAAGGCGATCTCGGCACCCTTGGCCTTCAGCTCGTCGGCCAGCGCCTGGCCGGCATCGGCGTCGATGTCGACGAAGCCCACCTTGGAGCCCTGCTCGGCGAATGCCTTGACGATCTCCAGGCCGATGCCGGAGGCACCGCCGGTGATGAACACGACGGCCGATTTCAGGCTCGGATAGATGGCGAACGACATGAGGCAGCCTCCGGATCGGGTTGGCCGCAGGGTCTGCCGCCACCTGCCGGGCCGTCAATGGGATGGATCGGGCGCGGGCGGATGAATTTCGTGCCGGCCGGCAACCTCCGGTCCGGCCACCGGTTCAAGCGCGGCAGGATGTAGAATCGATCATCCGGCATTGCCGCCGCCGGCCAGGGGACGATCGATGAAGCTATTCGAGTGCCAGCATTGCGGGCAGCTCCTTTATTTCGAGAACACGGTCTGCATGCGCTGCGGCCACCGCCTGGGCTACCTGCCCGACCAGGCGAACCTCTCGGCGCTGGAGCCGGACGGCGACACCTGGCGGCCGCTGGCCCTGCCGGACCGGCCGATGAAGTTCTGCAGCAACGCGGAGCACGATCTCTGCAACTGGATGATCCCGGCCGACAGCCCCGACACGCTGTGCCGGGCCTGCCGGCACAACCGGACGATCCCCGACATCTCCGACCCGGTGAACCTCGAGCGCTGGCGCCAGATCGAGTTCGCCAAGCACCGGCTGATCTACACCCTGATCGCGCTGCGGCTGCCGCTGCACAACCTGGCGGACGATCCCGAGCACGGCTTGGCCTTCGACTTCCTGTCGGACCAGTCGGCCGGACCGACGCAGCCTCGGCCGGCGCCGGTGATGACCGGCCACGACCAGGGCCTGATCACGCTCAACATCGCCGAGGCCGATGACGCCCAGCGCGAGAAGACCCGCCAGGAGATGGGCGAGCCCTATCGCACCCTGCTCGGCCATTTCCGCCACGAGGTCGGCCACCACTACTGGGACATCCTGGTGTTCTCCAACCCGAAGGCGCTGGAGCGTTGCCGGGCCCTGTTCGGTGACGAGCGCGAGGACTACGGCGAGGCGCTCAAGCGCCATTATGCCGAGGGGCCGCCGGCGAACTGGCAGGAGAACTATGTCAGCGCCTATGCCACGACCCATCCCTGGGAAGACTTCGCCGAGACCTGGACCCATTACCTGCACATCGTCGACACGCTGGAGACCGCGGCGGCCTTCGGCCTGAAGGTCGATCCCAAGGCCGGCGACGACGACCTGCTGTCGGCCGAG
>NZ_DATMFZ010000024.1:0-37846 GCF_035556675.1 Geminicoccus sp. | reverse complement strand
GCCTTCAGCCGGCGCCGGCGCTCGTTGACGAACAGCAGCACCGCACCCACCAGCAGCGGCAGGAGGATCGGCACCACCATCAGATGGACGGTCCAGCCTCCGGTCATCGCCGCTCCTGCCCGTCGACATGGTCGGTGTCGGTCAGGCCACGGGAGGCCAGCAGCACCACCAGGAACAGCGCGGTCGTGGCGAAGCCGATCACGATCGCGGTGAGCACCAGGGCCTGCGGCACCGGGTCGACATAGATGGCGGACCCGCTGCCACCCGGCCCCAGGACCGGCGGGGCGTCGACCCGCAGCCGGCCCATGCTGAAGATGAACAGGTTGACGGCGTAGGAGACCAGGGAGAGCCCGATGATCACCTGATAGGTGCGCGGGCGCAGCAGCAACCAGACGCCGGAGCCGGCCAAGATGCCGATTCCCAGGGCCAGCACCAGTTCCATCACGCCTCCTCGGCTTCGTTAGCCGGCCTGACCGGACCCATGCGCCGGATCGACTGGTGGGCGATCGCGATCAGCATCAGCACGGTGGCGCCCAGCACCAGGGAGAACACCCCCAGGTCGAACAGGAGCGCACTGGCGGCGGGCACCTTGCCGATCAGCGGAATCTCCAGATAGCGGCTGTGGGTGGTGAGGAACGGGTAGCCGAACAGCCAGGACCCGAGGCCGGTAGCGGTCGCGAGCAGGAGGCCGAACCCCATCCAGACCAGGGGCAGCACGCGCAGCCGGTCTTCCAGCCAGCGGGTGCCGACCGCCATGTACTGCATGATGAAGGCGGCGGTCATCGCGATGCCCGCGGCGAACCCGCCGCCCGGCAGGTCGTGACCGCGCAGGAACAGGTAGACGGCCAGCACGATGACGATCGGGAACAGCCACTGCATGATCACCGAGGGCACATAGAGGTAGTCGCTGAGCGTGGCGCCGTCCTCGCGGTCGGGGGCGGCCACGTCGAACTTGCGCTGGATCTGCTGCTGCATGGGCGGTGCGATGCTGTCCGGGGCGGGCCGGAAGCGGCGCAGGAGGGCGAACACGGTGAGCGCCACGATGGCGAGCACGGTGATCTCGCCCAGCGTGTCGAAGCCGCGGAAGTCCACCAGGATCACGTTGACCACATTGGTGCCGCCGCCCTCGGTATAGGCCCGCTCCAGGAAGTAGGCGCCGATCGTCTGCCCGGCCGGGCGCGTCATCACCGCATAGGAGAGCAGCGTCACCCCGAGCCCGGCGAGCACGGCCAGGATCAGGTCGCGCAGCCGTTGCAGCCGGGTGGCGAGCGCCAGCTTCTCCGGCGTGGCGCCCTCCACCCGCTTGGGCAGCCAGCGCAGCCCGAGCAGGATCAGGACCGTGGTCACGACCTCGACCAGGAGCTGGGTCAGCGCCAGGTCCGGGGCGGAGAGCCAGACGAACGAGATGCACACGCACAGGCCGGCACCACCTAAAAGAGCCAGCGCGGCCAGCCGGTGGAACTTCGCCTGATAGGCCGCGATCACCGCGCAGACGGTGCCGATCACCCAGACCAGGGCGAAGATCGGGTCGAACACGGGCGGCAGGGTGAGCCCGCCCAGACCCGCCCCCAGGCGCCAGAGCGGCAGGAAGGCCGCCAGGATCGCCGCTGCCACCAGCAGCCGGAGCTGCGGCTGGAGGCGGCGGGTCAAGAAGTAGCGCTCCAGGAAGCGCGGCCCGTCGCCCGCGATCAGGGCCATCAGCCGCTCGAAGATGCGCTGGCCCTTGAAGCGGCGGAAGAAGGGAGGGCCATCCTGGCTGGTGGCGAGGTAGCGCTTCAGGGCCATGCCGAGCAGCGCCCCGCCCACCAGGGCGATGACGCTCATCACCAGGGGCAGGTTCAGCCCGTGCCAGACCGCCAGGCTGAACTCGGGCGTCGCCTCGCCAAGCACCGAGGTGACGGCGAGGTGCAGGAACGGCCCGATGGTCCGTCCCGGAATGGCGCCGACCACCAGGCAGGACAGCACGAGCAGGCCGACCGGCAGGCGCATCCAGAAGGGCGGCTCGTGCGGGGTGCGCGGCAGGCCCGTGGGCGGCGGGCCGAAGAACACCGCCTGGATGAAGCGGATCGAGTAGGTCACGCTGAACAGGCTGGCGAGCACCGCGACATAGGGCGTCACCGTGTCCAGGATGGAGGGGACGTGGGTCTCGATCGCCTCGGCGAAGAACATCTCCTTGGACAGGAAGCCATTGAGCAGCGGCACGCCGGCCATGGCGGCGCTCGCGACCATGGCGAGCGTCGCCGTGATCGGCATGAAGCGGAACAGGCCGCTCAAGCGCCGCATGTCGCGGGTGCCGGTCTCGTGGTCGATGATGCCGGCCGCCATGAACAGGGACGCCTTGAAGGTGGCGTGGTTGACCATGTGGAAGATGGCGGCGACGGCACCCAGCGGGCTGCTCAGGCTCAGCAGCACGGTGATCAGGCCGAGATGGCTGATGGTCGAGTAGGCGAGCAGGCCTTTCAGGTCCTGCTGGAAGATCGCGAAATAGGCGGCGAGGAGGAGGGAGCTCAGGCCCGCCACGCCCACCAGCCAGAACCATTCCGGCGTGCCGGCCATGACCGGCCACAGCCGTGCCATCAGGAACACGCCCGCCTTCACCAGAGTGGCCGAGTGCAGGTAGGCCGAGACCGGGGTGGGGGCTGCCATCGCGTTGGGCAGCCAGAAATGGAACGGAAACTGGGCGCTCTTGGTGAGCGCGCCCAAGAGGATCAGGATCAGCGTCGGCAGGTAGAGCGGATGGTTGCGGATCAGGTCGCCGGCACTCAGCACCTCGTCGAGATCATAGCTGCCGACGATGTGGCCGAGCAGCAGCACGCCACCCAGGAGCGCCATCCCGCCCGTGCCGGTCACGGTGAGCGAAATCCTCGCACCCTCGCGGGCACTGGCATTGTGGTACCAGTAGCCGATCAGGAGGAAGGAGAAGATGCTGGTCATCTCCCAGAAGACGACCAGCTGGATCAGGTTGCCGGACAGCACCATGCCGAGCATGGAGCCCATGAAGGCCAGGAAGAACGAGAAGAAACGCGGAACCGGATCCTCGGGCGACATGTAGTAGCGCGCATAGAGCACGACGAGGAAGCCGATGCCGCTGACCATCAGCGCGAACAGCCAGGCGAAACCATCCATCCTGAGTGCGAAGGTCAGGCCAACACTGGCTATCCATGGAATTTCAGCGCGCAGTGCACCGCCGGCCGCGATGGCCGGATAGGCCAGCAGGGCGCAACCCAGCGCTCCCAGGGCCACCGCGCCGGCGAGCCAGGATTCCGCATTGCGGGCCCTGGTAGGCAGGAACCCTGCGATGATGGCGCCGACGAAGGGTAGGACGACCATGGAGATGAGCAAGATGTCGTCCGTCATCCGCGTCGTCCGCGTCCTCTGCTTGTTCTGGTTCGGGAGCGGGCCGTTGCCCAATCCCACCCATTATGGTTGACTACTGTCCGGAGAGGCAAGGGTCGGGATCATGATTCTTCATCCAGAGCAATGCCGTGCCGCCCGCGGCCTCCTGAACTGGTCCCAGGAGCGCCTGGCCACACTGTCCGGCGTGTCACGCAGCACGATCAAGGATTTCGAGTGCCATCGCCACTCGTTGCACCGCGCCACCGAGGCCCTGCTGGTCAGGACCTTCGAGGAAGGCGGCGTCCGGTTGCTCGGGATCGACGCCGAGGGGCCGGGTGTACGCCTGAAGGCATGGCGGGCAGCCGCACCCTGACGCCCGCGGCTCAACCCGGGCCACATCCGGCGGGACCGGCCAGTGCGTGGACCATGAGCTCGATCGGCGCCGGCTTGGCGATCCGCGGCGCATCACGGCAGGATTCAGGCAGGATCCGCTCGTCATGGCCGGTCTGGAACACGAACGGGATGCCCTGGTCGCGAAGCCGGTCCGCCACGGGGAAACTCAATTCGCCCACCAGTTCCACATCCAGCACCGCCCCGTCCAGGCGAGGTGTGGCCTCGATCAGGTCCAGCGCCTGGCGGACCGTGGCCACCGGCCCGATGACGCTGGCCCCTTCCCCCTCCAGGGCCTGGACGAGATTCAGTGCCATCAGCCGGTCATCCTCGACCAGCAGAATGAGCCTGCCGGCGAGGAGACCGCCGAGCTGTCCGGTCATCACATGCTCCACCGCTGATGTGCCCGCCCAGGCAACCTCCCGCTGTGGCCCTGGTTTCTCCGCCACGGGCGCTGTGGAGCCGCAGCCGCGATGCCGCAGGAACCGGTTCAGGCACTCGGGTCGGGCGTGATCCGCAAATAGGGCTTCTGCTCGATGACCCCCTTGCTGAAGCGCCGCCGCGCCTCGTCGGTCGGGATGGACGGCAGCACGATGACGTCGTCACCCTTCTGCCAGTTGGCGGGCGTGGATACCGAGTATTGCTGGGTGAGCTGCATCGAATCGATCACCCGCAGCACCTCGTCGAAGTTGCGCCCGGTCGACATGGGATAGACCAGGACCAGCTTCACCCGCTTGTCCGGGCCGATCACGAACACGTTGCGCACGGTGGCGTTGTCCGCAGGCGTGCGGCCGGCATGGCTGTCCCCAGCGCTGGCCGGCAGCATGTCGTAGAGCTTGGCGATCTCCAGCCTGGTGTCGCCGATCATGGGGTAGTTGGGTGCGTGGCCCTGGGTCTCCTCGATGTCGGCAGCCCAGCGATGGTGATCCTCGACCGGATCGACGCTGATGCCGATGATCTTCACGTTGCGCTTGTCGAATTCCGGCTTCACCCTGGCCATGTAGCCGAGCTCGGTCGTGCACACCGGGGTGAAGTCCTTCGGATGCGAGAACAGCACCGCCCAACTGTCGCCGATCCACTCGTGGAATCTGATCCTCCCCTCGGTCGTGTCCGCCTCGAAGTCGGGAGCGATGTCACCCAGTCTTATTGCCATGTACGACCTCCTCGGTTGGTTCTTGCGCCACTACTACATGCATTATGTGGATCATGGGGCAAGCGATCTCGATGGCGGAGCGGCAGGCCGGCCGGCGCCGCCGCCGGAGAAACGGCCTGATGGGCGACGAGCGGGAGGACGTGGTGGGACCTGGCCGGGAGCCGGGTGACGCGCCGGGCCATGACGCCCGCTCACCCCAGGAGATCCCGCCAGAGGGCTGGCTCGCCGTGCTGCGCCGGGTCTTCTGGCAGGCCATCTCCGACGAGATCGGCATGGCCGCGGCGAGCTGCGGCTTCTATGCGATCCTGGCGCTGTTCCCGGTGATCCTGGTGGCGATCTCGATCTATGGCCTGTTCAACGACCAGAACACTGCCGCCCGGCAACTGGAAGCGCTGCAGGGCGTCCTGCCGCCCTCCGCCTTCGAGCTGGTCCGCGACCGGGTGCAGGACGTGGCCACGGCCGGCCGCACCCGGCTCAGCTCCAGCCTGGCGGTCAGCCTCGCCGTGGCGCTGTGGAGCGCCATGAACGGGGTGAAGTCGATCATCACCGCGCTCAACGTGGCCTACGAGGAGCGGGAGAAGCGGAGCTTCCTCCGGCTGAACCTGGAGGTGCTGCTGATCACCCTGTGCGGGATCCTGGGGCTCGTCGTGACGCTGACGGTGATCGTCGCCGTGCCGGCGGCCCTGGCGTCCGGCTGGCTCGGGCCGGTCCCGGCCCTGCTGGTGCGCGCCAGCGCCTTCGTCCTGCTGCTGGTCTTCGCCATGCTGGCCCTGGCGCTCATCTACCGGTTCGGGCCCTCCCGGGAGAACGCCAAATGGCGCTGGGTGACCCCGGGCTCGATCCTGGCGGCGGCACTCTGGCTGCTGGTCTCGCTGGGCTTCTCCTTATACGTCGCCCGGTTCGGCGATTATGACGCGCTCTACGGGACGCTCGGCGGCGTAGTGGTGGCCATGTTCTGGTTCTGGATCTCGGCCTATGCCCTGCTGCTGGGTGCCGAGCTCAACGCGGAGCTGGAGCTGCAGACCCGGCACGACACTACGACGGACCCGACCGCACCAATGGGCCGCCGCGGCGCCTTCGTGGCCGACCATGTCGTCCGGAGCTGAAGCCTGAAGCGACGGCTCAGGGCCGCCCCAGCAGGAGACGGTCCACCGCCTGGGCCACGCCGTCCGAATCGTTGCCCGCAGTGACGAAGCGTGCCGCCGCCTTCACCTCGTCCGGTGCCTGCCCCATCGCGATCGCGAGGCCGGCCCTGGCGAACATCGGCAGATCGTTGGGCGCGTCGCCGATCACCGCCACGCGCTCGAGCGGGACGCCCATCGCCTCGGCGAGCGCCGCCACGCCCTCCCCCTTGTCCGCCTTCGGCGCGGTGACGTCGAGATAGTAGGGCTGGGAGCGCAACGCCCGCGCCTCCCCCGCCAGCGCCCCGCCCTCCTCCTGCTCGAGCGCGGCCAGGAGCGCGTGATCGTTGCTGGCGGCCACGATCTTGTCGACCCGCACCGCATGATCGGCGAGGTTCTCGACCCGTTCCGGGTCGAAGCCCACCGCCCGCACCTCGCGCGGCACGAGCGGACCATCCGGATCCTCGACCAGCCAGCGGTCGTCGGCGAACAGCCAGAGATCGATGCCCGGCCGGCGCAACCGCTCCAGGACGGTGCGCGCGGTCGCATCGGCCAGCCGGCTGGCCCGCAGGATCGTGCCGTCGGCAGCCACGATCGTGCCGCCGTTGAATGCCGCCGCGGGTTCGGTGATCTGCAGCCCATCGACCGGCAGGCGCAGGCCGCGAGTCGGGCGGGCACTGATGATGCTGAAGCGTATCCCCGCCCGGCGCAGGCGGTCGACCGCCTGCCTGGTCGCCTCGCTGAGGCTCTTGTCGGTCCGCACCAGGGTGCCGTCGACATCGCTGATCAGCAGGTCGATGGCGGGCAGTGCCCGATCCGCGTCCATGGTCGTCCGGGTCAATGCGCCTCTCCTTGCCGCCGGGACAATCGCTTTGCAGGGAATGGGACTGCAACGTCTGGTGCGCCAGCCGTCAAGGACATGGGCCTACCAGGCCGATCTCTCCATCCGCCGGTGCGGCATGGTCGGCATGGCGGGGTCGGGCCGGCATCCGGCTGGAACGCACGCACGCGGAAAACGTTGGAGGGGCATCACCGGACCGGCCCGCATGGGCGGTCGAAGGAGAAGCTAGAGATGGCGCGCAACACTGACTCGCCGACGATCGAGCAGGCGGAACAGGCAGCACTGGACCGTGCCGAGGCGCAGCGGCCGGAGGAGGATCCCTCGCTGGCCGTGTTCGGGCGGGACGTCGACAGCTATGACGAGCAGGGCAGCAGCCCCCAGCCCGAGGACGCGACCGCGCAGGACTGGGCGGTCGCCGAGACGGCGCGCCCGGACTTCGACGACGAAACCGCCGACGGCCTGAACGATCTCGAGGAGTCGGCCAGGGCCGGTGCCGAGGACCTGGCGACCGACGAGCCGCTGGAAGAGCGGATCCGGCGCAAGGCCTACGAGCTCTGGGAATCCGAGGGCGGCCCGCATGGCCGCGCCGAAGACCATTGGCACCTGGCCGCCCAGCTGGTCGCCGAGGAGGACGCGGCCCGCTCCAGCCTGCTGCCCTTCGACGGGGGCCTCGACGAGCCGGTCGAGGAGGCGAGGGTCACGGAGAATCTCGGGGAGTTCCAGGGGCTCGCCGACCAGGGTGCGGAAACCGACCCCGACATGTCCGACCGGATCAACGGCTGATCCGAGCCAGAATATCCGACTCCCAGACCCCCGGCCGGCGACGGCCGGGGGTCGTCTTGCGCGTCCCGGCAGCCCGGATCACGCGCTGCGCTGGACCGCCTGAGTCGCAGCGGCGGCATCCGCCTCTGCCCTGCCCGGTTGCGTCGCGGCCGCCAGGCACAGCCGCACCGCTTCCTCGAAGGTGAAGGCGCGGTAGTCCGTCATCACCTCCTCCGGCAGCTCGCGGCGCTCGTCCTCCTCGGACGGCCGCCACAGACCCAGCAGGATCGCGGCCTTGGGGATCCGGCGCCGGATCCGCTTGGCCGCGGTCCGGGCCGGGATCAGGCTCGCCGGATCCAGATAGGACAGGCAGACCAGCGCCACCCCGGTGGGATCCAGGCGGAACAGGTTGGCCGTGCTGATCGCCTCGGTGCCGACGATCCGCGCGCGCAGGCCATGCTTGCCCAGGAGCTGGGCCAGGATCCTGGAGGCGGAGTCGTCGAGCGGCCCGCGGCCCGAGATGATCAGCACCGGCGCCTCGCCCGACCATTCCGGCGCCAGCTCCTGCTCGGTCAGCACCGGCAGGCGCTGCGCGGAATCGTCCTCGTCCTCGTCCTGGTCGAACGCCGCCTCGGCTTCCGGGTCGTCCGTGCCGATCAGCGATTTCGGTCGATCATCCTCGTCCACAAGCTCGTCGATCAGCTCCTCCAGGCTGGTCCGGATCCGTGCCAGGCGCTCGTCGTCGAGCGCACCCCGCGCATGGTCGGCCTGCGCCAGCTCCAGGCCCTTGAGGGCGACCTGGTCATAGTAGGAGGTGAGCGACCGCTCCTTGAGATACTCGGTCGCCATCTCGATCGCCTCGATCGGGTCGCCCGCCAGCATCCGCTGGTAGAACAGCTCCGGAGGCGTCAGCGCCGGACGGTCGCCGAACATGATGTCCAGGAACTCCAGCGACTTCACATGCCGGCCCAGGACCACGAGGCAGACGGTGATGGGCGTCGCCAGCAGCAGCCCGATCGGCCCCCACAGCCAGGTCCAGAAGGTCGCGGCGGCCACCACGGCGACCGGCGCCAGACCGGTCGAACGGCCGAACAGCATGGGCTCGATGCCGTGGCCGACAATCGGTTCGATCACCGCGAACATGGCCAGGGTCCACAGCGCCATGGACCAGCCGGGATCGACCGCGCCGGCGAAGACGATTGGGAACACTGCGCCGATGACCGCGCCCACATAGGGCACGAAGCGCAGCACGCCCGCCAGCACGCCCCACAGGATCGGGCTCGGCACACCGATCAGCCACAGGCCCATGGCTATCACGCAGCCATAGGCCGAGTTGAGCCCCACCTGGGTCAGGAACAGGCGGCTCAGCCGCCGCCCGGCATCGTCCAGGGCGGCGGTGGTGTTCTGGATGTCGTGTGCGCCGGCCAGGCGGATCAGCCGGTTGCGCAGGTCCTCGCGCGCCAGGAGGATGAAGATCACGAAGATGATGATGATGCCGGTGGTGGCGAGCGGGTGCAGGAGCGGGTTGATGATCAGCGCCAGGGTCGCCAGCGCACCGGGGTCCGCCTGATGGATGATCACCGGGATGGGCGCCATCTCGTCGGGTGTGGTGCCCGGCTCCGGACCGATCGGCCGGGTCTGCTGGGCCGGCTGCTCGTTGAGCTCCCGGCTCAGCCCCTCCAGCATCCGCGACATCCGGTCGACGATCCCCCCGCCACCCTCGGTGGCGCCGCGGAACGAGCGGATCTTCTCCTGCATGGTCGACTGGTAGCGCGGCAGGTCCGTGGCCAGCTCGGTGAGCTGGGCGGCCATGAGGGTGCCAAGCCCGAAGATCACGATGAACGCCAGCACCACGGTGGACAGGACCGCGATGCTGCGCGGCACGAAGTAGCGCTGCAGGAGGCGCACCATCGGCGCCAGCACGAAGCTGAGCAGCACGGCCAGCGCTGCCGGGACCAGGACCTCGCGGCCGAAATAGAGAAAGCCGATGATGACCACCGCCACGAACAGCCCGGAGGCAGGTGAGGCACGCATGCCGTCCGGGATGCGGGACTCGATAGGGGTGGGAATCTTCGGGGTTGGGATCTGAGGCATCTGGTCTCGCTGCTGGTGCCGGGCGCGCAAGCCCCCAATCTACACAACAGCCAGAATCGCGCTGCGCACCGCCATTCATCAGAAAATTTCCAGCTGGTGCCGCAAGGTGACGTCTGGAAGGCCAAGGCGACTCGATAAACCCGGATGGCGCCGAACCGTCGATGTTCTATAACACGGAGTGGTCCGATCCGCCGGAAGGCCCCGGCAGCGCTGGAGCGCTGCCGGGAATGGGGGAAGCATGGACAACCCGCTCGCGCGCAAGCTCTCCCACTTCACGAGGCTGTCGGCGAGCGACCAGGCGGCCCTCGATTTTTTGGCGCGCCAGCGCGTCCGCCAGGTCCATGCCCGCCACGACCTGATCCGGGAGGGCGATCGGCCGGAGCACGTCAACCTGATCCTGTCGGGCTGGGCCTGCCGCTACAAGACGCTGGAGGATGGCCGGCGCCAGATCATCGCCATCCTGCTGCCGGGCGATTTCTGCGATCTGAACATCTTCATCCTGCGCACCATGGACCATTCGATGGCCGCCATCACCCCGGTCACTTATGCCGAGGTCAGCCGCGAGGTGCTGGAGGAGGTCACGCTGAAGCAGCCGCGGATCACCCAGGCCCTGTGGTGGGACACGCTGGTCACCGCCGCGATCCAGCGTGAGTGGAGCGTCAGCCTCGGCCAGCGCACCGCCCTGGAGCGGGTGGGCCACATCCTGTGCGAGCTGTTCGTCCGGCTGCGGATGGTGGGCCTGACCAGCGGCAACAGCTGCGAATTCCCGATCACCCAGGTCGATCTCGCCGATGCCACCGGCCTGTCCGCGGTGCATCTGAACCGGACCCTGCAGGAACTGCGCGCAGACGAGCTGATCGTCCTGCGCGACCGGCTGCTTACCATCCCGGACCTGCCGGCCCTGCAGGTGCTCTCGCTGTTCAACCCGAACTACCTGCACCTGGACGCCGAAGGCCAGCAATACGGAGCCAACGAGCCGTGAGCACTGCCGCGCCCGTAATGCCAGCCAGCACCTGCCTGCAAGCCTGTGCCGAGTTCTTCGCCGCCGCCGACCTCGCGGTCTTCGAGCATGACCTGGCGGCCGGGCTCTTGCGGCTTTCGGCAGCGGCTGCCGAGCTGATGGGGATCGGCAACGAGCGCTGCGTGGCCGTGGCGGACCATGACCGCAGCGTGCATGCAGACGACCTCGACCGGCTGCATGCCGAGCGGCGCAGGGCTGCCGAGCGCGGCGGCCCGTTCCAGTTCGCCTATCGGATGACCCGTCCGCGGGACGGGCGGGTCATCCGCCTGGAGGCACGCGGCACGGCACTGCGCAACCCGGCAGGCGGGGTCACGCTCGGCGGGATCCTGTGGGACGTCACTGCAGCACGGGCCGGTGACGGCGAGGTTTCTGCCCTGTGCCGTGCGCTCAGCGCGGAGGTCAGCGCACTGACCCGGCTGCACCGCCTGTCCGGGCGCCTCGCGGCCTGCACCCGGCTCGAGCCGCTCCTGGAGCAGGTGCTGGATGCCGCCATGGCGCTGCAGGGTGCCGATCTGGGGGTCCTGCGGCTCTTTGACCCCGAGCGCCGCACGCTCCGGATCGCCGCACAGCGCGGGTTCGACCAGGTGGTGGCGGAGGAGCTCCGCGAGCTGCCGGTGACTGGCCGGATGCTGGTGGTGGTCCGGGCCTTCAACACCAGGCGCCGGATCGCGGTGGAGGACTTCACCCGCGATACCGACCCGCTGTTGGACAAGGACCGCGCGAAGGAGCTGGGCATTCGCGGGGCGCAGGCCATCCCGCTCATCGCCGGGGACGGTCGCCCGCTGGGCGTGCTGTCCGCCTATTTTCGCGCGCCCATGCTGCCCTCGGCGAGCGATCTGCATCATCTCGACCTGTTCGTCGCCCAGGCAGCCGAAGCGATCAGTGCCCGGCTGGACGAGCCCGACCGGCTGCGCGCCGGATGCGACGCCATCCCGCTGCCGGTCTGGCAGGCGGATGCGGTAGGCGCCTGGATCTGGGCCAACCGCTGCTGGCAGAGCCTGACCGGCCAGTCCGCTGAGGTGTCGGCCGGTACCGGCTGGCTGGACGCCGTGCATCCGGACGATCGCGTCCGGATCGGTGAGGCGCTGGGCGAGGCCCGGGATACCGGCCGGTTCGAGGCCGACCTCCGCCTGTGGCACGCGGCCGAGGGGCGCCATCGCTGGGCCAGGCTGCGGGCGGAGCCGCTGCCCGATGGGGGCGGCGATCCACCTGGGTGGATCGGCATTCTTGTCGACATCGACAACCTGCATGGCCGCCAGGAGCGGCAGCAGCACCTGATGGAGCAGTTGCAGCACCAGTTGCGCAACACGCTGGCGGTGGTGCGCTCCATCGCCCGCCGCACTGCCGAGAGTGCCTCGAACCTGCAGGACCTGGCAGCCCATCTGGACGGGCGGATCGGCGCGCTGGCGCGGGTCCAGGCGGCCGTGACCCGGTTCGCCGGCCGCGGTGCCGACCTTCAGGGCCTGATCGACGAGGAACTGCTCGCGAGCCATGTCCGGCAGTCGAGCCGGCTGCAGGTCGCAGGACCGCCGGTGCGGCTGAAGGGCAAGGCGGCGGAAGCGCTGGGCCTGGCCATTCACGAGCTGGTTACCAACGCGCTGGAGCATGGCGCGCTGTTCAGCCCGGACGGCCGCATCACGGTGAGCTGGTCGGTGGAGGGTGCCAGCCCTGATCGCAGGCTGGATTTCGTCTGGGAGGAACTGTCCGACAACAGCCCGCAGCCAGGGCCGGAGGGCTTCGGCATGCTGCAGCTCAAGCGTAGTCTGGTCTACGAGCTGCGTGCCGAAGTGGACGTCGAATTCCGGGCCGACGGAATACGCTGCGACCTCCACATCCCCTTGAGCGCCGGGATTGTGCCGGACGATCCGGTCAGCGAAACCGGCGGGACGGCCCCGACCGGCATCGCCTCCTGACGGAAGATCCCAGGCGGCTCATGCCGCGGCGTCGTAGCCCAGCGTCCGGTTCAGCCGCTCGATCAGCTCCCCTGCGGCCTCCGCGATCACCGTCCCGGGCGGGAAGATCGCCGCGGCACCCGCCGCCTTGAGGGCGTCATAATCCTGCGGCGGGATCACGCCGCCCACTACGATCAGGATGTCGTCGCGCCCGCGCGCCGCGAGCTCGGCCTTCAGCGCCGGGACCAGGGTCAGGTGGCCGGCGGCCAGGCTGGACACGCCCACGACATGGACGTCGTTGTCGACCGCCTGCTGGGCCGCCTCGGCCGGCATCTGGAAGAGCGGGCCGATGTCGACGTCGAATCCTAAGTCGGCGAAGCTCGACGCGATCACCTTCTGGCCACGGTCATGGCCGTCCTGGCCCATCTTGCAGATCAGGATGCGCGGCCGGCGCCCCTCGTTCTCGGCGAACTGCTCCACCATCGCCCGGACCTTCGCCACCTTGGCCACCGACCGCGTCTCCTGCCCGTAGATCCCGGTGATCGTGCGGATCTGTGCCACATGCCGCCCCCAGACCCGTTCCAGGGCATCGGTCATCTCGCCGACCGTGGCACCCGCCCGGGCCGCCTCGATCGAGCCGGCCAGCAGATTGCCTTGGCCCCCCTCCGCCATGGCGGACAGGGCCGCGAGCGCACGGTCCACCGTCGCCTGGTCGCGTCCGGCCTTCAGGCGGGCGAGCTTGTCCAGCTGCTCCTTGCGCACCGCGCTGTTGTCGACCTTCAGGACCTCGATCGCCTGCTCCTGCTCCGCCCGGTACTTGTTGACGCCGACCACCACCTGCTGGCCGGAATCGATCCGGGCCTGGGTGCGCGCCGCCGCCTCCTCGATGCGGAGCTTGGGAATGCCCTGCTCGATCGCCCGGGCCATCCCGCCGCTGGCCTCGACCTCCTGGATATGCTCCCAGGCACGCGCGGCCAGATCAGCGGTCAGCTTCTCGACGAAATAGGCGCCGCCCCAGGGATCCACCGGCCTAGTCGTGCCGCTTTCCTCCTGCAGCAGGATCTGGGTGTTGCGTGCGATCCGGGCGGAGAAGTCGGTCGGCAGGGCCAGCGCCTCGTCCAGCGAGTTGGTGTGCAGCGACTGGGTATGGCCCTGGGTGGCGGCCATCGCCTCGATCATGGTGCGGGTGACGTTGTTGAACACGTCCTGAGCGGTGAGCGACCAGCCGCTGGTCTGGCAGTGGGTGCGCAGGCTGAGCGAGCGGGGGTCGGCCGGGTCGAACTGCTTCATGAGCTTCGCCCAGAGCAGCCGTCCGGCACGCAGCTTGGCGATCTCCATGAAATAGTTCATGCCGATCGCCCAGAAGAACGACAGGCGCGGCGCGAACGCATCGACCTTCAGCCCGGCGGCTAGGCCGGCCCGGACGTATTCCACGCCGTCCGCCAGCGTGTAGGCGAGCTCCAGGTCCGCGGTCGCCCCGGCCTCCTGCATGTGGTAGCCGGAAATGCTGATCGAGTTGAACTTCGGCATCCGCTCGGCGGTAAACGCGAAGATGTCCGAGATCACCCGCATGCTGTGCCGGGGCGGGAAGATGTAGGTGTTGCGGACCATGAACTCCTTGAGGATGTCGTTCTGGATGGTCCCGGTCAGCTTCTCGGGCGGCACCCCCTGCTCTTCCGCCGCCACCACGAACAGAGCGAGAATCGGCAGGACCGCCCCGTTCATGGTCATCGACACGCTCATCCGGTCGAGCGGGATGCCGGCGAACAGCTCGCGCATGTCCAGGATCGAATCGATCGCCACCCCGGCCATCCCGACATCGCCCATCACGCGCGGATGGTCGCTGTCGTAGCCGCGATGGGTGGCGAGGTCGAAGGCGATCGACAGCCCTTTCTGCCCGGCGGCGAGGTTGCGCCGGTAGAAGGCATTGCTCGCCGCGGCGGTGGAGAAGCCGGCATATTGCCGGATCGTCCAGGGCGACTGGACGTACATGGTCGGATACGGCCCGCGCACGAACGGCGGGATTCCGGGCAGGCTGTCCAGCGTTGCGATGCCCGCCCGGTCGGCCGAGCCGTAGAGGGGGGCGAGCCCGATCCCCTCGGGCGTATCGAAGCAGGCCGGCTGCGGGGCGCTGGCGGTAGCCGCCGGGCGCGGCCCGAGCGGCAGGCCGGCGAGGCTCGGAACCTTGCTCATCGCAGCTGCTCCACCACGTCTTCCAGATAGGCCATCAGGTCGTCGCCCTGCCGCACGAAACGGCCGACGCCGGCCTCCGCCAGCGCCGGGGCGACATCGCGCGGCTGCCCCATGAGATGCACGTCATTGATGCCGGTTTCGCGCAGACGACGGACCGCCGCCACGCCGCCTTCGGCATAATCGGCATCGTCCCCGGCGATCAGCACGAGGCGCGCCTCCGGCGGTACTGCATCAGGTCGGTCAATGACCGCGGCTTCGAGACCGGCAGCCGCCAGGAGCCCCTGGGCGAAGCCCAGCCGCCCCGTGTGCCGTGCAGCCGGCCCCAGGGTCAGGACCGGCACCGGCGCCAGACCGGCCTGGAGCACCCGATCGCGCAGGTCTTCCAGCTCCTGGGCATCGCGGATCCGCGGCAGGCGCCGGCCGGGCTGCTGGTCCCGCTTGGGCGGCACCTCGCGCTCGCCCGCGTCCGGATAGAGGCTCACCCCCAGGATCGGCCGCCGGCGCGTTGCCACCCGGGTCCGGCGGCTGGCCCGGCGCTCGGCGAGCAGGTCCTCCACCAGGCCCGCCCGGCAGGCGGCAGCCATGCCGCCCGCGGCCTCGACCCGCTGCAGCACCGCCCAGCCGGCCTCGGCCAGCTGCTCGGAAAGCTGCTCGACATGCCAGCTCCCGCCGGCAGGATCGGCCACCAGGCCCAGGCGGCTTTCTTCCAGCAGGACGTTCTGGATGTTGCGCGCCATCCGCGCGGCGAACGGGTCGGGCTCCGTGCAGGCATGGTCGTGCGGCAGCACGGTCACCGCGTCGGCGCCGCCCAGGCCGGCGGCCGCGGCGGCGATCGTGTTGCGCAGGAGATTGGTCCAGCGGTCATAGCGGGTCAGCATCCGCGCCGAGCTGGTCGCGTGCACGGTCGGACGGAGCGCTGGCAGCTCCAGGATCTCGGCCACCCGCCCCCATAGACGGCGCAGGGCACGCAGCTTGGCGATGCCGCCGAAGAAGTCGGCACTGGTGGTGACCCGCAGGATCGCCCGCTCCAGCACCCGGCCGGGCTCCTGCACCTCCTCCAGCCGGCGGGTGAGGTCCACCGCCAGGGCGATGGTCAGGCCGATCTCCTCGGCGTCGCTGGCACCGGCATCGTCGAAGATCGGGCCGCCCAGGGCGAAGCGGACATCGTCGCGGCCGGCGAGGCCCGCGGCGACGATGTGCCGGGCGGTCTCGTCCGGGTCGGCCGCGTCACCGCGCGCCCATGGCTCCAGCGGATCGAGCTCCACCAGCACGCCGGCCGGCAGGTCGAGCGGTTCGCCCGGATCACGCTCCAGATGGACCGGGGCCAGTTCCGGCAGCACCCCGTCCAGCATCTGGCGCAGGTCGGCACTGTTCCGCCCCCGGGCGGCCAGCACCACCGACCCCGCCCCGCCCGCCAGGTCGGCCAGGATCGCCCGGTTGGCGGCGATCAGGTCGGCCAGCGTGCAGCGGGCCCGGATGTCCCAGGCGGTCCGGCCCATCGCCGTGCCGCGCAGCCAAGGTGCCTGGCCGGGCGGGGGCGCTTCGGGCAGCTCGTCCCGCCTGGTGTAGAGCGGCTCGATGCGCAGCCCGTCCTCGGTGTGCGCCACCAGCCGCTCCTCGAAGCCGGCACCCTTCAGCCCCTTGAGGACCAGGGCTTCCCAGGCCTCGAGCTCCGGGGTCGGGAAGTCGGCGGCAAGGCTCGGCAACGCGGACAAGGGGTTTTCTCCGGCAGCAGCAAGAGGGCAATGCCGGCTCGGGCCGGCATGCCGCCGGCCCGAGCATACGCCGCCGATCCCTCACCTGCCACCACCGCCGCTGGGTCGACCGCGGCCAGCTCCAGGTGGCGGGCGGCCCTCCGGCGCTCTACATCAGGCGCGGCCACCCCAGCTGGAGGAACGAGCTTGCGCTATCTGCACACCATGGTCCGGGTGACCGATCTCGAGCAGTCGCTGCATTTCTACCGCGACCTGCTGGGCCTCAAGGAGGTCCGGCGGAGCGAAAGCGAGAAGGGCCGCTACACGCTGGTGTTCCTGGCGGCACCCGAAACGCCGGAGGCACCGATCGAGCTCACCTACAACTGGGATCCCGAGACCTATACCGGTGGCCGCAATTTCGGCCATCTCGCCTACGAGGTCGACGACATCTACGCCTTCTGCCAGCACCTCCAGGACAACGGGGTGACCATCAACCGCCCGCCGCGCGACGGCCGGATGGCGTTCGTGCGCTCGCCCGACGGCATCTCGATCGAGCTGCTGCAGAAGGGCGGTGCCAAGGAGCCGGCAGAGCCCTGGAAGTCGGCCGAGAACGTCGGGACCTGGTGAGACCCATCTTCGCTCACGATGCCGTGAGAGAACTGCGGACATGACCGGTTCTGCTTCCGGAAACGTCAATGTCGCAGCCAGAGCGGTTGCTGCAATGCAGCAATTGCGTAGAGTCGTTCCCTCACCAGACGAAGGGAACGACGATGGCTGTGCGACATCGCAGCGCCTATCGGCGCTACTTGTTCTTTCGGCGGCTGCGCACCGGGCTGACGGTCCTGTGCGGGCTCGCAGGCCTGGTCCTGTGCTACCTGATGTACCGCAACCTCGTGCAGAACGGGCTGCCGCTCCACCTGACCGAGTTCGTCCCGCTGCTGGGCGTCCTGCTCCTGTCGGTGGCGGGGCCCTGGCTGCTGGTCAGCCTGTTCGTCCGCAAGCCGTCCGAACTGTGAGGAAACCCGCTTGCCGCTGATCTCGATCGTCACGGTCTGCCGCAACGCCGAGGATTCGATCGAGGCCATGCTCGCCTCGGTCGCGGCACAGCGCGGCCGGGCGATCGAGCATGTGGTGATCGATGGTGCCTCGACCGACGGCACGCTTGAGATCCTGGAGCGCTGGCGGCAGCACCTGGCGGTGCTGGTCAGCGAGCCGGATGGCGGGATCGCGGATGCCTTCAACAAGGGCGTCGCCCGCGCCAGCGGCGCCTGGCTGATGTTCCTCAACGCCGACGACCGGCTGGGCCCGAACCAGATCGCGCGCGCGGCCGCGACCCTGGAGCGGACCGGTGCCGACGGCGTGTTCGGCGATCTGGTCTGCGAGGACGGCCTCGGCCGCCCGCTGCACCGGATCGCGGGCGACCCAAATTATGCCGCCTGGATCGACCGGGCCTTTCCGGCGCTCAACCACCCGACCCTCCTGGTCCGGCGCGACCTGTTCGACGAGATCGGCGGCTTCGACCCGAGCCTGCGGGTCGCCATGGACTATGACTGGTGCCTGCGCGCGCACCGGGCGGGCGCCCGCTTCGTCTACGATCCGGAGATCGCCGGCCATTACCGGCTGGGCGGCGCCTCGGACCGCCAATGGCTGCGTGCAGCCAGCGAGCTGCGGACCATCTCGATCCGCCACGGGCTGCCGCCGGCCACGGCCTGGCCGATCTGGGGCGGGCGGGTGGCGCGGGCGGCCGCCCAGCGCCTGCTCGGCCGCATTCTGCCAGGCCAGGTCCACGCCGCGCTGCGGCGTCGGGTCAACCGGAGCCACCGCACGGCGTGACCTTCAAGGTCCGGCTCAGCCTGCGTCGATCGCGTCCGCGATCACCTTGGTCATGGTCTCCGGCGGCGCCTCGTAGCTGAACACCGCGAGATTGGTCCCGTCCGGGCCCATCAGGTAGCTGTAGGTGCTGTGGTCCATCAGGTACTCGCTGCTCTGCTCGCTCTGGGCCTTGGCGAAATAGACCCGCCAGGCCTTGGCCGCACCCGCCACCTGCTCCGGGCTGCCCGACAGGCCGACGATCCGCGGGTCGAACAGCTCGACATACTCGGCCAGATCCTCCGGCCGGTCGCGCTCGGGGTCGATCGAGACGAACCAGGCCTGGACCTGCTGCGCCTTGGGACCCAGCTGCTCCAGCACCTCGGAGAATTTCTGCAGCTCGTTGGGGCAGAAATCCGGGCAATAGCGATAGCCGAAGAACATCAGCGTCAGCTTGCCCTGGAGGTCGGCCTCCGTGACGGTGCGGCCGTCATGCGCCACCAGGGTGAACGGCCCGCCCACGGGAGCCTCGCGGATCACGCCGGGGATCTCCGGCGCCTCCGCCCTGGCCGGCTCGAACCAGCCGGCCTGCCAGCCGACGATGCCGACCGCCGCCGCGGCGATCACACCGGCAGCCGCGGCGGGCAGGATCCTGCCCTTCATGCTCATCCTCCCGTGTCCTGACCGCCGTGGCCGCCATGGTCGCCATGACTGTCATGCTCGGCCACCGGCTTGGCCGCGGCGGCCCCCGGCTTCTCGACCGCCAGCTCGACCTCGACCGTACCGGCCTTCTCGAAGGTCAGGCTCAGCGGGATGCGCTCGCCCGGCTTGAACGCCTGGGTGGGGCCGATCAGCATCGCGTGCATCCCGCCCGGCGCCAGCGCCACCGTGCCGCCGGCCGGGATCTCGATGCCGCCCTCGATCGGCCGCATCTTCATGACGCCGTTCTCGATCGTCATGTCGTGCAGTTCCACGACCCGGGCCGCCGGGCTCTCGGCCGATACCAGCCGGTCCGCGGCACTGCCGTGGTTCGCGATCGTGAAGTAGCCGCCGGCGGCCGGCTGGCCCTGCGGCACCGCGCGGGTCCAGGGATGGCCGATCGCCAGCTCGCCCAGCTCGTATTCATGGGCGTGGGCACCCGCGGCACCCACGGTCAACAGGACGCCCGCCAGGGCGCCCCTGATCCAGGAATTGGTCATGCACTCGTCCTCGTTGCGCAAAGGGTACTAGGCGACGAGGACGGCCGGCGGTGCCCGGGCGGTGAACCCCAGGGCCACTGCCTGGGACGTGGGCGGTGCTGCCAGCGGAGGGCCGATCCGCCGGCCGCTGTCGGCAGGAAGCGGCAGCGCTGCCTGGGGCTCCGGCCCCAGGCCCAGGCTGGCCAGGCCCGGCAGCCGGCACAGCACGCAATGATCGTGGCCATGCCCGTCACGCTCCTGCCAGGGCGCTTCGTCCGTGCCGCCCGCGGCCACGGCGCACAGCACGGTCGGCAGGAACCTCCCGTCCGCCCCGGCGAGCATCGGCTGGGGCGGCGCCAGGCCCGGCGGCAGGAGGACCTGCAGCAGCAGCGCCACGCCCACAAGGCGGGCGGCCAGGAGTTGCAGGCGCTGGTGCAGGACAAAGCCCATGGCCACCATCATGCCACAGGCCGGCGATCCTGCCGAGCACCTGTGGCAACGGGCGCTACCTCGGGGCCACCGCTCAGGCGGCAGTGGCGGCCTGGGCGGCGATGTCGCGGGTCAGCCGCTCGGGCACCTCGTCCAGATGGTCGACCTGCCAGGTGAAGAAGCCCACTCCCTGGGTCATCGAGCGGAGCTGCAGCACCAGGTCGTGGCTCTCGGCCTGGGGCAGGTTGGCGCTGATCTCGTCCCAGCCCGGCCAGTCCGACTTCGCCTCGTAGCCCAGCACCTGGCCGCGCTTGCCCGAGATCAGGGCCAGCGCCTTGGAGGTATAGTCGGAGGGCACCGAGATGCTGATGGTCAGGATCGGCTCCAGCAGCACCGGGTGGCAGTTCGGCAGCCCCTCCTTCAGCGCGAGACCGGTCGCCATCTTGAACGCCAGCTCGGAGCTGTCGACCGAGTGGAACTGGCCATCGTGCAGCGTGACCTCGACGTCGACCACCGGGAAGCCCAGCGGCCCCTTGGCCAGCCATTCCCGCGCCCCGTCCTCGACCGCCGGGATGAACTGCTTGGGCACGGCGCCCCCCACGATCTTGTTGCTGAACGCGAAGCCCTCGCCGCGCTCGCGCGGGCGGATCTCGATCTTCACGTCGGCGAACTGGCCATGGCCGCCGGTCTGCTTCTTGTGCCGCCCGTGCGCCTGGGTGCCCTTGCGGATCGTCTCGCGATAGGGGGTGCGCGGCGAATGGGTCTCCAGCTCCAGCCGGTACTTCTGGCGCAGCCGGTCCAGCGCCACCCGCAGATGCATCTCGCCCTGGCCCCACAGGATCGTCTGCCGCGTCTCCGGGTCGAGATCCAGGCGGATCGCCGGGTCCTCCTCGGCCAGCTTCTGGAAGGCCGCGGACAGCTTCACCTCGTCGTTGCGGTCCTTGGCATGGAGGGCGAAGGCGTACATCGGCTGGGGGGGCTCCAGGGACAGAAGGCTGCTGGCCTCCCCTTCCGTGCCGCCCAGCACGTCGCCGGTACGTACCCCCTCCATCCGGCCGAGCCCGACGATGGTGCCGCTCTCCGCCTCGCCCGCCGCCTCCGTCCGTGCGCCGTTCACTTCGAACAGGCCGGACACCCGGGAGCCGTCCAGCTGGACGCCGTCCTTGAGCGGCCCGCGCCAGACCCGCGCCAGGCTCAGCTTGCCGGCGTGGGGCACGTGGTAGGTCTTGAGGATCTGGACGAGCGGCGGGCCGTCCTTGGCAATGCCCAGCCGTTCCGCCGTGACGCCGGCATCCGGCGCCTCCTCGACCACCGCGCGCAGGAGCCGGCGCACGCCCATGTCGCGCTCGGCCACGCCCAGCAGCACCGGGACGACGCTGTCGGCGGACAGGCCGCGGGCGAGGTCCCGCAGTACGGTGCCCGGATCGACCGGCCGGTCCTCCAGCAATTGCTCGAGGAGCTCGTCGTCGAAATCCGCCAGCGTTTCCAGCATCTCCTGGCGCGCCTGGCTTTCCCGGTCCCGGTACTCCTCGGGCATCGACATCTCGTCGGAAGGGGCACCGGCCTTGAAGTGCCAGGCCTTCTCGTCGACCAGGTCGACATAGCCGACCAGGCCCTCGCCCCGGCCGATCGCATAGAGATGCGGCACCACCGGCCGCTGGCTGACCGCCCGCAGGCCCGCCAGCAGGTCGCGCCAGCGCACTTCCGAGCGGTCCATCTTGTTGACGAAGATCAGGTGCGGCAGGTGGATCGCGTCCAGGAAGTGGAGCAAGGGCGCCACCGCGACCAGGCGCTCCAGCACCGGCTCCACCACGACCACCGCCGCATCGACGCCCATCAGGACCGAGCGGGTGTCATGGATGAACTCCACCGAGCCCGGGCAGTCGATCACGGTGAGCCGCCGGCCTTCGAAGGCGACCGTGGCGCAGGTGGGCTCCGTGCTCATCTGTCGCGCCCGGGCTTCGGGCGCATGATCGCCTACCGATGTGCCATCGGCCACCTTGCCCTTGCGGGGAATGGCGCCGGACACGAACAGCATGCTTTCGAGCAGGCTCGTCTTCCCGGCACCGTTCGGCCCGACCAGCGCGAGATTGCATGGGTTTCGGTCGGTACTCATTCGTTCTCGGCCTCCCTTGTCCGTGCGCCGTCGGGCGCGGTCGGCACTCCATGGGCAGGAAGGCGTCCGACCGGCTCGCGCGATCGGGTATGACGCATGTTCAGGGGATCGGCGGCAATTGGCAACCCCGACGTCCAGGCCTTTTCCCGGATGCACGCCGGGGCGGACGCCTGCCTGCGGCGACATCGATGGGTGGACATGGCCCTGGAACTGGCGGATCATGGCAGGCCGTAGCGGCCTAGTTCCGGACGGTCGGGTGTTGTGGGGGCAGGCATGGATTGCGCGAGCCTCGAACGCTATCTCGAGGCGTATCTGGAAGGCCGGCTGCGCCGGGCGCAGTGGCTGGTGCTGCGCCGTCACGTGATGACCTGCCAGCATTGCCGCCATCGGGTGGAGGAGCTGCGCCGGTTTGAGGTCGATCTGCACCAGCGTTTTCGGGCCATGGCGCGGACCCAGCGGCTGTGGACCGGGCTGGAGCTCGACCTGGTCGGCCTGCCCAGCGCCGCCGCTTCCGGCGACACGCTGCCGCCGAAATCGCCGCGCCCCTCCATCTCCCCCTTGTCGGGTGCCCTCCTGCTGCCTCCGGCCCGGACCAGCCGTGCGACGGCCCTGCCACCCCAGGAGACGGCGCCGCGCGAGCAGCGCTGGTCGATGGTGGCACTGGTCTGCCTGGTGCTGGCCGGGGCGGGCACCGGCGGCTGGTTCCTGGTCCGTCCGGGGAGCGACCCTGGCGGGGAGGTCGCCTCGAGCCTGCGGCTCCTGGACGGCGGCCACACCGACGCCCCGGCGGAGGACGGCGCGCTCGCCATGCCGATCGGTGCCGCGATGCCGGACGAGACGTCACCGGTGGCCGCGGGCGGGGTCGATCTCGACCATGTCGAGGTCGGACCGGATCAGCTCCAGGGCTGGCTCGACCGGCAGCTGGGCCGCCCGATCGACCTGCCCCTGCCGGTGAAGGCGGAAATCGTCGGTGGCAGCGACGTGCCCATGGGCAATGAGCGCCGGCCCGCCGTGCTGATCGACACGCCGCAGGACGGCCGGCTGATGATCCTGCCGACCCCGGACGGGATGACCTCGATGTCGGCCGAAGTGGCGGGTCTCGCCAGGGAGCGCGGCTTCTCCCATCTGGTCCGGCGCTATGACGGCGTGACGTTGGATGTGCTGGGGGACGTATCGGCGGCCAGGCTGGACGAGCTGTTCTTCATCCCGGCCTCGCTGAACTGACCGCCCGGCGGGGCAGCGGCCTCGCCGCTGCGCTCGCCCAGCTGCAGGAGCAGGCGTTCCAGTTGCGGCACGCGGCTGCCGCGCAGCTCATGCCAGTCCCTGAGCGATTCCTCGAGCCGGCGGCCGAGCCGGTCCAGCCGCTGCAGATGGGTGCGCCAGCCCTCGTCCAGGCCGCGCAGCGCCTCCAGCAATTCGCCCATCCCCTCGGCGATCCGCCGCTCCTCCGCGGCGTGCCGGATCAGCGCCAACACGGCGAACAGGCTGGCCGGGCCCACCAGGCAGACCTGGCGTGTGATCGCCTCGTCCACCAGGAGCGGCTCGGCCGTGACCATGCCGGCGAAGACCTGCTCGTTCGGCACGAACAAGAGGGCCAGCGGTAGCGCCCCGTGCTCCGGCCTGGCCCAGCCCCGCTTGGCCACCTCGTTGATGCGGCCGCGCACGTCGCGCACGAAGGCCGACCTGGCCCGGCTGCGCGCCTCCTCGTCGCTGGCTTCGACCAGCTTCGCCCAGTTCTCGAACGGGAACTTGACGTCCATGTGCAGGACCCGTCCGTCCGCCAGGAGGAAGGTCAGGTCGGGGCGGGTGCCATTGGGAAGCTGGCGCTGGCGCACCCAGTGCAGGTTCTCGACCAGGCCCATGGCGCGCAGCAGGTCCTCGGCCATGCGCTCGCCCCACTGGCCGCGCACCCGCGCATGGACCAGGGCATCGCGCAGCGACGCGGTGGTCTCGGCCAGCTTCTCGGCACGGGCGAACGCCTGCTCGACCCGGCCGCCCAGGGTGGAGAAGCTCTCGGCGCGCTCCCGCTCGATCCGGCGGATCAGCTCGCCCAGCCGCTCGACCTGGCCCAGCACGTTCTGGATGCGCGCCTCGAACTCGGCCCGTTCGGTCTGGGCGCGGTGGCCCTGGAGCGTGCGCTCGACGGTGAACGCGGTCTGCACCGCCCGGGCCAGCTCGTCGGCGGCACGCTTCTCGCCCTCACGGGATAGTTCGGCAAAGGCGAGCTTCACCTGGTCCAGCAGGGCCTCGGTCTCCTCGGCACGCCGGTTGTCCAGCTCGGCCAGGGCATGGCGGGTGGCACCGCGCTGGCCGGCTGCGTCGCGGCGGCCGAGCAGGAAGCCCAGGGCCAGACCCGTCGCGAATGCCGCTCCCAGGCCGATCCAGATCTCCAAGCGCCTGCTCCCGCCACTCCCGTCCGCCAGTTGCCTAGCGTGCCGGTTTCGCTCAGCGCGAGCGGAAAACCGGCGGAGCGAGCTTGATCCAGCTCGTCATCCCACCATCTTACCATCCAGTTGGATGGTCCATGGATGGTCTAGGACATGACGGAGCGAGCTGAGCCGCGCGGTCGCAGCAGCGAGAGCGAGAAGATCACGCTCAATCTCGGCTTCGTCGACCTGGGCCAGATCGACCTGCTGGTGCGCGAAGGCTTCTATGCCAACCGCAGCGATTTCATCCGCACCGCGATCCGCAACCAGATCGACCGGCATGCCGATGCGCTGAACCGCTCGGCCGCACATCACGGCTTCGACCTGGGCCTGCGCCGCTACGACCGGGCCGAGCTCGAGGCGGCCCGGGCCGCCGGGCGCAGGCTGCGGATCCGCGTCCTGGGCCTGGCCACGATCGCCGCCGATGTGGACCCCGACCTGGCCCTGGCCACGGTCGAATCGGTGGTCGTCCTGGGATCATTCGTCGCCAGTCCCGAGGTGAAGGCCGCGCTGGGCGACCGGATCCATTGACCCCCTTTTTGCTCCTGTTCCAGGAAAGTCCCCCATCGGATGAGCAATCCCCTTGCCGATCGCATGGCCCATGCCATGCGCCTGATCCGTGCCGGCCGGCCTGCCGAGGCGACCGCCTGCCTGCGCGCATCCGGCAGCGAATCGCCTGACCTGCCGGAAGCCGGTCCGGTCCTGCCGGACCTGGCGACGCTCGACTTCGGCAGGCTCGGCGCCAAGCTGCGCCGGGGGCTCGGTGCTGCTCGCCCCGTTCCGGCCGAAATGGAGCCGCTGCCGGATGGCGCGGCCTTCCCCCAACGGCACTTCCAGGGTCCGCATGGCAGCCGGGACTATCGGCTCTACGTGCCGTCCTGCTGTGCCGCCGCACCACTGCCGCTCGTGGTGATGCTGCATGGCTGCACCCAGGATGCCAGCGACTTCGCCGCCGGCACGCGGATGAACCTGCAGGCGGAGCGCCACGGCCTGCTGGTGGCCTATCCCGAGCAGCCGGCCACGGCCAACCCGTCCTGCTGCTGGAACTGGTTCGAGCCTGGCCACCAGCAGAAGGAGCAGGGCGAGCCGGCCATCATCGCCGGGATCGTGGCGGAGGTCATGCGCGGCTACCCGGTCGACCCCACGCGGATCTTCGTCGCCGGCCTGTCCGCGGGCGGTGCCGCGGCGCTGGCCGCGGGCCTGCTCCATCCCGAGCTGTTCGCCGCCGTGGGCGTCCATTCCGGCCTGCCGTTCGGGGCTGCGCAGGACATGGCGTCGGCCTTTGCCGCCATGCGGGAGGGCCGGGCAGCAGGAAGGCGGCCGAAAGCCATGCGGCCGGTGCCGACCATCCTGTTCCACGGGACCCAGGACGGCACGGTCCATCCGCGCAACGCCAAGGCGGTGCTCGACCAGCTGCGCGCGCTGGGTCCGGCCGAGCCTGCGGAGGTCGAGCAGGGCCGGGTCCCGGGCGGGCACGACTATGCCCGCACCCTCTACCGTGATGGCGCCGGCCAGGTGGTGCACGAGCACTGGGCGATCCGTGGTGCTGGCCATGCCTGGTCCGGCGGCAGCGAAGCGGGATCCTACACCGATCCCCTGGGCCCGGACGCTTCGGCCGAGTTCGTCCGCTTCTTCCTGAGCCGGCCCGCCGCGTTCTCGCGTTGACACGATGTCGCGGCGCGTCGACGTTTCCGGACAGCCTGCCTGGGGGGAGAAGTCCGATGACCGGACGCGTCAAGCCGTTCCCGATGCCGTTTCTGTCGCGCCGTCATCTGCTCGGCAGCACGCTCAGCATGGCGGCGGTGGCACCGCTCGGCCGGCTGGCGCACGCTGCGGAAGAGGCCCAGGTCAACGTCTACAACTGGGACACCTATATCGGCTCGGAGACCGTGGTCGAGTTCACCGAGGCCACCGGCATCAAGGTGCGCTACGACCTGTTCGCCAGCGCGGACGAGCTGTTCGGCAAGATGCGCGAGGGCAATCCCGGCTATGACGTGATCTTCCCCTCGAACAACATCGTCGAGCGGATGGCCGTGGCCGGGATGCTGATCGAGGTCGACCAGGCCAAGATCCCGAATCTCAAGTTCATCACCCCGGCCTTCGCCAACGCGCCCTACAATCCCGGCCTGAAATGGGGTGCCCCCTATTTCTGGGGCACGCAGGGGATCGGCTACCGCAAGAGCCTGTTCGAGACGGCGCCAAAGTCCTGGAAGGACATGACCGAGAACGAGGCGGTCGCGGGCCGCTTCTCGCTCCTGTCGGATGCCGACACGCTGCGGATGGCGCTCAAGATCATCGGCGCCTCGCTGGACAGCCAGGATCCGGGCGAGATCGCGGCCGCCGCCGACTACCTCATCAGGATCAAGCCCGGCATCAAGAGCTTTGCCCCCGACACCGGCCAGGACCTGCTCCTGTCCGGCGAGGTCGATGCCTGCCTGGAATGGTCCGGCGACGTCCTGCAGGTCGCCGCGGAGGACGAGGACCTGGCCTATGTCATCCCGGTCGAAGGCAGCATGCTCTGGACCGACAACATGGTCATTCCGAAGGGCGCACCGCACCCGGACAATGCCCATGCCTTCATCAACTTCATCCTGACGCCGGAGGTCCACGCCGCGATCGCCGCCGAGATCGGCTATGGCTGCCCCAACCAGGCGGCCCTCGACCTGATCCCGGAAGCCGATCGCACCAACCCCGCGATCTACCCGGCGGAGGAGACTCTCGCCCGCTGCGAGTACGCCACCTACAAGGGCGAGAAGGTGGAGAAGCTCTACGAGGACGCGCTGACCAGGGTGCTCGCGGCCTGAGCGAACATGGCGGCCACCGCTCTCGGGGCCGCCACGGTTTGACCTGTCATCGGCGCGCGGCCATCCTGCGCTCGTCCAGAGGATGTCGCTGCCGGACGAGGCAGCCGCTTTCGGTTCGGAGGTTCCCCATGATTCCTGTGCGCCGCCGTGGCCTTCTGGGAGGCGGGCTCGCCGTCGCCGGCCTGCTGCCGCTGTCGCGCTTCGCCCGCGCGCAGGAAGACCAGGTGAACGTCTACAACTGGGACACCTATATCGGCAGCGACACGCTGGCCGAGTTCACCGACGCGACCGGCATTGCCGTCCGCTACGACCTCTACGCCTCCTCCGACGAGCTGTTCGGCAAGCTGCGCGAGGGCAATCCCGGCTACGACGTGATCTTTCCGTCCAACAACTATGTGGAGCGGATGGTCGCGGGCGACATGCTGATGCCGCTCGATCACGCGCTGGTGCCGAACCTGAGGAACATCGCACCCGCCTTCGCCAATCCCAGCTACGACCCCGGGCTGAAATACGGTGCCCCCTACACCTACAGCCTGCTGGTGATCGGCTACCGCAAGTCGGCCGTGGCCGAGCCGCCCACCTCCTGGTCGGCGGTGTTCGGCCCGGATGCGCCGGTCGGCCGGGTGTCGCTGCCGAACGAGACCGATCTCGTCCGGGCGGCCCTGAAGTCGCTGGGCAAGTCGCTGAACACGGAGGACCCGGCCGATCTCGAGGCCGCGGAGAAGCTGCTGCTCGAGGTGAAGCGGCGGGGCGTGGTCAAGATGTTCGCCCCGGACACCGGGCAGGACCTGCTCCTGTCGGGCGAGGTCGATCTCGCGGTCGACTGGATGGGCGACCTGCGCCAGGTCATGGCCGAGGACGACGACCTCGACTTCGCGGTGCCGAGCGAGGGCACCGTGCTGGGCATCGACTGCATGTGCATCCCCAAGGGTGCGCCGCATCCGACCGCCGCCCATGCCTTCATCGACTTCGTGCTGCGCCCGGAGATCCATGCCGCGATCGCCGAGGAGATCCAGTACGCGATCCCGAACCAGCCGGCGGTCGAGCTCCTGCCGGCCGAGACCCGCGACGACCCGCAGGTCTATCCGCCGGCGGACGTGCTGGCGAAGTCGGAAACGCCGGCCTATCGCGGCGAGGCCGCGGAGAAGCTGTTCGAGGACGTCCTGACCCGGGTGCTGGCGGCTTGACGGCGCCCGAGGGCTCTTCTTCAACTCGGACCAGGACCTGACAGGGACGAACCGGCCGGCCGCCTCGCCGGCCCGCTAGCGAGGACGGCGCTTGGAGTACTGGCGGCGGCAGCCCTGGGTGTTCGCGACCTTCATCGGCCCAGGCACGCTGTGGCTGCTCCTGTTCTTCCTCCTCCCGCTCGGCTGGATCTGGCTGTTCGCGGTGGGCGAGCGGGCGGGTCCGGTCGACATCGTGGTGACCTGGACGCTCGAGAACTATCGGGAAGCACTGCAGCCGGTCTATCTGCAGCTCTTCCTCAAGACCTTCCTGATCGCATTGGTCTCCACCGCGATCTGCCTGGTGGTGGCCTTCCCGGTGGCGCTGGCGATCTGCTTCGCGCCGGAGCGTTACAAGAACGTCCTGCTCCTGCTCGTCATCCTGCCGTTCTGGACCAACATGCTGATCCGCACCTATGCGATGATCGCGATGCTGCGCCAGAACGGCTTCGTCAATGACGGGATCGGCCTGCTCTGGACGGGGCTGAAATACCTGCTGACACCCGTCGGCATGGACGGGCTGATGGGCGAGCGCTTCGCGCCCCTGCCCCTGCTCTACAACAACACCGCGGTGATCCTGGGCATCGTCTATGTCTACCTGCCCTTCATGGTCCTGCCGCTCTACGCCAACCTGGAGAAGCTCGACCGCTCGCTGATCGAGGCGTCGCTCGACCTGGGCGCCAGCCAGGTGCGGACCTTCTTCGAGATCATCGTCCGGCTGGCCAGGCCCGGCATCGTGTCCGGCATCATCCTGGTGTTCATCCCGGCACTCGGCACCTTCCTGATCTCCGACCTTTTGGGCGGGCCGGACAGCCAGCTGATCGGCAACGTGGTCGAGCGACAGTTCCGTGCGGCCAACAACCTGCCGCTGGGCTCGGCCCTGTCGTTCCTCCTGCTCTACCTGACCTTCATCGCACTGGCCCTGCGCGCCTGGTTCGCGGCACGGGCGGAGAAGGCCGATGCGTAATCCGATCGGGCCCCTGGAGTTCACCCGACGCGGCTGGGTGCGGCTGTGGCTGCTCGCCGTGTTCGTGTTCCTCTACGCGCCGATCGTCATCCTGATCGCCTTCTCCTTCAACCAGTCGCGCCGCAACATCGTCTGGACCGGATTCACCACCGACTGGTACGGCCGGGCGCTCAACAACGCCTCGCTGATCGAGGCCTTCACCAACTCGATCATGATCGCGGTGATCTCGACGATCCTGTCGGTGATCCTGGGTGGGCTCCTGGCGCTGGGCCTCTACCGCTTCCGCTTCCCGGGCAAGCCGGTGCTGGACGGGGTCTCCGCCCTGCCGATCGTGATCCCCGAGATCTGCATGGGCGTCTCGCTCCTGGTGTTCTACGCCCGGATCGGCTGGCCCACCGGCCTGCCCTGGCCGCTCAACCTGAGCCAGGTGATCATCGGCCACGTCGTGTTCAGCTTCCCGTTCGTGGCCGTGGTGGTGCGCGCCCGCATGGAGGGCTTCGACCGCTCGCTGGAGGAGGCGTCCAAGGATCTGGGCGCTTCGGAGTGGCAGACCTTCTGGAACGTCACCCTGCCCTACATGAAGACCGGGCTGATCGCGGGCGCGCTGCTGGCGATGACGCTGTCGCTGGACGACTTCGTGATCACCTTCTTCACCAGCGGCCCCGAGACGATCACCTTCCCGGTCAAGATCTACTCGATGGTCCGCCAGAGCGTGACCCCTGAGGTGAACGCCGCCTCGACCATCCTGATCCTGTTCACCGTCCTTTTGACGGTGATCGCGCTGAAGTTCCAGAAACCTTCGGAGGGCGTCGGCTGACCATGAGCAACGGCGTCCCGATCGTCCGGTTCGAGAACATCGAGAAGAGCTTCGGCTCGTTCAAGGCGGTGGACGGCGTCACGCTGGACGTACCGAACAACAGCTTCTTCGCGCTGCTGGGCCCCTCGGGCTGTGGCAAGACCACGCTTTTGCGCATGCTGGCCGGCTTCGAATATCCCACTTCGGGCCGGATCCTGATCGACGGCGAGGACATGGCCGGAATCCCGCCGAACAAGCGCCCGGTCAACATGGTGTTCCAGTCCTACGCCGTGTTCCCGCACATGACCGTGCGCGAGAATGTCGGCTACGGCCTGAAGGTCTCGGGCGTGCCCAAGAGCGAGATCGAGCCCAGGGTCGAGGAAGCCATCCAGATGGTGCGGCTCGACGGCTTTGCGGATCGCAAGCCGGACAAGCTGTCCGGCGGCCAGCGGCAGCGCGTGGCGCTGGCCCGGGCGCTGGTGAAGAAGCCGAAGCTCCTGCTCCTGGACGAGCCCCTGTCGGCGCTGGACAAGAAGCTGCGCGAGGACATGCAGCTGGAGCTGGTCCGCCTGCAGCAGGAGGTCGGGATCAGCTTCGTGATCGTCACCCACGACCAGGACGAGGCCCTGTCGATGGCCGATCTGATCGCGGTGATGAACCGGGGCAAGGTCTTGCAGGTGGCGCCGCCCTGGGACCTGTACGAGGAGCCGAACTGCCGGTTCGTCGCGGACTTCATCGGCGAGATGAACCTGTTCGAGGGGCGGATGCTCTCCGCGGATGGCGGCCAGGCCCGCCTCGACCTCAAGGGGATCGGGCTTGTCGACGTGCCCTGGGACTATCCTCCCACCTCGGACGTGGCGCTGGCGGTCCGGCCCGAGAAGATGCGGCTCTATCGCGAGGAGCCGGAGCTCGGCTGGGTGCGGCTGCCGGGCAAGGTCGCGCAGGTCGCCTATTTCGGCGACAACAGCCAGGTGTTCGTGGAGACCAGCCAGGCCGGACGGGTCGTGGTCCTGCGCCACAACCAGTCGCGCTCGCGCGACGAGCCGTATCGCACCGGCGCCGATTGCTGGGTGGCGTTCGAGCCGACCGACGGGATCGTGCTGAGCGACTGATCCCGAACCGGATCTGTCCAAAAACGACTGCGGGGGGAGCCGAAGCTCCCCCCGCATCGAGCAGCAGCGATCGAGCGGCGGATCAGCCCGGCCGGCCGACCACGATCAGGCTCTGCCCCCAGGTCACGATCTCTTCGCGCTTGTCGTTGTCCACGTCGAACAGGATCGGGAAGGCCACCCAACGGTCATAGACGTTGGAGCTGGACTTCTCCTTCACCTTGTTGCCCTTCAGGTTCCAGTACCAGCCCTTGGTGAGGATCGGCTTGCCGCTGCCGTTGAACACCTCGCCGAACATCGCGACCAGTTCGTCGGTGCGCTTGTCGCCGTCGAGCTGGGCGTTCTGCATCGGCAGGATCCGGCGGCTGATCGTGCGGACTACCTTGCCGTTCTTGTTGAGCACATAGGTCTTGGCGTTCTTCTCGGTCCCACGCTGGGTCATGGTGATCGAGAGATCCTTGGGCGCCGGATCGAGCTGGGCGATCGCCAGTTCCTGCGGATTCTTGACCGGAGCTTTCCAGAGCCGCTTGCAGTTGCTGGCATTGAACGCCGCACCGCCGGTAGCGCCGACTGCGACAGCGGTGATCTGCGAGGACTTCGGGCTGAGCTTCGCGATCCGGACGGCGTCGACATGGTCGCCGGAAGGCCAGCCGCTCAGCGTGCAGCGCACCTTGCCCTTGAAGTCGAGGGCATACTTGCCGACGAAGAAATACTCCTGGTAGCCATCGTTGTTGGCATCTATGCCCGCGGTCTGATGACCTGCGTCACAGGTGTCGCGATGCCACAGCTTCTTCAGGTTCTGGTCAAAGGCGACCACTCGGGTCCAGTTGTCCGCCCAGTTCCTCTTGTGGCATTTGGCGCTACCGCCTGGCTGCTCATGAGCCACGAGAATGATCGGCTTCTTGTCCGACTGCTTGCGGTAGACGGCGATCCGGCAGTAGGCCTTCGGACCATTGCTCTGCCCGCTCAGCGTGACCCGCCGGATCTCCTTGCCGGTCGCCCCCTCACGCGCGACCAGGACCTTGCTCGAGCCGTTCTGCCAGCAGTGGAGGATGTCCGGCTTGCCACCGCTGTTCATGTTCAGGATGGCGGCGGTGTCCCGATGGATGAAGGCCTCGGAGCCCTGCCGGCGCGCCGAGCCGTTGGTCACCTGCCAGAGCTTCTTTCCGCCGGGATCGTAGACCCGCATGATGCGGTGGCCGTTCCAGTGGACGAAGCCGTACTTGCCATCGTTGTTGGTATCGATCGGCAGGAGGCTGGAATAGGCGTTGTCGATGGCGTTGCCATCCAGGTTGATCTTGCGGACGACCTGGGCCTTCAGCGCGCTCTTGCCCTTCGCGGACGAGCCCGCCCGGGATGTGGGCACGTATTCCATGCCGCGCGGCGCATTGCGGTGAAGCAGGACCCGGTCCCGGAGCTTGAGCTCCAGGTCCGCCGCCTGCCCCGTTTCCGGCCAGGCGGTAGTGGCCGTCAGCAGTGCCAGCAGGCCCAGCCCCATCATCGAAAACACGCGTGGCCGACCAGCGGCTCGCTGAAGCTTCATGTCTGTCTTTCCTGATCACGTACCGGATCTTGGGGAAGGGTTGATCTTCCGCTTTCGGGAAAGTGGCAAGATCGATGTCCGCCAATCCACCATATCTCACCACATTAACGAGTTTTCATTCCGCAATTTACCGGATACCAGGAAGACTTTCTCCAAAACTTCCGCGCCAGGACTGAGGACACGCCGCCGCAAGCGTCACCGATGCCGCAGCGCCAAGATTACTGAGAGGCAAGGCGGAAATGCATGGTGCCGCCCGCGAAGCAGCGGGCGGCGCGGCGTCGTCAGCGGATCTCGGCGGCGACGATCAGGCTCTGCCCCCACACCACCATCTCGTCCTTGCCGTCCTTGTCCACGTCGACCAGCAGCGGGAACGCGGCCCAGTGGTCGTACACGTTGGAGCTCGGCACGGTCGTCACCTTGCTGCCTTTCAGGTTCCAGTACCAGTTCCTGGACAGCAGCCGCTTGCCGGTGCCGGTGAATACTTCACCGAACATGGCGAGGATCTCGTCGGTGCGCCCGTTGCCGTCCAGCTCGGCGTTCTGCATCGGAATGATCCGCGCGCCGATCGTGCGCACGATCTTTCCGTCGGCGTTGAGAATGTAGGTCTTGGCATCCGGCTCCGAGCCGCGCTGCGTGACGGTCACCGACAAGGGCTTGGGCGCCGGATCGAGTTGGGCAATCGACAGTTCCTGAGGGTTCTTGATGGTCTTCGAGAAGCCCCACAGCCACTTGCAGTTGCTGGCGTCGAAGGCTCCGCCCCCGGTCGCGCCTACGGCCACGGCCACCATGCGGGAGGAACTCGGGTCCAGCCGGGCGACACGCACGGCATCGACATGGTCCTTCGCCGACCATCCCTTAAGGCTGCAGCGAATCTTGCCGTTGAAGTCGAGTCCGTACTTGCCAATGAAGAAATACTCCTGATAGCCGTCATTGTTCGCATCGACGCCAGCTGACTGATGGCCGGCATGGCAGATGTCCGTTTGCCACAGCTGCTTGAGCCCTGTGGTGTAGGCTATGACGCGCGTCCAGTTATCAATGTAGTTCTTGCCATCGCACTTGGCACTGCCACCAGACTGACGTGCCGCCAGTAGAACGATGGGTTGTTTGTCGGACTGCTTCCGGTAGACGGAAATCTTGCACCAGGACGTCTCGGTATTGATCTGATCGCTCACGGATACGCGGCGGATCTCCTGGCCGTTGACGCCATTGCGCGCGATCAGGAGCTTCTGTGAACCCGACTGCCAGCAATGAAGCACGTCTTCCTTGCCATCGCCGTTCAGGTCCAGGATGGCCGCGCCGTCTCGGTGAATGTAGGAGGCGTTGGTCAGGCGTCGCCCGGAGCTGTTGGTGACCTGCCACAGCTTGTTACCGGCCTGGCCGTAGAGGCGCATGATCCGGTGGCCGTTCCAGTGCAGGAACTCGGTAGTTCCGTTCCGATTGTAGTCCAGCGGCAGGACGCTCGAATAGACGTTGAGCAGAGGATCGCCATCCAGGTCGATTCTGAGCTTGACCTTGGTTGACAGCGAGGACTTGGCTGCAGTCGAGGCACCGGCTCGTGAGGTCGCGACATACTCCATTCCGCGAGACGGCACCCGGTGCAGAAGGATTCGATCGTTGAGCTTGTCCGCCACAGCCTCGTGGGGCGACAGGACGGTCGCCGCAGTCAGCCCAAAGAGCAGGATGGCTGCGCTCCACCGGGCGCCGCTGAAGTAGCTCATCTCGTTTTGTCCGACTTGTGCACGTCATCTTGCGGACCGGCCGCCCGCAAGACCGAGATGGCATGGCTACCAAATTTATCTATATATTTTCCGGAAATTACGCATTCTTCATCAAGCTGCGGCGCAACATCCGGCAAGCGGCAGGCCCGCCCAATGCTTGTCTGGGCACCCGCTTCGTCGGATGTATCCAGAGGTGAGTTCCGCGAGAAGATTACAGGCTCGTAAGCACGCACGGCCGCCCCGGAGATCGGATGCGGCCGTGCCGAAAGGGTAGGAGAAGCAGGAGCCGGGCGGCTCAGGCGGCCAGGTAGCCGCCGTCCACCACGATCGTCTCGCCCGTGATCATGTTCGATGCGTCGGAAGCGAGGAACAGGATGGCGTCCGCGACCTCGATCGGCTCGAGGAACCGGCCCATCGGGATCTTCGCCTTCTGCGGGTCGCCCTTCTCCGGCGGCCCCCAGACCTTGCGCCCCATCGGCGTCAGCGTGACGGTCGGGCAGACCGCGTTGACCTGGATGTTGTGCTTGGCCCACTCCAGCGTCAGGCACTGGCCCAGGATGTTCACGCCGGCCTTGGATGCGCAGTAGGCGGCATGGTCGAGCACCGCCGCCTTGCCGGCGGTCGAGCTGACATTGATGATCTTGCCCCAGCGCTGCGCGATCATGGCCGGAGCCAGGGCCTGCGCGAACAGGAACGGGGCCCGCAGGTTGACCGCCATCACCTCGTCCCAGTCCTCGACGCTGTGCTCCAGGGCGGGAAACACCCGCGCGATCCCGGCATTGTTCACCAGGATGTCGATCGTCCCCCATTCCTTCAGCGCTTGGGCACAGGCCTGACGCGGCCCCTCGACCGTGCCGAGATCGGCCACGATCGTCAGGCAGCGCCGGCCGAGCCGCTCCACCGCTTCCCTGGCCTCGTCCAGCCCGGCCTGATCGCGGCCGACCGCGACGATGTCGGCACCGGCATCGGCCAGCACCGCGCAGGTCGCCGCCCCGATCCCCTTGCTGGCGCCGGTCACCAGTGCCTTGCGCCCGGTCAGACTGAACCTTTTCACGAACTCGGACATTCCGCCTCCCTCTTTCTGCCAGCCATGGCAGCGTGCCGACCCTGCCGCCCCGAGGTTCGAGGTGCAACCGTCGGCGGCAGCTGTTAGGTCTGGCGCGCCTCTTGGCGACAGCGGGATGACGGATGACCACGGGCCTGCGCTTCGATGCGGACGGCACGGCCAGCTGCTGGTGGCATGGCGGCCACGACGACTACCGGCGCTACCACGACACCGAATGGGGCCGCCCGGTGGCCGACGACATCCGCCTGTTCGAGAAGCTCTGCCTGGAGGGTTTCCAGTCCGGCCTGTCCTGGCACACGATCCTGCGCAAGCGCGACAATTTCCGCCGGGCCTTCCGTGGCTTCGATCCCGAGACCCTGACCGGGTTCGGCGAGGCCGAGGTCCAGGCCCTGCTCCAGGATGCCGGGATCGTGCGCCATCGCGGCAAGATCGAATCGGTGCTGAACAACGCCCGGCGCTATCTGGAGCTGCGCGCAGAGGCCGGCTCGCTGGCCGCGTTCGTCTGGCGCTTCGAGCCGCCGCCGGAAGCACGGCCCACGAGCTTCGACCACGCCACCCTGAAGGCCCTGGGCAAGACTCCGGAATCCACCGCCCTGTCCAACGCGCTGCGCCGGCGCGGCTGGAGCTTCGTGGGCCCCACCACCGTGTATGCGTTCATGCAGTCCTGCGGCCTGGTCAACGACCATCTGGAAGGCTGTACCTGCCGCCCGGCCTGCGAGGCCCTGCGCCTGGCCTTCGTCCGACCGCGCTGAACGAGTCTCTTCCCCGCCAGACCCTGGAGCCGATCTTGCCCCTGCGGATCACCACGCTGAACGTCAACTCGATCCGGATCCGGCTGGAACTGATCCGCCAGGTCGTGGCCATGCTCGATCCGGACGTCCTGTGCCTGCAGGAGATCAAGATCGAGACCGAGCGCTTTCCCACGGCCGAGCTGGCTGCCCTGGGCTTCCAGCACCAGCACGTCTTCGGCCAGAAGGCCTATCATGGCGTGGCGATCCTGGCGAAGCGGCCGTTCCGCTCGGTGGGCACCAGGGTCTGGTGCGGCAGCGACCATGCCCGGCACTGCTTCGTCACCCTGGAGAACGGCCTGGAGATCCACGACTTCTACGTCCCGGCCGGCGGCGACATCCCGGATCCCGAGATCAACCCGAAGTTCCGGCACAAGCTGGAGATGCTGGCGGAGATGACCCACTGGCTGGAGGGGATGGAGGCGCGCGACCATCCGATGGTGCTGGTGGGCGACCTCAACATAGCCCCCCTGGAGGAGGACGTCTGGAGCCACAAGCAGCTCCTGAACGTCGTCTCCCACACGCCGGTGGAAGTCGAGGCCCTGCTCCGGCTGCAGCGGGCCTACGACTTCACCGACGCCCTGCGCGTGCTCACCCCGCCGCCCGCGAAGCTGTATTCCTGGTGGTCGTACCGCAACCGCGACTGGGCGCTGAGCGACCGCGGCCGGCGGCTGGACCATGTCTGGCTGGCGCCGGCGATCAAGGACCGGCTGGCCGGAGGCTCGATCTTGCGGGAAGCACGCGGCTGGGAGCAACCCTCCGACCATGTCCCGGTGACGGTGGAGCTGGATCTTTGATGGGGAACCGGCGTCAGGCCTGTCCTGTGCCCCTGGTCGTATAGCGAGAACAGCGGCTCTGGCCGATCATAGGGGTAGCGGCGCCCACAGGCCTTCGTCGAAGCCGGCAAGCGCTGCTTTGCCGGCAGTCACGTCCATCACGCGGCAGATGTCCTCGAGGGCTGCCGCCACGGCCCCGTGGTCCTCGTACGACACAAAATCCAGGCGGTGCCGGAGCAGATGGGCCCACGGGTCTGGATGGCCGCCGCCGATCGGCACGACGCGCCGGCCAGCAGCTCGAATCGGGGTCTCCTGCCGCGCCGCCCGGTCCGTGCCCCCCGCCTACCGGACCAGACACTCTGGATACCCCTCCGCCGCCATGAACTGCTTGGTCTCCACCCACCAGTCCATGTCCGCCGCCCACCTGGCCCGCCGCTCCCCGGCCTCCTCCGCCCCGAGCGTCCCCCAGATCACGACCCCGTCCGCCCCCAGCCGCTTCAGCGTCTCGAGCTGGGTCAGGAACACGCCCTTCTCCACCAGCTTGCGCCGGATCGCCGGGTCGGAGGCGAAGTCGTGGTATTGCGGCCAGAGATAGGGATAG